>CAZXZI010000022.1:0-29808 GCA_964645165.1 uncultured Ectothiorhodospiraceae bacterium
ATGGTGGGCGTAGCTCAGTTGGTAGAGCCCCGGATTGTGATTCCGGTCGTCGTGGGTTCAAGTCCCATCGTCCACCCCATTTTTGCGCAGGCGGTAAATGACGTGCGTCGTTTATCCGTGGCTGGCATCATCGGGTGTTTTACCCTGACTCGGGGAAGCATCCGTGGCATCAGTTTGGGGCCTTTAGCTCAGTTGGTAGAGCAGGAGACTCTTAATCTCTTGGTCCAGGGTTCGAATCCCTGAGGGCCCACCAGTTCGGAAGCCCGGCCTTTATGCCCCCAGAGGGTAAATGCCGGGTTTTTTTGTGGATGCGATCTCGGCTCGTGCAGTATTTGTCGGGCTGAAATTTCTGTCATCGCAATGGCGATGGTAGAATGTGGTGCTTATTGGCAGTAGGTTACCGGTTTTTGGGGCGGTGGTGAAATTGGTAGACACGCCAGATTTAGGTTCTGGTGCCGCAAGGTGTGGGAGTTCGAGTCTCCCCCGCCCCACCATTTTTTGAACACGAATGACAAGCTTTGTTCGTGTGCCTTTTTTGTTTAAAAAAGTGTTTAATGAAAGTGTGAATTTATCTTCGAGTGGAGAAATAGTAATGCAAGTTTCTGTTGAAACGACCAACGGTCTGGAACGTCGCATGACGGTCACCGTACCCAAAGAAAATATCGATGGCGAAGTGCAAAAGCGCCTGAAAGATCTGGCTGGGCGCGTGAAGCTCGATGGTTTTCGTCCGGGTAAAGTGCCCTTTAGTGTGGTGCAGAAGAAATTTACCGGCCAAGTGAGTCAAGAAGTGATGGGCGAAGTGATGCAGAACAGTTTTTACGAAGCCGTCACTCAGGAAAAATTACGCCCTGCCGGTATGCCACTGATTGAGCCAGGCGATGCAAAAGATAATTTTGAATTTACTGCGACCTTCGAGGTGTATCCGGAGTTTGAAGTAAAGGGTTTGGATAAAATCAAGATCGAGCGCCCTGCGGTGGAAATTGGCGATGCCGATATCGACTTGATGCTGGGAACCATTCGCAAACAGCGTAACACCTGGGGTGAAGTGGATCGTGCGGCAAAAAAGGGCGATCAGCTGACCATCGATTTTGTGGGTACGCTGGACGGCGAAGAATTCCAGGGTGGCTCAGCGAAACAGGTGCCGCTGGAGCTGGGCAGCAAACGCATGATTCCTGGTTTTGAAGAGCAGCTTATGGGCGTTAAGACCGGTGAAGAACGCACGCTGGATGTGACTTTTCCCGAAGACTATCAAGCCAAAGATCTCGCCGGTAAAGCCGTGAAATTTGCCACGACGGTAAGCAAGGTTGAAGAGCCTGTGTTGCCAGAACTCAACGACGAATTTGCGGTGGAGTTTGGGGTGAAAGAAGGTGGACTTGAAGCACTGAAAAAGCAAGTGCGTGAAAACATGCAACGTGAGTCTGAACAGACCGTTACCATGCGCGTTAAAGAACAGGTGTTTGATGGTTTGATGGGACTGAAATTGCTGGATATTCCCAAAGCACTGGTGGACAGCGAAATCGAAGTGCTGGTTAAGCAGCGTCAGAAGGATATGCAGCAGTACGGTCAGGCGCAGGATGTGGATCCCGCACAGTTTGAATCACAAGCGCAGCGTCGTGTGTCGCTGGGGTTGATTCTTTCCGAAGTGATTAAAAATAATGACATCAGCGTACCGCCGGCGCGTTTGCGTGAGGCGGTGGAGAAAATGTCCGCCAGTTACGAACGTCCGGAAGAAGTGGTGAAGTATTACTACGGCGACAAAGATCGCCTCAAGGAAGTGGAGAATGTGACGCTGGAAGAGATGGCGGTGGAACATGTGATTTCACTGGCTAAGGTGAGCGACAAAAAGACATCATTTGACGCTTTGATGAATCCGGGGCAGACTGCCAGCTGATCTTCCCCAGCGCCGCTGGCGCCCTAAAAGAGAACGTTTAAACCCATGAAAAATCCGTCCTTTTCCAACATAAGTTCTGGCGCTAGTGTCGATACGAGTAACGATATCAGCAATCTGAACATGATTCCCATCGTGGTCGAGCAGTCCGCTCGTGGTGAGCGTTCCTACGACATCTATTCCCGGTTGCTGAAAGAGCGGGTGGTCTTTTTGGTGGGGCCGGTGGATGATCACGTGGCCAACGTGATCGTGGCGCAGCTGTTGTTTCTGGAGTCGGAAAATCCGGACAAGGACATCAGTTTTTACATCAACTCACCGGGTGGCTCAGTAACGGCCGGCTTGGCGATTTACGACACCATGCAGTTCATTGGCTGCGACGTGAGCACCATGTGTATTGGCCAGGCTGCCAGCATGGGGGCTTTGTTGATGACGGGTGGTGCCAAGGACAAGCGTTTTTGCTTGCCACATTCGCGCATGATGATTCATCAGCCGCTGGGTGGCGTGCAGGGTCAGGCGACGGATATCGAGATTCACGCGAAAGAAATTTTGCTGATTCGTGACCGATTAAACAAAATTATGGCTCATCACACGGGCAAAAGTCTGGAAGAAATCGCTCAGGATACCGACCGCGATAACTTCATGAGTGGTGAAGAATCAGTGGCTTACGGGCTAATTGATGAGGTGCTGGATCGTCGTATCGTGCCAGAAAACACCGACGTATAGTGCAGTTGCGGCATCTGCCTGCTGGCGCTAAAGTAAAGGTCAATTTAAGACGATATTTATCCCATGGAGGAAAGCCATTCTGAGCGGCTTTCCGGGTAATCCCCGAGGTAATCATGAGCGACGACAAGCAAAACAAGGGTGATGACAGTGGCAAGTTGCTGTACTGCTCTTTTTGCGGAAAAAGCCAACACGAAGTCCGCAAGCTGATTGCGGGTCCGTCCGTGTTTGTGTGCGATGAATGTGTTGAACTATGCAACGACATTATTCGCGAAGAAGTGGATGAAAAGGCCGCCAATCTTGGTGACAGCAAGCTGCCGACGCCCCATGAAATCAATGAAAGCCTGGACGAATATGTCATTGGCCAGCCGGGCGCAAAAAAGATTCTGTCTGTTGCGGTATACAACCACTACAAACGGCTTGAAGCTGGCATCAAGAAAGACGACGTCGAGCTTTCCAAAAGTAACATTCTGTTGGTGGGACCCACGGGTAGCGGTAAAACCCTGCTGGCCGAGACTCTTGCGCGTTTGCTGAATGTGCCGTTTACCATTGCTGACGCTACCACGCTTACCGAAGCCGGTTACGTGGGTGAAGACGTGGAAAACATCATTCAGAAGCTATTGCAGAAATGTGACTACGATGTGGAAAAGGCGCAAACCGGTATCGTTTATATTGATGAAATCGACAAGATTTCCCGCAAGTCTGACAATCCTTCGATCACTCGTGACGTGTCGGGCGAGGGTGTGCAGCAGGCCTTGCTGAAACTGATTGAAGGCACCATTGCTTCTGTGCCGCCGCAGGGTGGTCGCAAGCACCCACAGCAGGAATTCCTGCAAGTGAACACAGCGAATATTTTATTTGTCTGTGGCGGTGCGTTTGACGGCCTGGATCGCGTGATTCGCGATCGTTCTGAAAAGAGCGGCATTGGTTTCTCTGCTACGGTGCAGAGCAAAGATGATCAAAAAAGTATTGGCGAAGTCCTGGAAGGTGTCGCGCCTGAGGATCTCACCAAATATGGCCTGATCCCGGAATTTGTGGGTCGGTTGCCCGTGATCGCCACGCTGAAGGAACTGGATGAAGATGCGCTGGTGAAGATTCTTACCGAACCGAAAAATGCCATCACCAAGCAATACGCTAAGTTGTTTGAAATGGAAGACTGCGAGTTGGAATTCCGTGACGAGGCCTTGCATGCCGTTGCTTTAAAGGGTATGGAACGCAAGACTGGTGCTCGTGGTTTGCGCTCCATTCTGGAAAAAGTGCTACTGGATACCATGTACGATCTGCCCACGCTGGAAGGTTTGAGCAAGGTGATTGTGGATGCTGACGTGATCAATAATAAATCCAAGCCCCTGCTCATTTATGAAGGTGGCGAACAACACAGGGCGGCATCTGACTGATAAAGTGCTTGATAAACCGCGCTTTTTTCCACAAAAAGCCGATGTAATACTACAAAATGCCGGGTTATCCCGGTGTTTTTTTGTCTGAAATCCATAAATTCCACTTATAAGTGCCTTATTTTGACAATAAACCGAGTAATTTTTTCTCTAAGCCTTGAATTCCATTAACGGAAGCCGCAGATTGTTAACGGGAAGGCTAAAGGCTGGCGCATTGGGTGCCGACTTACTTATCACGAATGTTAGCGAGTGCCACGTATTGATGCAGCCGATTGTTTGCGCACCATGTGGCCGATTTATGAATTTCTGAGGGAAACTCCAAATGTCAGAAAAAGACAAATCATCTGATGTCATCAAAGACCAGCCACAGCTCATGCCGGTACTGCCGTTGCGTGACGTGGTGGTATACCCCTACATGGTCATCCCATTGTTTGTGGGACGTGACAAATCGATTAACGCGCTGGAAGCAGCTATGGATGATGACAAGCAAATACTGCTCGCCGCGCAAAAGAATGCCTCGCAGGACGAGCCTGAGCCGGAAGACCTGTATCGCACAGGTACCGTCGCTAATATTTTACAATTGCTGAAATTGCCTGATGGCACTATAAAGGTGCTAGTGGAAGGCAGCGAGCGTGCCAAGGTGCTGAATTATCTGAGTACCGACGATTATTTTCAGGCACAGGTCAGCATGGGCGAGGAAGAAGCCGAGCCGTTGGACGATCGTGAAAGTGAAGTGTTAATGCGATCAGTCCTAGCGCAATTTGATCAATACGTGAAGCTCAGTAAAAAAGTGCCGCCGGAAATTCTTTCTTCGCTGGCTGGTATTGAAGAACCGGGTCGACTCGCTGATACCATCGCCGCGCATATGTCGCTGAAGATTGACGAAAAACAAAATATTTTGGAAGTTGGTGATGCACGCAAACGTCTCGAGCATCTCATCGGTTTGATGGAAGCAGAGATCGACTTGCTGCAAGTAGAAAAACGCATCCGTGGCCGCGTCAAACGCCAGATGGAAAAAAGTCAGCGTGAGTATTATCTCAACGAGCAAATGAAGGCTATCCAGAAAGAACTGGGTGATATGGATGAAAGCCACAATGAGCTGGATGAGCTAGCCAGTAAAATCGAAAAAGCAGGCATGTCCAAAGAGGCGCGTGAAAAAGCTGACGCAGAACTGGGCAAGCTGAAAATGATGTCACCGATGTCGGCCGAAGCGACGGTGGTGCGTAATTACATTGATTGGTTGGTCAACGTGCCGTGGAAAAAACGCAGCAAGGTGCGCCACGATCTGACCAAGGCAATGGAAGTACTGGAAGCCGATCACTATGGTTTAGACAAGGTGAAAGAACGTATCCTTGAATATCTCGCTGTGCAACAGCGTGCGAAAAAAGTGAAAGGACCGATCCTTTGTTTGGTGGGGCCGCCAGGCGTGGGTAAAACCTCGTTGGGTAAATCCATTGCGCGCGCGACTAATCGTAAATTTATTCGCATGTCGCTGGGTGGTGTGCGTGATGAAGCCGAGATTCGCGGACATCGTCGTACTTACATTGGTGCTATGCCGGGCAAAATTATTCAAAACCTGTCCAAGGTAGAAACCCGCAATCCGCTGTATTTGCTGGATGAGCTGGACAAGATGTCCATGGACTTCCGTGGTGATCCCGCGTCGGCCTTGTTGGAAGTGCTCGACCCCGAGCAGAACAACAGCTTCAACGATCACTATCTGGAAGTGGATTACGATCTGTCCGACGTGATGTTTGTGGCTACAGCTAATTCACTGAATATTCCTGGTCCGTTGTTGGATCGTATGGAAGTGATTCGTCTGGCTGGTTACACGGAAGATGAAAAGGTGAATATCGCGGAACGCTACCTGATGAAAAAACAGGTGGAATCCGCAGGTCTGAAAGAAGATGAAATTCGGATTAACGAAGCCGCTATCCGCGACATTATTCGTTACTACACGCGCGAGGCGGGCGTGCGTAACCTGGAACGTGAGATTTCAAAGATCTGCCGCAAGGTGGTGAAACAGATCTTGCTGGAACCAGAAACCACAAAGGTCAGCGTTACCGCGCGCAATCTGGAAAAGATTTTGGGTGTGCGCCGGTTCCGTTTTGGCTCTGCCGAAGAGATGGATCAGATTGGTCAAGTCACCGGCCTGGCCTGGACCGAAGTGGGTGGCGAGCTACTCACCATTGAGGCCGTAAAGATGCCCGGCAAGGGCAAGCACAGCGTCACTGGCCAGTTGGGTGACGTGATGAAGGAATCCGTGCAGGCCGCCATGAGTGTGGTGCGTAGCCGTGTGAAGACGCTGGGACTTGATCCTGAGTTTTACAGTGAAAGTGATATTCACATTCATGTGCCGGAAGGTGCGGTGCCGAAGGATGGGCCGAGCGCTGGTGTCGGCATGTGTACGGCTCTAGTCTCGGTGCTCACGGGCATTCCGGTGCGCGCTGATGTGGCAATGACAGGCGAGATCACTTTGCGTGGCGAGGTATTGCCCATCGGTGGTCTCAAAGAAAAACTGTTGGCCGCACATCGTGGTGGTATTAAAATCGTGTTGATTCCTCAAGAAAACACACGAGATTTGACGGATATCCCCAAGAATATCAAACAGAATTTGGATATTCGGCCGGTACGTTGGATCGATGAAGTCTTGGAAGTGGCGCTGCAACATATGCCGGAACCTTTGCCGGAAGGTAAGGCCGGCGGCAAAGTGGTCGCGAGTCGGAAAGAGTCCAAGCGTAAATCGATTCGCACACACTGATTGTTTTCCGTTCATTGTAAAAAACGACCGTCCCAGCTTAACCTGGTGACGGTCGTTTAGCGTTGAGTCTGGAAAAATAGGGGTTTTATGGGGTGCGGCGATGATTAAATATTACCAAATTGCTCGCAAATGCCCATGAATCCTTGACATGAGGGAATCGCCATTGGTATAAATCGATGCGAAAACAAGTCGACCGCCAATGCCTGTTGGCCTAATCCACAGTGAAGGGAATGGCAACAGGAAATAATAAATCGCACCGGCGGCGTTTTTGCAGGATCGCTCGAGAATTACAATAAATAATCAAAACTACGTATAACCACACAGAGAGGTGTTCTAAGTGAATAAAGCAGAATTGATCGATGCAGTTGCGGACAGTGCCGATATTTCCAAAGCTTCAGCAGCCCGCGCTGTTGACGGACTCGTTGCGGCCATTACCGGAGCCCTGCAAAAGGGAGATCAGGTTGCCATGGTAGGTTTCGGTACCTTCAGTGTGAAAGCGCGTGCCGCTCGTACCGGCCGCAATCCTCGCACCGGTGAAGCCATTCAAATCAAAGCTTCCAATAATCCGACATTCAAGGCTGGCAAAGCATTGAAGGATGCAGTAAACTAGTCGGCTTTCCTGGGGTGCTTAGCTCAGTTGGGAGAGCGTCGCCTTTACACGGCGAATGTCGGGGGTTCAAGTCCCTCAGCACCCACCATTCAGCTTGAGTAAAAGTGACCATGCTCAATTTCGATTGAGTGAGATTGAGTTGAATGATTGGGTTAAGTCAGGGTTTGTTGGGGAGTGGTAGTTCAGTTGGTTAGAATACCGGCCTGTCACGCCGGGGGTCGCGGGTTCGAGTCCCGTCCACTCCGCCACTACTAGTATTGCAAGGCGTTCCTACCTCAAGTGGGAACGCCTTTTTACTTTATGCTGGACGCATAGTTGAAATAACAAATAAAAAAGAATGTGTTTGAGCCATAGTCAGTTAAAATGCTCTCCACAGAACAGTCATTTAGAATTGACGCCTAGAATCATTTATTAGAATTAACGACGAAGAAAAATTATGCTGAATTTCATTCGAGAACGCGCTCAGGGTTGGATCGCCTGGGTTATCGTAGGTCTGTTGATCATTCCCTTTGCACTTTGGGGTATTAATCAATATTTCGGGAATGGCGGCAAGCTGGTGGCAGCTACCGTGAATGGCGCCGAAATCAGTCAGCGCGACTTTCAACAGGACTTTTATGATCAGCGTAATCGTATGCAGCAAATGCTGGGCGGTCAGTACGATGCACAGTTGTTTGATCCACAGATTAAAAAGCGCGTCATTAACGAAATGGTTGATCGCGAGTTGCTGTTGCAACACGCAGCCGACGCGGGTTTTCGGGTAGGTGACGAAACGGTGGTAGCAACCATTCAGAGTATCGATGCCTTTCGTGAGGATGGTGTCTTTTCAACCAGTTTGTACCAACAGCAGTTACAAACCCAGGGGCAATCTCCTTCCGCCTTTGAGCGTCGCGTGAAACGCATGATGACTGCAGGGCAGCTGCCCGATGGTTTGGCCAGTTCGGTTTTTGTGACAGATGCCGAACTAAACACCGTCATTAAACTAGAACAACAGCAGCGTGATTTTCAATATTTCGTTTTGAAGACAAGCAACTTCCAGAATGAATCATTGGCCGATGAAGCTGCTATCAAAGATTACTATCAGCAACACGCCGATCGTTTTATGACGGCAGAAAAGCTGCGGGTTGAATACGTGGAATTATCCGCAGCGGCACTAAAAAGTAACAAGGAACCGAGCGAAGAAGAGTTGCGTGATTTTTATGATGCCAACCAAAGTCAGTACAGCGTGCCGGAAGAACGCAAAGCAAGTCATATTCTGATTCAATTGGAAGAGGGTGCCGATGAAGCGGCTGTTTCGGCAGCACGCAAAAAGGCTGAAGCCATCGAGACAAAAATCAAAGCTGGCGAATCATTTGAAAAACTGGCCAAGGAAAATTCAGATGATCCGGGTTCAGCAGAAATGGGTGGCGATCTGGGTTACTTTGGACGGGGTATCATGGAGCCTGATTTTGAAGCGTCGGCATTTTCGCTCAAGCAGGGTGAGGTGAGTGATCCTATTTTGACGTCCTTTGGTTATCACATCATCAAGGTCACTGGAATCCGCGACAAACAGTCAAAGCCTTTTGCAGAGGTGCGTGACGACATAAAGGCTCAATTCAAGGCTGATGCTGCTCAGCGTGAATATTTTGAGTTGGCCGAAAAGTTAACTAACCAGGCATACGAAACACCGGATTCGCTCAGTGAAGTGGCCGATACTTTGGGGCTTGAACTCAAACAAAGCCCATTCTTCGGACGTCGCGGTGGTGCGGGCGTGTTTGCAAATCCGCGTATCGTGTCTGCGGCGTATAGTGATGACGTACTGAAGAAAGGTTACAATAGTGAACCTATCGAAGTGGGTGAAAATCATGTGCTCGTACTGCGCTTGTTAGATCACCAGGAAGCAAATCAACGCCCCTTGAGTGAGGTTAAAGCACAAGTCAAACAATTATTGATTCAGGATAAAGCGCGGGACGCGGTAAAGGCGGCTGGTGAAAAGACGGTGCAACAACTGGCTGCGGGTGAATCTGCAGATGTGGTGACCAAGGCATTGTCCGTCGACTGGAAGACAGTGGGTGCGGTGACACGAGAGACAAAAGACCATGATCCGTTGATTATCAAACAGGCGTTTCGTTTAGCGCAACCCGCATCAGCGGATAGCCCAAGCTACGGTGGCGTGGTATTAGCTTCGGGTGACTATGCGGTAATACGTCTGAATAAAGTGGTAGATGGTGATCCCGCTGCCATGGCTGCTGCTGACCGAGAAACATTGAAACGTCGACTGGCGGACGAGCAGGGCGCCAATGCGCAAATGCATGTTGTCACTTCACTTAAAGCCAATGCCAAGATTATTGTGCAGAACGATGATTTGTAACTATGGCTGTAACCATGGCTGTAACCATGGCTGTAACTACGGCCGTAACTATGGCTGACCCTGCTGGTTACTCAACGCCCATAGTTTTTCGTTTCTGAGGTTTGAATTTGAGGATTGATGCTTTATGAAACTTAAACTTCACTGGCAAATCCTCATTGCCTTAATGCTTGCCGTCATCGCGGGCAGTTTAACCGGTACCGATACTAGTCTCTTTGGTGTCACTTTTTTCTCCATCTATCAATTCATCGGCAGCCTGTTTCTTAATGCGCTGAAGATGTTGATTGTGCCGCTCATCGTTTCTTCTATTGTTGTGGGTATTGCCGGTATTGGTGGCGGTGACGCGCTGGGACGACTTGGCGGTAAAACCTTGCTTTATTACATGTCGACCAGCCTGATGGCGATCCTCATTGGTTTGGTGATGGTCAACATTGTGGCACCGGGTATTATTGATGGAGAGCCTGCCAAAGATCTGATTGGCTTAACCGGGAATGTTGATGACATCAAAGGCAAGGTGGAAGGCAAGGGTGCGGGTGATGTGGTTGATGTGTTTTTGCGCATGGTACCCACCAATATTGTTTCTGCTGCTGCCAATGGGCAAATGTTGGGACTGATCTTTTTTAGTCTGTTATTTGGTTTTTTTCTTACCAAGATACAAGAGGCTTACGCCGAGTCCTTGTTCAATTTTTGGCAGGGCGTTTATCAAGTAATGATGTTGATCACCGATTGGGTGATGAAGTTTGCACCGATTGGCGTGTTTGCACTGGTGGCTAAAGTGGTGGCGACTACGGGCTTTGATGCTTTTAAACCGCTGGCATTATTTTTTATCACGGTGATTGCCGCCTTGGCCGTACACTTCTTTGTGGTGATGCCTATATTGCTGCGCTTAGTGGGTCGGGTGAATCCCTCGCGACATTATCGCGCAATGCTACCGGCATTGCTCACGGCGTTTTCCACCAGCTCGTCGTCGGCGACTTTGCCCATGACGATGGAGTGCGTGGAAAAAAATGCCGGCGTATCCAATAAAACAGCCAGCTTTGTTTTACCGCTGGGGGCGACGATCAACATGGATGGCACGGCACTGTACGAATGTGTGGCGGCAATCTTTATTGCCCAGGCCTACGGCATCGAGCTGAGTTTCGCCACACAGTTCACCATTGTGATGGTGGCCTTGCTGACCTCCATTGGCGTGGCGGGAATACCGGCAGCGAGTCTGGTGGCAATCTCGATTATCCTTGCGGCCATTGGTCTGCCGGTAGAAGCGATCGGTCTGATTCTCGCGGTAGATCGGGTGCTGGATATGTGCCGCACCACGGTGAATGTGTTCAGCGATTCCTGCGGCGCGGTAATTATCGCGCGCACGGAAGGTGAAGAGGAGATTTTGACAAAGCGGCCGGAAACACAACCGATTTAATCTCTGCAGGTTAATACCCCGCTGTTTTCAGTGAATATTGTCATTTAATGTCCAAAATCACCAGCTCTGCCGGTGTGAATAACCAAGGCATTACCAAGTATGAATTATAGTGTAAAAGAGGCCAGAGAGAGATTGTTTGAAGTAGACGCGTTCAGTTTGAAGCGAGATTAAAAAAGCCGTCATCCCGGCGCAGGCCGGTATCCAGAGAATTATTACCGCATAGCTTCAAGATAGGAGCAGCCTGGATCCCGGCCTGCGCCGGGATGACGCAAAACTCTTGGTCAGAAGCTTCTTAACTCAATGCCGCCATGCCGGTAATGTTGTAGCCACCATCCACATACGTAATCTCACCGGTAATGCCCGAGGCCAGATCAGAGCAAAGAAACGCCGCGGTGTTGCCCACTTCTTCGATGGTCACATTGCGTCGCAGTGGTGTGTTCGCTGCGCTGTAGTTGAGCATGGACTTGAAATTTTTAATGCCGGCCGCGGCGAGCGTACGAATGGGCCCGGCGGAAATGGCGTTCACTCGAATGTTTTCCGGCCCCAATGAGGCGGCCATGTAGCGCACGTTGGCTTCCAGACTGGCTTTGGCCAATCCCATCACGTTGTAATTCGGCAGAACCCGTTCGGCCCCCAAATAACTCAGCGTCAGTAACGAGGCATTCCGTCCCTGCATCATGTTGCGGGCACCCTTGGCCAATGCGGCAAAACTGTAAGAGCTGATCTCGTGCGCGGTGTTAAAACCTGCACGTGTCACGCTGTCGAGGTATTCGCCTTCCAGCTCCTCTCGCGGGGCGTAGGCCACGGAGTGAATCAGGATGTCGAGATGATCCCAGTAGTTATCCAGTTTTTCAAAAACGGTGGTGATTTCCTCGTCGCTGGCGACATCACAGGGCAACACGATATCTGAGCCACATTGCGCTGCCAGTTTTTCCACCCGACCCTGTAATTTGTCATTTTGATAAGTGAAGGCCAGTTCGGCGCCTTCACGATGCATGGCTTGGGCAATGCCCCAGGCGATGGAACGATTGCTTGCGCAGCCGACGATCAGCGCGCGTTTGCCGTCTAAGAAGCCCATGTGGATATCCTTTTTTTGGTTGTTGACTACGTTGGTGTCTGTTCTGTGGAGCGGGGCAGCATGCTGCCAAAAACCGCGCCATCTTGATTGCCCGTATTATACGCAATGACACACAAAAGTGGCACGTTTTGTCTGCCGTAATTGATTGATTCTGTGGTCAGATAATGGCAGTTTACGTTGTGTATTTACGAACTGAGAGAGAGCAGGATTTGACGTTGATGCCGTGGGGAATCTGAGTGGTCTATCGGGACCGAAATAAGACCATATTCAGCTTGATTCCGTTGATAGCCCTGCTTGTCTTACTGTTGACAAGTTGTGACGACGGCACCTGGAATAATCCATACCCTGCAGCGGAGGAAAATCAAAATACCTTTTATTCGGGGTTTAGCTTACGCCCCAAACACCTCGATCCGGCACAATCTTACAGTTCCAACGAGGTGGTGTTCACCGGGCAGATTTACGAACCGCCTCTGCAGTATCACTACCTGAAACGACCCTACACGTTGATCCCATTGTCGGCCACCGAAGTGCCGCGTCCCTATTTTGAAAATGCACAGGGACAACGTTTGGCCGATGACGCGCCGCGTGAACAAATTGCCTTCAGCATCTATGAGATTCACATTCAGCCCGGCATTCGTTACCAGCCGCATCCCGCTTTCGCCAAGGATGCCAATAACCAGCCTCTTTACTTGAGCTTGAGTGCCGATGATTTACTCGAGCGGAATCAACTTAGCGATTTTGCCGAAACCGGTAGCCGGGAGCTGACAGCGGCGGACTATGTTTATCAGATCAAACGGCTGGCGCATCCTAAACTACATTCACCTATTTATGGTTTGATGGCGGAGTACATTGTCGGCCTAACGGACTACGCCAAGACCTTGCGCGAAGTGGTAAAGGCTTGGGAAGATGACGGACAGGTGAGGCACTTTCTGGATCTGCGCGACTATCCATTGTCCGGCGTTGAAGTGGTGGACCGTTACACCTACCGCGTTAAATTGAAAGGCGAGTACCCGCAATTCGTGTATTGGCTGGCCATGCCCTTCTTTGGCCCCATCCCAGTGGAGGCCGATCAGTTTTATTCCCAACCAGGCATGAAAGAAAAAAACATCACACTGGATTGGTACCCGGTGGGTACCGGCCCCTACATGCTCACGGTAAATAATCCCAACCGGAAAATGGTGATGGAGCGTAATCCGAATTTCCGCGGTGAAACCTATCCCAGTGAAGGTGAGCCGGGAGATCGTGAAAAGGGTTTGCTGGCAGATGCAGGTAAATCGATCCCGTTTATCGACAAGGTGGTGTTCAGTCTTGAAAAAGAAGACATCCCCACCTGGAATAAATTCTTGCAGGGCTACTACGACGCCTCGGGTATTAGTTCGGACAGCTTTGATCAGGCGATCCAGGTCTCTAATCAAGGCGAGGCAGGTTTGACGGATTCCATGCGTGAAAAAGATATCCAGCTTTCCAGCAGTGTTGCCGCATCCACCTATTACACGGGCTTCAATATGCGCGACCCGGTGGTGGGTGGCTTCAGCGAGCGGGCACGCAAACTGCGCCAGGCCATTTCCATTGCCGTAGATTACGAAGAATATATTTCTATTTTTCTCAATGGACGCGGCATCCCCGCGCAAGGGCCGGTGCCACCGGGGATCATCGGTTACCGGGCGGGGGAAGCGGGGATGAACCCGTATGTTTATGAATGGCTGGGTGATGCTCAGAACGGTCGACTTAAACGCCGCCCCATCAGTGATGCAAAACAATTACTGGCAGAGGCGGGTTACCCGCTGGGTCGGGATAACAACAGCGGTAAACCACTGATCATTCACCTGGACTCCACTGGCGGCGGCCCGGATGACAAGGCGCGCTTCGATTGGTTGCGTAAGCAGTTTGCAAAGATCGACTTGCAGTTAGACATTCGTTCCACTGACTACAATCGTTTTCAGGAAAAAATGCTCAAAGGTACCGCGCAATTATTTCAATGGGGCTGGAATGCGGATTATCCTGACCCTGAGAATTTCCTGTTTCTATTGTATGGCCCCAATGCCAAGGCCGGTAAAAACGGTGAGAATGCCGCCAATTATGAAAGCCCGGAGTTTGACCGCTTGTTTGGCAAAATGAAAAACATGCCCAACGGGCCGGCACGTTTGCAACTAATCAATAAAATGGTGGCCGTTTCACAGCGGGATGCACCCTGGCTTTGGGGACTGAACCCGAAAAAATTCAGCCTTTATCATGCCTGGTTACACAACGTAAAACCCAATGACATGGCCAATAATACGCTGAAATACAAACGCATTGATCCGCAACTGCGCGCCGAACAACGTCGTAAATGGAACCGACCCATTGTCTGGCCCTTGCTGTTAATGCTGCTCGTGGTCGTGGTCGGTTTCATTCCCGCGTTGATGATTTATCGGCGCAAACAGCGTTCGCGGGGAGTGCAGTAATGCTCGCCTATATTATTCGACGTACGCTCTATGCGATCCCTATCCTGATTGGCGTTAACCTGCTCACTTTCTGGTTATTTTTTGTGGTCAACAGCCCGGAAGATATGGCGCGCATGCAACTGGGTCAAAAGCGCGTGACTCCCGAGGCCATTGAAAGATGGAAACAGGATCATGGCTATGACAAACCACTGCTGTTTAATCCCGGTGTGCAGGGTACGAAAAAGTTTGTCGATACCATCTTTTTTGAAAAATCGTTACGCCTGTTTGCTTTTGACTTTGGCAGTGCCGATGATGGCCGGGACATCACCCATGATATTCGCCAACGCATGCTGCCCAGTCTGGCTCTGGCCATTCCGGTATTTCTGGTTGGCCTGTTGCTGAATATTACCATCGCATTAATCATCGCCTTTTTTCGTGCAACCTACATTGATTACATGGGCGTGGTTATCAGTGTGATGCTCATGTCCATCTCTGCTCTGTTTTATATTATCGGCGGACAATTTCTGGTGAGTAAACTATTGCACCTGGTACCGATCTCGGGTTTTGATGGCGGCTGGTCGGCGGTGAAATTTCTAATCCTGCCGGTGATCATTGGTATCGTGGGTGGCATCGGTGCCGGCACACGCTGGTTCCGTACCATCTTCCTGGAAGAGATCAACAAGGATTATGTGCGCACTGCACGGGCCAAGGGCCTAGCGGAACGGGTGGTGTTGTTCAGGCATGTACTAAAAAACGCGATGATCCCTATTTTGACCGGCGTGGTGGTGACCATCCCGCTGCTATTCATGGGCAGCCTGATTACCGAATCCTTTTTTGGTATTCCCGGCCTGGGTAGTTACACCATTGATGCCATTCGCGCCCAGGACTTTGCCATTGTGCGCTCCATGGTATTCCTGGGTTCAGTGCTGTATATCATCGGGCTGTTGTTGACGGACTTGTCGTACACACTGGTAGATCCTCGGGTACGGTTGTCATGAGAAACCTGCGATGACACGGCACATCAGCCTGTTCGTATTTATCGGTGTCTTGCTCACGGTGATAATCGGGATCTCACTTGCTCCCGTTAAACCGGTCATTCTGTGGACTGATGCACTTATCTATTTATTGATCACCACCCTGGTGCTGTTTTTTACTTACGTGCGCAGCAAGGAACACTTGAGTGCGCCCTGGCGACAAGTCATGCAGCGACCACTGGCGATGGTTGCCTTGGTGGTGTTAAGCGCCTACGTCGTCGTTGGCGTGCTGGATTCCATCCATTTCCGCCAGGCGCTTTCCGTGCAGCAGGGTGATCGTGAGGTAAATTATTCTGTCGACGTGTTGAGTCTGCTGGACGTGCTGGCGAACCCCATTCGACAGCGCGTGGAAAAAACCTATTCAGCGCCCATGGCGGTACATCTGTTTACCCTGGAGACCGTTGAGCAGGCCGATGGCAGTACCGTGCGAACTTACCCACGTTTGAAATACGGTGGTCGCCATCTTGGCAATCCCGAACTTGAATATGACGCTGATATTTTGCAGCGTAGTCTGCGCGCGTTGGCTGAAGGTGTGGCGCTGTGGACAATCGTGGTTGCCTTATGGCTGACGTTGTTGGCACGACGGCAGGGTCTCGACTTTGTAATCTTGCTGCGACACGTGTTGAGGGGTAACACCGCACTGCCGTGGCGAGCCATATTTCTTAGCTTGGGCGCGATTATTTTTTTTGCGATGATTGTTGTCGAGCTGGGTGTGGCCTACCACCTGCTGGGGACGGACAAGGTTGGCAATGATGTCCTGTATCTAAGTATCAAAAGCATTCGTACGGGATTGGTGATCGGCACCCTGACCACGCTGATCATGCTGCCCTTTGCCATATTGTTGGGCATCATGGCCGGGCATTTTCGCGGTTGGGTGGATGATTTGATTCAATATATTTACACCACCTTGAATTCCATCCCCGGTGTGTTGTTGATCGCGGCCGCTATTTTGTCCGTAGATTTATACATCAGCAATAATCAGGCATTGTTTGAAACGGTGGTGGAGCGTGCGGATATTCGGCTGCTGTTTCTGTGCATGATTCTGGGTATCACCAGCTGGACGGGGCTTTGTCGTTTGTTGCGTGGCGAGACGCTTAAGTTGCGCGAACTGGATTATATCCAGGCCGCGACGGCCTTCGGGGTGAGTCATCTGAAAATCATCACCCGGCACATCCTGCCCAACGTGATGCACATTGTGTTGATTGCCGTGGTGCTGGATTTCAGTGGTCTGGTGCTAGCCGAGGCGGTGTTGTCGTACGTCGGTGTTGGTGTCGACCCGAGTATGGCCAGTTGGGGCAACATGATTAATAGCGCACGATTGGAAATGGCGCGCGAACCGGTGGTGTGGTGGTCGCTGGTGTCGGCCTTCTGGTTTATGTTTTTGCTGGTGCTGGCGGCGAATATATTTTCTGATGCGGTGCGTGATGCCTTTGATCCCCGTGTGGGCCGTAGCGCAAGCTAAAGCTTGCGCAACAACATAATCAATATGAGCAAAACAACATGACAAGTCCCTTACTGCAAATAGACTCCCTGCAAACTACCTTTGCCACTGGCGACGGCATGGTGCGTGCGGTAGATGGCATCAGTCTGACAATACAACGCGGGCAGACCTTTGCGTTGGTGGGAGAGTCTGGTTGCGGCAAATCCATGACGGCTCTGTCCACCATGCGCCTGTTACCGGAACCGGCGAGCCGCATTACCGGAGGTGCCATACATCTTAACGGGGATGACTTGTTGCAGTTACCCGAAGTGGCCATGCGTGAAGTGCGCGGCAAACGCATTGCGATGATCTTTCAGGAACCCATGACCAGCCTAAATCCGGTGCTCACCATTGGCCAGCAAATTTCTGAAAGCCTGCGACAACATGCCGATGCACAGGCGCGACAGGCAAGAGTGCTGGAACTACTTGAGGCTGTGGGCATTCCAGACGCCGCACAGCGTTACCACGAATATCCGCATCAGCTATCGGGCGGCATGAAACAGCGCATCATGATTGCCATTGCCCTGGCTGGCGAACCGGATCTGTTAATTGCCGATGAGCCCACCACCGCACTGGATGTGACCATTCAGGCGCAGGTGCTGGATCTCATGCGTCAGCTACAAAAAAACACCGGCATGGCGATATTGTTAATCACCCATGACCTCGGCGTGGTTTCTGAAATGGCCGACCATGTTGCCGTTATGTATGCCGGGCAGATTGTGGAAGAGGCAGATCGCGCCGAGTTCTTTGCAAACCCAAAACATCCGTATTCTAAAAAATTATTTGCCTCGCTGCCGGATATTGAAAAACGCGGTCAGCGTCTGGCGATCATCCCCGGACATGTGCCGTCGTTGGCTACTGAGTTTACCGGTTGTCGTTTTGTGGATCGGTGTGATGATGCGGTTGATATTTGCCATACGCAACAACCCGCGTGGCAAGCCGCGAATGTCACTGGCGGCATACGCTGTTTAAAATATGATGCGGCTTACCAGCAACAGTTTCCCGCCACGGACTCGCCAGCTCCGGAGTTGGTGGCCGGAAACGAAATGATTGATTCGAGGTTGGGTAAAAAAACCTTGCTGACCGTCGAGGGTCTGAAGGTCCATTTCCCGATTCATAAAGGCCTGCTACGAAGGGTCGTAAATCATGTCAAGGCCGTGGATGATATTTCCCTGTCGATACCGGAAGGCCACACACTGGCATTGGTCGGTGAGTCGGGCTGCGGTAAAACCACGGCGGGAAAAAGCATCCTGCAATTAATTCAGTCCACCGCGGGTAGGGTGAAGTTCGGTGACGTGGAGCTTAGCGCATTGTCGCCTGCGCAATTGCGTGCGCATCGGAGTGATATCCAGATCATCTTTCAGGATCCCTTTTCCTCCATGAACCCACGGATGATGGTGATGGATATCATTGAAGAAGGCATGATCACTCAGGGCATTGGCGGGGATGCAAGCGCACGCGCCGCGCGGGTGGATCAATTGTTGGAGCAGGTGGGAATGTCGGCGGACATCAAACACCGCTATCCCCACGAATTTTCCGGCGGCCAACGACAACGTATCTGCATCGCCCGCGCCTTGGCTGTGGAACCCAAACTGATTATTTGCGATGAGCCGACCAGTGCGTTAGATGTCTCCGTGCAGGCGCAAATACTTAACTTGTTAAAAGATCTGCAGGATCAACTAGGACTGGCGTATTTGTTTATCACCCATGACCTGTCTGTAGTGGAATACCTGGCGCATGAAGTGGCGGTGATGTATCTGGGTCGCATTGTTGAACAGGGCACCGTGCAGGAGGTGATGGAAAATCCCTTGCACCCGTATACCAAAGCCTTGTTAGCCGCAGTGCCCGTAATTGAAAGATCAGCAGAAGGTGCCGAAAGACAGATTGTCAGTGTGCAGGGTGAAATGCCGTCACCGATTAATCCACCAAGTGGTTGTCACTTTCATCCGCGTTGTGAGCAGGCGATGCCAGAGTGCGCTATTAATTATCCTGACGCACGGCTCAGTAGCGAAGGGCATTTTGCGAAATGCTTTCTTATTCCGAAAAGTATCAGTGAGGCGTAAAAATGGCCGATCAAAATGTTAACGGCAGTTGTTTATGTGGGGCGGTGCAGTACAGTGTTGCCGGGGAGGTGCTGCGTTTTTATCATTGCCACTGCCAACGTTGTCGCAAAGCCACGGGGACGGGGCATGCTTCAAATCTGGTGTTAGCGCCTGAATCGGGACTGTGTTGGACAAAAGGGGAAGACATGCTGCAGCGCTATATAGTCCCCGAGGCCGAGCGCTTCTATAATCTTTTTTGCAAACAGTGCGGCTCCCCAATGCCACGCGCAGTACCGGAGCTGGACGCGGTGATTATTCCGGCCGGTTCACTGGATAGTGAACCACCCATGGCACCCAACGGCCATATCTTTTGGGGTTCGCGGGCAAATTGGTCTTGTAGCGCGGATGGGCTGTCGGTTTACGATGAGTACCCGCTGCCTAAATAAAAGTAGATTAGCCGCAGTGCTGTTGATTGAAATAGGGTAAGAATGTATCGAAAGAATATTGGGCGTTCATAGTGAAATATTATCTGCCCAGCAGCCTACATCATTATACCCGTTACGAATATGCCATGTTTGAGTGAAAGGAAAAATGTCCCCAACTGTTACCTTACTTTAGGCCATACGTCTCGCTTGATAATTAATCGTTAGCAACCAGTTTTACTATCAAGCCCTCCCTTGGGGTATTGGAAGTCCCATGCCTTTAGGTACCATTGCTGTTTTTTTGGATCACGCTAGAGTGCGTTGGATGTCGTCAATATTTTCGAACGATTTAATCGACGAGCAAAATCCTCGAAAATCTTGTAAGTAACTTCTGGTGTCCGTTTCATGTTGCTCGACGCCGGATAGGTTTCGAAAAAATGGTCGTCAATAACATGTTTTAATACGGAACCTTGAAAATCTCTGGCGCTAACAATGATTATTTGATTTGGTCGAAAAGGGTGTGGTCATCATGATCGGATCAAGTGGAATTGCTGGTCTTACATCTGTAAACGGGTAATTCCGCAACAACTTCTTCGCTACATGTGAAATAGAAAACATGCAGGCTTTCGCCACGAAACTCAAATATTCCAAGGTGCAAATACCTGAGATTGATCAATCATTCACCCACTATTAATCCGGCTGTTTTATAGGCTGCAATAATAGTGCGGTGCAGGGATGCACCGCCGTTGGCGATAGCCAACGCGAGCCCGCAAAACACAAGCAAATTCGCAATTTGCGCCGGTGTTTCGCGGGCGACTCAAAATAGATCATCCTGATCTATTTTTAAGCCAGGTTAATAGTTTCAATTTCGGAGTATGCTAAAATTATAACTTGATGAAGTGACTATGCTAGCCCCTTCTCTTGATGATTCCATTGGAAGCAAGAATGAAGCCTTTATTGTTGGTATTCCTTTTATCACTATTTGCTAGTGATGTTTATGCTGTTAACGTAAAAACGGTGCAAGTCGTTAGTGGTAGCTGGCAGGATGAACAAGCGGCACTGGGGAGAATCAGCCCACGCCAGGAGGCTTTTCTCAGTCTGCCTTTTGCTGCACGTATTATTCATCTTGAGGTGGAGCCGGGCGTGGTTGTGCGCGCAGGGCAAACACTCATACAATTTGACGCCCCACAATTACGCAAGCACCTTATAGCCTGGTATCAGAATAAACGACTCTTCACGTTGGCACGCAAACATACGCAGGAACTAAGGCAAGGTGAAAAGCAGCAAGTCATCCCCAGGATCGATATGATCAATGCCGAACAGGATGAAGCAAAAATAGGAATTATTTTGCGTATGGCCTGGGAAACACTGGCGGGTGATCTTGATGCTCTGAGTGTACCTTTCGACGAGAGAGATCTTGCTCAGCAAGTGCAGACTCAAGGTATCAAAGCAGTCACTGCACGCATTGCGCAACTCCAGGCACCCTTTAATGGCGTCATCGTAAAACGTCTTGCATCGCAGGGGGAACTGCTGGCGGCAGGTGCTCCTGCCTTCGAGATTGAATCTCTGGATCGAGTGTATCTGGATGTTGCCGTACCTGAAGAGTCTTTAACACAGTGGCAAGAGGGGGAAAGTTACTGGCGAACAGGAACAAAACAAATTGTCTTAAAACGTCTGACGTCACCACCGCGTTACGATGAAGAGACCGGCCTATGGCTATTACGCTTCGTCGCCAATAATACTGACATGCTGTTGCGCGATGGTGCCTGGGTAGAGGTACAACACCGTGGGTTACCACAGCCGGTGGTCTGGGTGCCTGCCTCCGCCATCGCTGCGCGCAATGGCAAGACCTGGTGCATGGTCGTAAAAAATAAACGGCCTCATCCTGTCGAGGTTCAGGTTGGGGTAACGCATGATCACACGCGGATTCCTGTGTTGAAGGGGTTGCAGCCAGGTGACAAGGTAGTGATTGAAGGGGCTTACGAACTCCTTTACCGCGACCTGAAAGAACTGATCAAGTTCGAGGACTAACCGGGTGGGTCTGTTAAAGCATTTACTACGACAGCCTATCGCCGTTATTTTTGGGGCATTGCTCATTGCCCTCAGTGGCGTGGTGTCATTGAGCGGCATGCCGGTGGATCTGTTCCCGCGCCTGGATTACCCGCTGATCAACATCGTCACCCATTACCCGGCGGGTACAGCGGAGGATATGGAACAGCTGGTCACGCGCCCGATCGAGAATGTGATGCTGGGCCTGAGCCACCTGCAACGGGTGCGCTCCACCTCGGCGCCGGGTTTCTCCCAAGTCACCGTGGAATTCACCTGGGGTGTGGATGCGTTACAGGCGCGCCAGTTGGTGGCCAGCCGCCTCGGACAGGCACAGCTTCCCAACGCAACGGTGCCGACACTGGAAAATATCGGCACCTCGCTGGCCATGCTCTCCACCTACACATTGAGCGGCGGCGATCCTGTGGTGACGCGCAGTTGGGCCCAGTACCAGCTTAAACCGAGGTTGTCGGCTCTGCCCGGCGTCGCCCGCGTGGAGGTGATGGGCGGTGGTGAGTCGGCCTGGCGTATCGATCTGAATCCGCTGTCATTAAAACGCCATCACCTGTCGATGCAAGCCGTTGCCGATGCGGTACGTGCGGCCAACCTGCTGGATACCGGTGGTTATCTGCAAAGCCATGGCCGCGACTTGTTGATCCGCACCGAAGGACGGCTGTTATCCATTGATGAGCTTGGACAGGTGATCGTTGCCCATGCGAGCGATGGTCGACCGTTGCAATTGCGTGACGTTGCCAGCGTGTATCCTGGCGTTAAACCCCAACGTTATGTCATCAGCAGCGATCGTCTACCTGCCGTTGCCTTCACCGTACAGAAACAACCCGGCGCCAGCACGTTGAAAGTCTCCAGGGCGATTAATGTCGCGCTGGCCGATATCGGTTTACCCAAGGGAGTGCGGCTGACGAAGTTTTATGACCAGGCGGACATCATCGGTCTGGCCTACAGCAATATGCGCAATAACTTATTGCTGGGTTCCTTGCTCGCCATCCTGGCGGTGGTGTTGGTGCTAGGGCGCAATCGCAGCAGTCTGGTGATCGCCGCCAGTTTTCCCCTGGTGATATTGGCCACCTTCGCCGCCATGGGTGTGTTTGATTTGGGGTTGAATCTGATGACCCTGGGGGCGCTCACCGTGGCCATTGGTCTGATTGATGATGATGCCATCGTGGTATTGGAAAACATCGACCGGCATAAATTGCAGGGTAAAACACCGCTGGAAGCGGTACTTGATGGTACCCGCGAGGTATTTTCGGCAGATATCGCAGGCACCCTCACGGTGTTGTCCGCCTTTGTGCCGTTGGTACTGGTCACCGGCCTGGCGGGGCGGCTGTTCCAACCCTTTGGCCTGACGTTTGCCTTTATAGTACTATTCTCGTTGCTGGTCTCCTTGGTGTTGATACCGTTGGCAAGCCTGTATTGGTCGTCATCCAGGTATACGCAGCCACTCACGAAACCGGCCACAAAATCATCCAATCAGACATGGGCAGCGCGCGCGATTAACCACCTGGCTGAGTGGAATCTGAGTCTGTTGGACAGGCTGCTGCACCATCGCGGCAAAACCCTGTCAGTAACGATTATTGTCCTGCTTGGTAGCCTGGCCCTGCTGGCCTTCAACCCGGCGCGCCTGTTGCCATTGCTGGATGAAAACAGCTTGTTGCTGAGTTATCAGTTGGCACCAGGCACTTCCCAGACAGAAAGTAATCGGCTAGGCGATGATCTGGAACGCCGACTGCTGGCCGTGCCCGAGGTTGCCAGTGTGTACCGCCGTACCGGCTCACCCGAGTCTTCGTTTTATATCGAAAGGCCGGAGGAGGGTGAGTTGGTGGTACGCCTGAAACGATCAAAAACCATGAATAGCCTCGCGGTAAAAACCAGACTCGATGCCATACTGGAAAACACGCCGGGGGTGGTGGGTCGGGTGAATGAACCCACCAGCGAGAAGCTGGATGAATCCTTTTCCGGCCTGCCGGCGCTGTTTGGCATCACCCTGTACAGCAATAACCTGAAGACACTCTACGCTGCCGCAGCGCGGGTTGAGGCAGCGGCCAATCAAGTGGCTGGTGTGTCAAATGTGGTCAATAACACCAAAGTCCCCGTGGATCAGATCCGGGTCAAGATTGATCGAATCGCGCTGGCACGTCTCAATGTGGATGCGGCAACGGTGGCGCGTGCGGTACATCTCGCCATGCAGGGTGAAACACTCACCCAGGCGATCATTGATCAACAACCCATCGATATTTTTCTGCGCTACTCGGCCGACAGTCGAAACAGTCTGGAACAGCTCAAGCAAGTACAGGTGCCAAATCGAAAAGGGCAACTTATTCCACTGGCTCAGCTGACCCATATCGTCCCCATGTCCAGCTACCCACTCATCGAACACCAGCACGGAATCCGTACTCTGACCTTGTCCGCCGAAATTGATGGCAATCCACTGGCAGTGACCCACCAGCTTGACCAGGCATTTGCCGCACTACAGCTCCCCGCAGATGTTCAATGGAGCTACACCGGTGAATACGGCCAACTGCTCAGTACAGGAACCCAAATGCTTTGGGTACTGCTGGCCTCGTCGCTGTTGGTGTATGGCATCATCGCTATTCAACTGGGCAACCTGTTGGATCCGGCCGTAGTGTTAGCCAAACTACCGCTGGATTTTATGGGTGCTGCGCTAGCTTTGTTTGTGACCCAGCAGCATCTGGACCTTACCGTTGGCATTGGTTTTATCACCCTCATCGGCGTTTCGACCAATAACGGAATAATGTTATTGACCTTCACGCGCAATTTAAGGCGTCAGGGAATGGATGCGGCTGCGGCCGTGCGAGAGGCAGTTCGGTTACGTACCCGACCCATGTTGTTGACTCATCTGACCACCTTACTGGCATTAATCCCTGCGGCTCTGGGGCTGGGTGAAGGACCACAACTTTTGCAACCCCTGGGCATTATGTTATTCGGTGGACTCACCGCCGGGACGCTGCTCACACTCAATATTTTGCCGGTGATTTATGTGGCCACCGAGCGCTGGCGGCAGACTTCGGTAACGCCGGTCATTGAATAGTTGCCACCGGCAGGCAATTTATTTCCCAGTCATTTAATGACTGAAACCACCGGCTCTGCCGGTGTGGATAACAAGGGCATTGCCGAGTAAGCGTTATTGTGTAAAAAGAGGCCGGTGAATTATTGTTTGTAGCAGGTGCTTTAGGTAAGAGCCGAACTATAAAACACCGTCAGAGCCTGCCCCGCGAAGCGTTTTGGGTAGAGCCTGCCCCGCGAAGCGTTTTGGGTATCCCGGCGCAGGCCGGGATCCAGAGAGTGATTACCGTGTAGCTCCAAGATACGGGCAGCCTGGATTCCGGCCTTCGCCGGAATGACGGAAGAAACGATTTACCAGGCTCAAGTACAGGTTGAGGAAAAAATACTGGTTTTATAGCCCCCCACTGGGGGGCTTGATTCAAACTACCGGCTATGCCGGTAGTAGGTGACTTTGCTTAAAACCATCGTCTTCAGACGGTGACTTTGGTTTTAATGGTTTGACTCATGCGCGTTTAAGTGGGCACTGTTTAATTCTGGGTACGGGAAGTCATCCATGAATTAATCGGTGGTTCCTTGGATCGCTCATGTATGGATAGATCATGGTTGAAAGCTAGATTGACCATAGTAGCGTAAACCTAAACCGCAAAATACGATTCTGTTAAACCAACACCTCAGATTTTTACGATTGTTGTGTTACATCCACATACAAGGTCAGTCGCTGCCCAGGTTGCAGGTACTTGCCTTTCTTCAGCGAATTCCAATGCCGTAACTTGGCCACGGTAACGCTAAATTTCTGTGCAATCCGTGCCAATGAATCGCCCTTGCGCACTTTGTAGCGCACCTGCTGTTGAGTGACGCTGCGGGGTAGTGAGACAAATTTTCTGCTGGCGAGATTGCGTGATTTTGACCAGATCACCAAACGCTGCCCGGGCATGAGTGAGTCTTTGGGTGACATGCCATTCCAGCGTGCCACCTGGCTGACCTTCACCTTGTACTTGCGTGAGATATCCCAGAACGAGTCACCGCGTTTTACGGTGTGTTGCAGTTTGTAACCGCTGCGTTTGGTGCTTTGCAAGGCGAGACGACGACGGTCTTCGCTCATGTAGTGTTTGAGGTTTTTGGTGGCTACGGGAATGATGATGCTTTGCCCGGCGCGGATCCATTTGTCGCGGATGTTGTTAACTTCTTGCAGCAGCTCTACAGAGGTCTGGAATTTACGCGCGATGTGGCCAAGGGTTTCACCTTCACGAATACGGTGGCGTTCCCAGTGCACGCGATTTTTTTTATCCACCTTTGCTAGCGCTGTGCGAAAGAGTTCCGCATTGTCGATGGGTAATGACAATGTGTGTGGACCCTTGGGGTCGGTGGCCCAGCGATTGTAGGCGGGGTTGAGCTGGTACATTGTTTCGATGGGCAACTTGGCCAGCTCAGCGGCCAGGGCGAGATCGATCTGCGAGCCGATGTCCACGCGTTCCAGGTAAGGTGCGTCAGGGATGGAAGCGAGCGTGACGCCATGTTCTTCGCTGTGCTGAATGATTGCGCTGATGGCTAGCAGCTTGGGCACGTAGCCCTGGGTTTCGTCAGGCAGATCCAAGGACCAGAAATCCGTGGGTCGGCCCTTCTTTTTGTTCTTTTTCACCGCGCGCGCCACGCGGCCTTCGCCGGTGTTGTATGAGGCCAGTGCTAATAACCAGTCGCCATCAAAGCGTTTACTCAGTCGTTGTAGATAATCCAAAGCGGCATGGGTGGCGAGATGTACGTCACGGCGACCGTCGTACCACCAGTTTTGTTTTAGGCCGTAGCGTTTGCCGGTGGCGGGGATGAACTGCCAGATGCCGGCGGCGCGGCCGGGTGAGTAGGCAAAAGGCTGAAAGGCACTTTCGACCACGGGTAGCAGGGCAATTTCCATGGGCATGTCACGGGCCTCAATTTCCTGCACGATGTCGTAGAGGAAGGGGCGGGCGCGTTCCACCACACGGTCGAGATAGGCTTGGTGATCTGCGTACCAGTCGATGTAGGGGCGTACAAAGCGGTGATCCTCTCCACCGAGGTTAAAGCCGCTACGCATGCGTTGCCAGAGGTCGTCGGTTTCTATCTGGTCGGTTTGTGGAAGCTCGGCCTGGTTTCCCAGTGTGTTACCGGTGGCATTGTTGGCGGTATTGTCGCTGTCATTGTCAGTAGTGCCGGACTCGACAGACACAAGCGTGTTCCGATCGGCATCGCGTGTGAGATCGTGGCGTGCTTCTTCGAGATTCCAAGGAGCGTCGGGCTCGTTGCTGGACTCCCGGCTTGCCACCAACGCCCACCAGGGTGTGGCCGTGTCGGGGGTAAACGTGAAATGTTGCTGATGATGATGGATGCTGGCAGTGGTGTTACGTTTTTCGGTATCGACGTGGTGGCTCGGCGGCGTAACCGTGACGGTGTTTTCAGGTGCTGTCGGCTCCCAGGTTTCCGTCGAACCCGCGCATCCGAACAAGAGCAACGTGGCGAGACTGCAAGCAAGGATGGCGAAGAATGTGGGGAGTGATCGGGTACGAAAAAGGGGAAATGGCATAGTGTGAGTTTTTGCTCAATCCTGAGTGAAATTCGAGAGATACGGCCAAATGTTAAACAAGTATGGCAGAAAAAAGCGAGGCCGCAAAACGCTTCTGTCTCAATCCAGGGTATCTTTCCAGTGGCGGACGACGGCAAATACCTCGGCGCCAGTGGCCAGCTTGCGCCCGGAAAAGCCCTCGGCGGCGCGGATGATCTCCGGCTGGGCACTGCGTAAGAAGGGATTGGTGGCTATTTCGTCGGCCAATCGCGATGGTACGGTGGCCAGACCCTGGGCACGCTGCTGCTGCACGGTTTGCTGGCGCGCCTGCAGTGCAGCGTTATTGGGCTCGGCAATGCGGGCGAACACCAGGTTGTCCTCGGTGTATTCGTGGGCGCAGTAGACCTGGGTGTCTTCGGGCAGGGCGGCGATGCGGCTTAGTGAATCGTGCATTTGTGCCGGCGTGCCTTCAAACAGCCGTCCGCAGCCCCCGGCGAACAGGGTATCGCCGACGAATACCAGGTTGTTGCCGGCGGCGGCGTGGCTTTTTGCATAAAAAAAAGCAATGTGACCCGCGGTGTGACCGGGCACATCCAGCACGCGAAAATCAGCATCCAGCGCATCGATGCGCACGGTGTCGCTTTCACCCAGTGGCTGGCTGAGGTGTGGAATGGTTTCCTTCGCTGGGCCGTACACCGGGATTGGTTGATGTTGCTGATAATGAGCGAGCAGATCGTCGATGCCGCCGACGTGATCCCAGTGGTGATGGGTGATCAGAATGGCCACGGGTTCCAGCCCTTGGGCGGTGATGGCAGCGATCACCGGCTCGGCATCACCGGGGTCGACAATAGCCACCTGCGGCCGATCGGGTCGGCGAATCAGCCAGATGTAATTATCGTCAAAGGCTTTAACGGCTTGTACGCTGAGCATGGCGTGTTCCATGGCGGCCAGAAATGAAGTGCCGAGTCTACGTTAATTGAGGCTGCTTTGCATTGCAGGACAGTGGCAGGTGTGGCTGGTGGAGTGGCTGCAGAACGCGTATCGTTACGCGGTGAATTCGCTGACACAGTTGCTGTAAAATATCCGCGTGATTTAAGATTAAAAATAATAGGCAAGATTTTGATTATAAAGTGTTAAACAAGCTCAAAAAACACATCATCCGCTGGACTAAATGTGAACCTTCACAGGTCACACGGCAACGCATGCGAGCCTGGTTCACCCACTTGCCCGGACGCTGGCTACAGGCGGAAGAACGTGCGCAGTTGCGCGACATTTTGCCCACGCTGTTTGGCTACCACCTGTTGCAGTTGGGCGATGTGTATTCCAAAGCGTGTTTGAGCAGTACGCGTATTCCGCACTGTGTAGTGCTGGACGAGTGGCTACAGGACAGGCCGCCCGCGGGTGAGCGTGTTCGAAGCGAGATTTGCGGGCCGCTGGAATGGCTGCCGATTGCGACGGATTGTCTGGACACGGTGGTGATGCCACATACCCTTGAATTCACTAACGACCCACATCAGGTGTTGCGTGAAGTAGATCGGATTCTGATCCCCGAAGGGCATGTGGTGATCCTCGGCTTCAATCCCTGGAGTCTATGGATGTTTTGGCGCGTCGCGCTGTGCTGGCAGGGTAAGCCACCGTGGTGTGGCCGATTTATTAGCCAGGCGCGAGTGAAAGACTGGTTGCAATTACTCGGATTCGACATTATCGATGCCCGGCGGTATTTCTTCCGGCCACCGTTGAGCAACAAAAGTGTTATGCGACGGTTGCGTTTTCTGGATCGGATCGGACGCCGCTGGGCACCGTTTTTTGGTGCGGGTTACGTACTGGTCGCACGTAAGCGAGTGGCAACACTAACGCCGATTAAGTCCCGTTGGCGACCTGCGCGTAGTCCCATCGTGTCACCGGAACTGGCGGGCAATTCCCGCACGCTGGGTGATCAACAAATGAGCGAGAAAAATAAAAGATGAGCGATCAAGCCGTAGAAATTTTCAGCGATGGTGCCTGCCGTGGCAACCCCGGTCCCGGTGGCTGGGGCGTATTGCTGCGTTTCAAGGGCAGTGAAAAAGAACTGCACGGCGGGGAAGCGGAAACCACCAATAATCGCATGGAACTAATGGCCGCCATTCGCGGTTTGGAAAGTTTGAAAAAACCCAGCGCAGTGATTCTCACCACCGATTCGCAGTACGTTATGAAAGGGGCGACGGAATGGATGGAAGGCTGGAAGCGCAAGGGCTGGAAGACCGCCGCCAAAAAACCGGTAAAAAATGTCGAGCTTTGGCAGCGCTTGGAAAAAGCACTGCAACCTCACAAAGTGAAATGGTGTTGGGTACGTGGTCACACCGGGCATCCGGAAAATGAGCGTGCCGATATGCTGGCGAATCGGGGTGTAGACGAATTATTGGCTTGAACACGTAGCAGACATAGCGACAACTATTTAGGGTTAGAAGCGAGAGCTAAAAAACATCATGAGACAAATCGTACTGGACACCGAAACCACCGGCCTGGAACCGGCGCAGGGGCATCGTATTATCGAAAGTGATTGTGTGGAAATTATTGACCGCCGTCCCACCGGAACACACA
>CAZXZI010000023.1:0-29051 GCA_964645165.1 uncultured Ectothiorhodospiraceae bacterium
TAAAAGAGTTTCTGTGAGCATCGCGTATATGTGCGCGCACGCGAGCACTGTCACAACCAATGGATGGGGGGATCCAATGGACGCAATGCACATTCGTCGGCAGTTGGTCGTGCGCGTTGTAGTGCTGTCGACGTTGTTACTGGCAGCACTGTTCAGTGTGCAGCAGGCTTTCGCCTTTGGCGGAGACTATGTTTGGGAAGCTCGCTTTAAGACCAGTCTTGTTAAGGCGAAGTCTGGGCGCGCGAAAGATCAGTATGCAGTGGGCGATATGTATTTCCATGGCCGTGGTACCGATATGGATTTCACCCAGGCTTTGCACTGGTTTTTATTGGCGGCACAGCAGGGACACAAAAAGGCCGCTTATAAAGTCGGCTATTTATATCTCCATGGCGATGGACTCCCTGCAACGGCATCGCCCAAGCTAGCCCTTCCCTGGCTGAAAAAAGCCGCGCTCGCCAATTATGCGCCTGCACAGTACGAGTTGGGTCGTCTGTATTTTTCCGGTGGCATTGTTAAACGCGATGAACCGCTGGCATTGAAGTGGTTGGGACGCGCCAAAGCGGCGGATTATGCACCAGCGAAGATGGCCTTTGATCAAATGGTCGCTCGTTTGGTGAAGGCGCAGAATCGCCGTGCCGTGGGGGAGAATGGTGAGAAGACGAGAAAAAAGTCGCAGGAAATTGAGATGGCAGGAATTGATTTACCCGACCCGAAAGGCATTATTTTACGCAGTAAATGGGGAAGTAGCGACGGCCCTAGTACCTTTTTACCTTCGCGATTAACTCAGTGCCGGGAACTGTTGAAGGGAATCGAATGCCTTTCTTCCAAGTTGGATATGCAGCTAGCTAGCACTCATGTGGTGTATCGCACCCGCACCCGAATTTCTGACATCAATCCCGATGGACAATTTCGGTTGGCCTACGCGAATAAAGTGTTGTCCACGGACGCCAAAAGCAAGGATAAGGCGGCTGCAGTGAAGTCCGGCTGGCAACGCACTGAGCACGTACTGGATTGTTCGTTGATTGCTGGGCGGACTATCAGTTGTGCCCAAGGCACGAGCAAGCAGTATCGGTTTTTTGGCCGCTACTGAGCGAGACCCTCTTATTTAAAGATATAGTTTTTTTCCATGTCCTCGGTGATCTGCCAGGTGCAGGATAAGCCTGCGGGAAATTGCACCAGATCTCCGCGTGTAATCGTGACTGGCTCGCCACCCTCAGGGGTGATAACGGCCTCTCCCTCCAAAATGTAACAGGTCTCGTTTTCATCATAAGTCCACGCAAAGCTGGAAACGGCTTTTTGCCACGTTGCCCAGCTGTCTACGTGCATGGCATCCAACTTGGCGGGGGAGACATTGTGCTCGATGGTGATGTGCGTCATGGCGTGGCTTCCTGTGTGAATGGGTGCGAGCAATTATACGCATAATTCCTCGCGAGAATTTCCACTAGCAACAGTGAGTTGGTTCGCCGAGCAGGATTTAACTTTCGGCGACAGAAGCCGATAAATCAGGTGAGTTTTCAGTTCATTAGCTTTATCGCTCACCCGCATGAGCGCCGTAGCAATAATAGACACGGAGTGGGGATGTCCAGCGTTATCGATAGTCAGCAACAAGATCAGCGCGCATTTCCGCGCGTGACCGTTTCCTGCCCTGTGTTGTATTTGGCTCCCATCGCCAAGCGCTGGCAAGTGGCGAAATTGGCCGACTTCTCGGCAATCGGCATCAGTATGATTTGTGATGACAGGCTAGATGTTGGCACAGAAATCGAGATACAAATCAAACCTGGCAGTCAAAAAACCGTACCCGCAGTGTCTGCCACGGGCAACGTGGTGCGTTGTGAAACCAACAATGAGCAGCGCTACGTGGTGTCTTGCAAGCTCATCAAGGTTCACCGCTAAAAAACTCATTCATGGCAAATCAAGACTTCTGGATTTGGCATTTGCGCTAATCATTAAATCAGTTAAAAGAATAAAGATTAAATATTTCTGGATAAGTGGCGATATATAGGGGCATGCGTTTGTCGAGGCGGGAATAGCCTTTGATGTCATGCTGGTCAAGGACGGATGGCTAATTCAGGGGGGGAGTATGTCGGTAAATGGGCAATCGGTAGCAGATTCTGAGGCCAAATACAGCGAACGTCGGGCGTTTCCACGCATTCTGGCGCGTTGTCCTGTACATTACTCGGGGAAAAGTTTTGATGAATTGGGCGTCGCAGAGCTGTGTGATTACTCGGCCGGTGGCGTGAGAATCATCAGCGACACCTTTCTTTTGCGCTGCAGCCAGATTCGGATTGAGCTGGTGCCGGAAAGCAAAAGCCGGGTACCGAGAATCATTGCCGAGGCTACGGTGTTGCGCTGCGGTATGCGTGATGACCACCGCTATGAAATTGCCTGCAAACTTCTCAAGGTGAAACGCCGAGGCTAATAGTGCCGACAACTTTATTGTATGCAATGGTGCCCCGGAGACGATTCGAACGTCCGACCTATCGCTTAGGAGGCAATTGCTCTATCCAGCTGAGCTACCGGGGCAGAAAAGGGGTGGAAAAGATAAATTGGTGGAGCCGAGGAGGATCGAACTCCCGACCTCTGCATTGCGAACGCAGCGCTCTCCCAGCTGAGCTACGGCCCCAAATTCGCTAACTCTCTTCTTAATAGTCCGTTTTTGGTGTGGTGCTGAGTGTAGCACTGGCGAGGCGGATATCGCTAGGGCGTGGTGTAAGGCGGAATACTTTGGTGGGCGTTCTATTCTTTTGTCGATTGCTTTAACTTTTCGACAATTTCCTGCACTTGCTCGTCGTTCACGCTGGGAGTGGTGGCCTCAGGCGTCTTGCCGATGGTGGTAATGGTGAGTTTCAATTGGTCGACATAGCGCCGGCAGTGCACGCACATAGCGAGGTGCATCCAGTACCCCGGACGTTTCCACCAGCGCAGGTTACGATCCAGGTAATCACTTGATTTTTCGGTAATCTCTTTGCAGCTTGGCATCATTTTCCCTCGTGCTCCTCAATGGCCATTTGAATACGACTTCTGGCGCGATGGAGCAAAACTCTGCCGTTAGACTCAGAAACCTCTAAAACCTTACAAATTACTTCCATGCTTAATCCCTGCATGTCTCGGAGCGTGACGGCGGCGCGTTGCAATGGCGGCAATGTGGCCAACGCATCATTGATGCAAGCGCGTAACTCTGTGCTGGCAAGTAGGGCATCGGGCGTATCAGCGTGCCACATGGCCGGTGGACTGGCCCAGTGTGCATTGGGTTTGAAGCGTGCCGGGTCAACAATCGGGCTTTCTTCAAGGATGTCACCGAGATTTACGGTGCGGGACTCGTGACGCAAGCGACTTTTTGCGGTGTTGCTGACGATGCGCAAAATCCAGGTTTTCAGACTTGAACGGCGTTCAAACTTGGGCAGAGCACGGAGCACGGCCACCCAAGCCTCCTGCGCTACCTCGTCGGCAATGGCTTCCCCGACGATGGCGCGTGCCAGATGCACCATGAGCCCGTGATAGGCGGCGACAACCTGAGCATAGCTTGTTTCATCAAAGGCCAGGAGCTTGGGAATCAGCTCGTCGTCACTGGGGAGTGGGGATTTCGCCACTTATTCACCTTTTTTTAGTATTGTTCGTAACGGTAGCATATGTAGTTGAGTTCAGGCGCCAGCCCGTACACTGCGAATGGCCGTAACAAACGCCAATGCATTCTGCCAATTTGTCACTGAGTCATCAAGTGGTGTTATCCGATAAAATGTGAGGATGAAAATTAGCGCTTGTAACGCCTTGCTCTGTCATTCATCTGTATGATTGGATGAATCATCGCAACTTTGACCTGCTTGTGGTGAAATGGTTGCACAGTAAAATTATCGCTATGTCACTACGTTTTGAGAGGTGACGGGAGAACATCAGAAGTATGTTAGAAACACTACCCTTATTGGAAAAAACCACTTTCCCCGCCTTGCAGCGAGAAGCGGTATCGACGCTACAAGTGAATCTTGGTTATCTGTGTAATCAACAGTGTTTGCATTGTCATGTAAATGCCGGTCCCAAACGCACTGAAATTATGAATGCGGAAAATATTCAAAATGTGATCGAATATCTTGATGCTTCTAACGTGAAGTTGCTCGATCTCACCGGCGGAGCACCGGAACTCAATCCCCATTTTCGCGAACTAGTGAAAGCGGCGCGAGCTAGAAATGTCGAAGTGATCGATCGCTGCAACCTCACTGTGTTAGAAGAGCCCGGTCAGGAAGATTTAGCTGAGTTCTTGGCTGAGCAGGGCGTGCAGGTCACGGCATCATTGCCCTGTTATCAAAAGGAAAATGTAGACGGTCAGCGCGGCAAAGGCGTTTTTGATAAAAGCATCGCTGGACTAAAAAAACTAAATCGGTTGGGCTATGGGCAACCTGGCAATGCGCTTGAATTGAGTCTGGTTTACAATCCCACCGGTCCTTTTTTGCCGCCACCACAAGATACGCTAGAAGCGGATTACAAAGAGAAACTGTTTGATCAACATGGCATCGTTTTCACACGGTTACTAACGCTGGCGAACATGCCTATTCAGCGATTTGGTAGCAGTTTGATTTCCAAGGGTCTGTTTAACGATTATATGGTACTACTGAAAACTGCGCACAAAGATGAAAACTTGCAAACGGTAATGTGCCGCAGTCTGATTAGTGTGGACTGGCAGGGCTATCTTTACGATTGTGATTTTAATCAAATGCTGGATTTACACATGCAGCTTGCAAATACAGCAAAACCTCATTTACGTGATGTGATGGCACATGATGTATCTGGCACATCCATTGTGGTGCGCGGCCATTGTTACGGTTGTACAGCGGGGCAAGGTAGCAGCTGCGGTGGTGCATTAAACTAACCATCAAAATGTATATTTCAATTATTATTCCTGTATTAAATGAAGCAGACGTGTTGGCTGGGAACTTACAAAAGTTACAGTCAGTACGCGAGCAGGGTCATGAGATTGTGATGGTGGATGGTGGCAGCACCGATGAGAGCAAAACCCTTGCGGAACCCTATGTCGATCACTTAATGACATCCAGGAACGGTCGCGCACGACAAATGAACACGGGCGCAGAAGTAGCAAATGCTGAGGTTTTATTGTTTTTGCACGTGGACACAGTGTTACCTGAAGATGGCATTGATGCAATCATTAATGCTATAAAACCTGGTGAAGAAAGTTGGGGGCGTTTCGATGTGCGACTTTCAGGAAACAAACGATTTTTTCGGCTGATTGAAACCATGATGAATTGGCGGTCTCGGGTATCAGGGATTGCGACCGGTGACCAGGGAATATTTATTTCTCGGAGCTTGTTTGAAAGAAGTCATGGATTTTCTGACATTCCCTTGATGGAAGATGTGGAGCTATGTCGACGACTAAAAAAAATCAAGGCACCGATATGTTTGTCACAGCAAGTGATTACTTCAAGTCGTCGCTGGGAATTAGGGGGAGTTTGTAGAACAATCTTTCTGATGTGGCGGTTGCGGTTAGCCTATTGGTTGGGCGCAGATCCGACGGTGCTTGCGCGCCAATATCGTTGAGTTCCTGAGCCGACAATTCATTCAATGCAGTATCCCCTTGCTCGAATAATAGTTTTTTGCAAAGCTCCCCATCCCGGCAAAGTTAAAACCCGTTTGGCAAGAGATATTGGTGAGTTGGCAGCAACAAAAGTCCACGAACATCTTGCGCGACATTGTTTGCAGCAATTGTCAGACTTTGCAATCGCGCCGATCGAGCTTTGGTGCTCACCGAATACAAAACATGATTTTTTTCGTACCTGCCGCACAGAGTACAATATTGTACTCAAACGGCAAGTCGGCAATGATCTTGGTCAGCGGATGCAGCACGCTTTAAGTGAAACGCTGGATCAATGCTCATCGGCCGTGTTGATCGGCACAGATTGTCCGGTGATATCGGCAGAGTATTTAAGCTTGGCCTTTGCTGCAATTGATCAAAACAAAACTGTAATTGGTCCCGCTGAGGATGGTGGGTACGTGCTTTTGGGTGCAAACACAGTACAAACGCAATTGTTTTCTGATATCCCGTGGGGTACATCAGAAGTTTATGCGAAAACGATGGGCAGAATTACTGGTGAGATTGAGAGGCTGCCACCGCTTTGGGATGTAGATTATGTTGCGGACTTAAGGCGTCTGCGTTCAACAGTAAAAGCCACTGATTTGAACACACAATTTACAGCGTATTTGGATACGTTAGCGATGTTGTGACGGCAGTTATCGTGACAGTGTTTTTCGTGCCAAACGCTGTAATTCTATGACAAACCTCTCAATTGTGCGACGTTGTATTTTGTCGAGGTTTTCGAAGCTCCCACCGATGTGCAAGTTGTTACTCGTTTCTAAGAAATTGGAATGACATACTTTAAATGTACAATGAATTTTTCGTTTATCCGGCAAATGGATGCAACACTGTGTTTCTTCAGTTTGGTGTGATAAATCCAGCTCTCGTTTTTTGGCGAATCGTATGCACATGCCGCCCGCCGATATATCGCTTAATTCTCCGCTGAATATTCTTTTTTCATTCGTTTCAACATCCACTTTTATTTCTTTTGCGGCACTTACCGGAACACGAAAAGCACTTCTGCGCTGTAAATATCGAATACTCTCTGGAAAACCGATAACATAAAAAGCCATGCCATTTTCTGAGTCGGATCTTTTAAGGTTTACAGTAAAGCTAACATCAATTCCTTCGTACACTGTATGTAGTGTGACTTTCCCGGACTTTAGAAAGAGTGTATGACCCTCCTGTGGGTGCAAGCCATCAATGGTGATAGTGCTTTCCTGAACATCAACAGAAAGTAGGGCGGTGTTAAAAAATTTGTTGGAATCGGGCAGGGTGGCGGTAATGATGGCATGTTTTTCCATCAGGGGGCGTAGCACCATTGATATTCTAGCTGCAGAAGTAACAATTTCATGCTGCTGCTTGTAATCGTCATCAGTTGAGCTTTTGTTTGCTGGAGAGGAATCTATCATTCTTACGGTCTGTGCCATAATCTACATGTATGTTTTTTTTTTACAAAAATAATCAGTTTGTTTAGGCGATAGCAAGAGGTTGACCTTGTAGGTTGTCCTGCTGTTGCCCCGTTTCGCTGTAAACGTTGGATGTGCCTTGCTCGGTATTACCACGTAATATATTTAATGCCTGCTTCACGTTGATTGCTGAGGCAGATAATATTCTATTGTTTATTTTGTTTTGTAAATCACACAGATTTAAGGTTTCCTGAAAGTCTTCCCAAAGATTATTTAGTTTATTTCGTTCCGTAGTATTTGGTACGCGTTGAATATATGCGGCAAACGAAGTCTTTGAAAGTACCCCGCCGATCATTTTTTCCACCGTATTCAATAATGGTTGAATTTTCTCAAGGTTTCTTGCCTGTTGATGTTTTCGCTGTACCGCGTCTTCAAATTGAAGTCGATCGTTATTGCTGAGTGCTTGATGTTCCTGGCGTAAAATGGCAAGCATTTTCACTAAATGAATATGTTGTTGCTTTAAAACGGTTTCCAGTTCATTTATACCTTCGGATTGAGTGTGCATAGTATGTTTCATCTTATTCTTGAGAATTGATTAGTCGTGTGTGTCCGCATGAACGATAAACTCTATGCAACAAATTGCATTTCAAATTGAATGAGTTTTTCAGCAACACGTTGTGTATTGATATCATATCGACCTGAGTCTATTTCCAATTTCAGACTCTCTACACGTTCGTCATCAATACCAGTTTGGTCATTTACCGCTTTTTCAATCATGCGCATTTCTTCGGCTTGTGGGGTCAGGGTAAGTTTATCTGATACGGGTACGGATGTGCCTGTGGCTGAGGTCGCCGTACGTTCTGATCCCGGGTTATTGGAGGTGATTATGTTGCCAGAAGCCGTTTTTGTACTATCGGTTTTATTACCTGATAGCGGTGTTGTTGTAACTCCCGGAATGTTAATAGCCATGCCTATTCTCCTGTATTTACTACGTTAATTATCGGCCTTTTAGGCAAATTCTTTATGCGTGTTCTTGTGTGATGTCGGTCACATTTGTACATTAACGGTGCCGGGCTTGGTGGCAATTCCCTGGATAACTCGCTTGGAACGGCTATTGCGAACCGTGACCAGTTCTCCTTGGGCAGCATCACCTAATGCTTCACCTTTTCCTTTGACCTTCAAGGCGCCAATGGAGGCAATAATTGCAACCTTTTCACCCCGGTGTATTACAATCGGTGGCTTGATTCGTTGCGGTCTGATGGCGCGACCAACTGCAATATTCTGGGTGACAACTTGACCAATTACCCTGCTTGCTTTTAAGAAATATCCGCCGTGTATTTGGCTAAGTTCTTTTCGCACAGGCATCACATCAGCCGCTGAAATCTTTGTGCCGCGCGGTAATGTGTGTGCAGCTGCGACGACGTTGGCGAATCTTTTAATTTGCGCGGGGATATACACTGTCCAGGGTTTCGGAGCAGCGCAACGCAGACCTACCGTCAACTTTCCCTGCAGCTTGGTGCCCGCGGCAAGAAATGCAGTGGGCGCAAGCTGGCAGGGGGTAAGTTTGAGGCGTGGGTCAATACGTCCCACAGTGATCTCGGTGTCTTGTTCCACCGCATCTGCAGTTTGTTGTTTTAAAAAATGGGTAACCGTCTGACGTAGAATATCACTGGTTAGCTCATCGGCAGCTGCCGAAAGTGTGCCTGGGGTAAACAGAATGAAAATGGTACTGGCGCAGTAGAAGAGCCGAGTGTTGATCGGACGGTCAGCGTGGCGCCGTTTACTATCAAAAAAACTCATGTTATTTACCTATTTTTGCCGCTTCTCGGCCGTGTTTGGCCGGTTGATGATGTGTATTCATCGGTGGCATGCCATGTGATTGCATGCTTCTGGATACACTATCGTCAAAAAAATGTCTGACTTTAGGATTTGTTTTTGTAAATGCTTGAAATTCCTGTGAATCGGTTTTTTTGACGCATAAATGTCCTCTGTTTACGGTCTTTGCAAGAGCACTTTGTGTTGTGCATTACGTCTGTTAGCTGCCGACATAACGATGTATCAGCAATAGCTATGCCAATGTCAGAGAATAAATCATTGATATTTCTTCTTCTTGCGCTTCAGAAAGCCACTTCAATTGTCGATAAGTGGGGCATCTCGGTATTTTCTGAAAACATTTAGCAGGAGTATTCCAATGGCCGGAGTCCTAGACGGTGTAGATAAACGTACACAATTAGTGGGTGAAAACCGCCTGGAATTATTACTGTTTCGTTTAACAGGGTCACAGGTGTATGGCATTAACGTGTTTAAAGTGCAGGAAGTGATCCGTTGCCCAGAACTAACTCATGTGCCAAATTCCAACCACGTGGTAAAAGGTATAGCCAATATGCGAGGCCGTACTATTCCAGTCCTGGATTTAAGTCTTGCCCTTAAAGGGCCTCCTACGGAAGTTAACGAAGAGGCCTTTGTCATAATTGCTGATTACAATCGCACGACGCAGGGGTTTCTGGTTGGGGGGGTTGAACGCATCGTCAACATGAATTGGGAAGAAATTTTAGCCCCACCAAAAGGATCTGGTGCAAACAGCTACATGACTGCAGTGACGAGGGTTGATGATAAATTAGTTGAAATCATTGACGTCGAGAAGGTACTTTCAGAAGTGGTAGGCGTCACCGAAACCATTTCTAGCGGGATAATTGATGAAAGTAAGGTTGAAGCTGGTGCAAATATTTTGGTTGCCGATGATTCAAGTGTTGCCAGAAAGCAGATTAAACGAACCCTAGATCAACTGGGTATTGATTCCACACTGGTCAAAGACGGTCAGGAAGCCCTGGATGTCTTGCTAGACTGGGCAGATGAAGATCCGGATATCGCAAAACATTTAACCATGGTTATTTCTGATGTAGAAATGCCCAACATGGATGGTTATACTTTGACGACGGAGATTCGAAAAGACCCTAGGTTAAAAGACCTTTTTGTCATTTTGCATACCTCATTAAGTGGTGTATTTAATCAGTCCATGGTTGAAAAAGTCGGTGCAAACAAGTTTATTGCCAAGTTTGATGCGGATGAACTGGCCGGTGCTGTATTGGAGATTGTTGCATTACAGGATAAACGACAGGCATGATGTTTTTACCCAGCATTAAAAAGAAATGGAAATGAGAATTACAGGTGGCTAATTCACTCACAACAGAAGATTATCAGGCATTCCGACTATTTCTGGAAGACGTCAGCGGTATCGTCCTGGGCGAAAATAAACAATATTTGGTCACTAGCCGATTGACGAAATTAATCTCTCAAAATGAAATTGATTCATTTGGCACATTGATGAGTCGGATGAAAACTGATGGGAGATTACGTAATCGAATTATGGATGCAATGACCACCAATGAAACTTCATGGTTTCGTGACGTCTATCCCTTCGATATTCTTAAAGAAAAACTATTACCTGAGCTGGCAAAAAAAAAGCCGCGATCAATACGCATATGGTCGGCAGCATGCTCAACGGGTCAGGAACCCTATTCATTGAGCATGATGACGCAAGAATACCTGCAGTCCAAACCAGGCAGTTTACCAGTCGACGCAGTACAAATTACTGGTACTGATATTTCTCCCTCTGTACTAGCAACGGCAAAGGCTGGGGTATATGAAGGTGTCGCTGTTTCCAGAGGTTTGCCACAGGAGAGGAAATCCCGATTTTTTCAGGAGAACAATGACGGCTGGGAAATTTGTGCCGACATTAAAAAGCGGGTGAGTTTTCGTGAGTTGAATCTCATGCAAAATTATACACTGCTCGGTCGTTTCGATATTATCTATTGCCGTAACGTGCTAATTTATTTTTCCACAGAGTCGAAACGCGATATCTTGACTCGTATGGCCAAATGCCTCAATCCGGGCGGGTTCTTAGTGCTGGGTGGTTCGGAGTCAATCACCAATTATTCTGATGAATTTGATTTAATACGTTGGCGCAATGGTGTTATCTATCAATTGAAATCTTGATTTCGATTCTTTAAGCCCCTCTGATGGGTTTTCTCATATTCATCCCAAACTCTTTTTCGTGAGCCAATACAGCTCATCGCTTTGCCGCTAGTCGTTGCCGCATTGCCGCTTCATACCCACTCAAATACCGTGATAATCCATTAAGTCATTGTTATTAAACAATAAAAAATATATGGCACGGGGCTTGCTCTATCTTTGGCGAGAATGAATAAACCGAGTTGGAGTGACTCATGCAGTTTGGATTGGACAAATTTTTCGGCATTAACCAGCAAGCGCTGAAAATCCATTCGCGTCGCTCCGAAGTGTTGGCAGGCAATTTGGCGAATGCGGATACGCCAGGATACAAAGCGCGTGATATTGATTTTAAAACAGCCTTACAGCAAGTCAAAAGTGGTATGGGTTCGATGACTCTGCGCACCACAAACCCTCATCATATCAATACTGCTGGAACAGCTCCTGGTCGCTTGGATGATGTTTTGGGTGAAATGAAATATCGCACACCGACTCAACCTTCACTGGATGGCAACACCGTTGACTCACTAAAAGAGAAGGCAGCATTCATGGAGAATGCCTTGCTGTATCAAACTAATCTGCAATTTCTCAGCGGAAAAATTAAACACTTGAAATCTGCCCTGAAGGGCGAATAACGGAATAATCCAGGAAAGCTTACGAAAATGTCACTATTTAATGTTCTTGATATTGCAGGTTCCGGAATGAGTGCCCAGGCACTGCGCTTAAATACTACGGCAAGCAATCTCGCCAATGCGGAAAGTGTCAGCAGTAGCGACGGCGAAACTTATCGTGCACGTCAGCCGGTATTTTCAGCGGTGATGAAAGCATTGGGTGAGTCTCCAGAAGGAGTCGGTGTACAGGTGAATGGCATTGTGGAGAGTCAGGCACCTGTCCGAAAACAATATGAACCAGGACATCCAATGGCTAATGAAGAAGGTTATATTTATCTACCAAACGTGAGCATGGTTGAAGAAATGGCCAATATGATTTCAGCATCACGTTCGTATCAAAGCAATTCTGAAGTAGCAAAAACATCAAAACAGTTGCTCATGCGTACCTTGAGTCTTGGCGAATAGAACAGGAAAAAATCATGGCAATTATTGACAACAATTTGAACAACGCTATCAATGAATTAGGTTTGGGTGCACAAGCAAGCAAACCGAAAAAATCACCTGATAAGTTAGGGCAAACTGAGTTTCTAGATTTGATGGTTACTCAACTAAAAAATCAAGATCCATTTAAGCCTATGGAAAACGGAAATTTTATTGCGCAAATGGCGCAGTTCAGCAGCGTTACAGGGCTTGCCGAATTACAACAGTCTTTTGACAAACTGGCGACTTCATTGCAATCCAATCAGGCTTTGCAGGCATCCAGTTTGGTGGGTAGGACGGTTATGGTGCCATCGGCAGTGGGTACCTTATCGGCGGGAGGTTCAATTCGCGGTGGAGTTGATTTGCCAGCATCCAGCGGTGCAGTGGGTATTAATATCCAGGATTCATCCGGCCAGGTAGTACGTCGTCTGGAACTTGGCCCGCAAGCTGCCGGTGAGGCAACCTTTAATTGGGACGGTATTGGGAATGACGGTCTTCCTGCACCATCCGGTCGTTACTTTGTTAGTGCAGATGCCGGTATTGGTGGTGACACGATAGCACTTGAAACATTTATGAGCGCAGCTGTCGGTAGTGTCACTCTTGGTCAAGGTGGGCAAGGGCTCACACTTAATCTGACCGATGGCAATGTGGTGGACTTTGCCAGCGTGAAAGAAATTCAATAGTAGTGCCATCTGACCATAAATAATCAGAAAATTTTTACTAAATAGAATATTAAACAGAACAACCGTACGAGCAAGGAGAATAGTTATGCCATTTCGTATCGCTTTAAGTGGATTGAACGCTGCACAAACAGACCTTTCGGTGACCGGTAACAATATTGCCAATGCAAGTACCGCAGGTTTTAAGGGGGCACGTACCGAATTTTCAGATGTGTATGCTGTTGCCTTTGAAGGCATTAGTAATCTGGCAACGGGTAATGGTGTTTCAGTCAGTGGCATTACCCAGGATTTCTCGCAGGGAAATATTGATTTTACTCAACGTAACCTGGATCTTGCTGTAAGTGGTCAGGGATTTTTTGTGATGAATGATACATCTGGTCAGACTTTTACACGCGCAGGTGCATTTCATATTGACCGTGATGGATTTATCGTGAACCAGGCAACACAAAAACTACAGGTATTTCCATCTATTTCTGGTGGTACTGGTTTTAACACGGGTGTTTTGACTGACATGCAGTTGTCCACATCTGATGGACCACCTCAGGCAACTACTGCGATTGATGCAACGTTGAACCTGAGTTCATCGGATCCAGTTCCGACCACAGTTCCATTTAATCCTGCGGACCCTACTAGTTTTAATAATTCAACATCTACAGTGATTTATGATTCTTTGGGAACCGCACATACATCAACTTTGTATTATGTGAAAACGGCGGTGGCAAATCAGTGGGATACCTATCAATATACTGATGGCAATGTGGTGGCCAGCGGTGGTGCCTCTCCTATTAGCATTACCTTTAATTCCGATGGCACCCTTGCGGGGCCAGCAAGCATTGCTTATGACGCAGTACCTTCCGGTACTGGCGCATTACCTATTCAGGTTGGCGTTAATTATGGCACCACAACTCAGTTTGGTAGTTCATTCGCTGTGAATGGCCTATCTCAAGATGGTTTCTCCACAGGGCGTTTGAGTGGCATTGATATTGATAATGAGGGTGTCGTTTTTGCCCGGTTCACCAATGGCCAGTCGAATGCATTGGGTAAGGTAGCTTTGGCTGGGTTTGCCAATGTCGGTGGCCTGCGTCAGCAAGGTGATTCCGCGTGGGCACAGAGTTTTGAGTCGGGTGATTTGATACTGGGTGAAGCCAATACCGCAAGTTTTGGTCTGGTTCAATCGGGAGCACTAGAAGCTTCCAATATTGATATCGCAGAAAGCCTGGTGAATCTCATTACGGCACAGCGTAACTTCCAGGCCAATGCACAGGTCATCAGCGCGGCAGATACCATTACCCAAACCATCATCAATATCTAATAGTTACTACTGATAATCGTAGATAGGGAAATATCATGGATCGCATGCTTTATGTCGCAATGTCAGGTGCCAAGCAGACCATGCTGGCGCAAACGGCGAACAGTCATAACATGGCCAACGCCAATACGAATGGCTTTCGCGCTGATCTAGCAACATTTAAAAGTATGCCAGTCTATGGCCAGGGGCAGCCAAGTCGTGTTTACGCGATGGCGGAAAGTGCGGGTGTCGACACCACAAGTGGCGCCATCAATCCAACAGGCCGTGAGCTGGATATTGCCATAAAAGGTGAAGGTTGGATTGCTGTGCAGGCACCGGATGGTACGGAAGCTTATACCCGTGTGGGCAATCTGCGTATAGAAGACGGTGGAATTTTGAAAACTGGGTCCGGTCTATCAGTGTTGGGTAATGGCGGACCCGTTGCCTTACCACCGGCCGAAAAAATCGAGATTGGTACTGATGGAACGGTATCCATTCGTGGTATCGGTCAGGCCGCCAGCACGATGTCAGTACTAGATCGTATCAAACTGGTACGCATCGATGGCCGTTCATTGGTGAAGGGTGAAGATGGTTTATTGCGTATGCGTGATGGAAGTAAAGTGGCACCAGATGCCACGGTGGGTATAGTCTCAGGTGCCCTGGAAACCAGCAATGTGAATACAGTAGAGGCAATGGTTAACCTAATCAGTCTTGCTCGGCAATATGAAACACAAGTAAAAATGATGAAAACCGCAGAAGATACAGACACTGCTGCAACACAATTACTAAGTATTTCGGGTTAGGTATTTCGGGTTAGGCATTAGCGTACAAGAACAGTCATTCAGTATTAAGGAGTTGGTAAAATGAATTCAGCATTGTGGGTAGCAAAAACAGGATTGGACGCACAGCAAACACGCCTGTCGGTCATCTCCAATAATCTTGCAAATGCAAACACCATGGGATTCAAAAGCAGCCGTGCCGTTTTTGAAGATTTGTTGTACCAAAATGTACGCCAGGTCGGTGCCCAATCGTCGGAAGGTACCCAGTTGCCATCGGGATTGATGTTGGGCACTGGAGTGCGCACCGTCGCCACGGAAAAGAACCATGCACAAGGTAACCTGGTGCAAACTGAGGGATCGTTGGATTTGGCGATTCAGGGTCGCGGTTTTTTCCAGGTGCTTCGGCCAGATGGCACTCTATCGTACAGCCGAGATGGCTCTTTTCAACTAAGCGCGACGGGCGAGATTGTTACTGCAGGCGGCTATCTTCTGCAACCCGCCATCACCGTACCATCGGGTGCGCAAAGTGTCACGATTGGTTCCGATGGTATTGTCTCGGTTACTGCTGCAGGGGCAGCAGCACCCACACAGATTGGCAATATTCAATTGGCTGATTTCGCCAATCCCACCGGATTGCAATCCATTGGTGAAAATCTGTACCAGGAAAGTGCTGCCAGCGGTTCGCCTCAAACGGGTACACCTGGGTTAAATAGTATTGGCAGTCTGGTGCAAGGTGCGCTGGAATCATCAAATGTAAATTCAGTTAAGGAGCTGGTTTCTCTCATCGAAACACAGCGTGCTTATGAAATGAACTCAAAAGCAATTTCCACTGCAGACCAAATGTTGCAATACCTGAATAATAATCTGTAATTGTCTTAATGGGGTATAAGGAAATTGATGGTGAAATCCACGATGAACAACCAACATACATTATTACACTGCTGTCCCGTTAACTTAAAGCGAGTTTTGCTACAACTGGCGACATATTTGAGATATCGGTTATTCAGTGGTGTTGGTGACATGAACATTGGCAACCTCTCTCCGTCATTCCGGTGTAGGCCGGAATCCAGTAGTTTCAACGACTTTCTGGATGATGGCCTGTGTCGGCATGACGGAAATAAAGTTAACGGGACAGCAGTGAAATTATTACGTTTAATGAGTGGCCTGGTCGGTTCGGTAGCCATACTTTTGAGTGTGGGTTGTAGCACTACGCACCTGGCAATTCCTGATCCAGACTATGCGCCAGTTAGACCTATTAGTGCCAAGCCTTTACCGATTAGTAATGGATCTATTTATAAAGCGGGTTTTGGCGTAACACTATTTGAGGATACAAAGGCACACCGTATTGGCGACATTATTACTATCATCTTAAAAGAGAAAACTAATGCCAGCAAAACAGCCAGCACAACGACAGCTAAAGACGCTACGGTAGATATTGGTGCGCCTACCATATTTGGGCAAGGCGTTACTCGTAACGGCAAACCCATTCTTAGCGCGAGTATTGACGCATCACGCGATTTTACCGGCGAGGGTGATAGCACTCAAAGTAATAGTCTGACAGGTGAGATATCCGTCACTGTGGCTGACGTGTTACCGAATGGGAACTTGGTGATTCGTGGCGAGAAATTATTAAGCCTGAATCAAGGGTCAGAACACATTCGGATTTCTGGCATCGTGAGGCCATCAGATGTCTCGCCGACAAATACAGTGTTGTCATCGCAGGTCGCAAATGCGCATATCGTATACGGTGGACAAGGTGTGCTAGCCGAAGTTAACAGCAAGGGTTGGCTACAGAGAGTATTTGATGGTAGTTGGTGGCCTTTTTAATAAAGAGATAACAAAATTATTATGAAATACTTTCTCCAGAAATATAGTTTTGCAAACAAGCGGTCGATAATAAGTCTCCGGCTAATATTGCTGTTGATAACCGGGGTATTGCTATCGACAAATGCCAGTGCGGATCGACTCAAAGATATCGCCTCAATTGCAGGAGTCCGTAGTAATCAGCTGGTGGGTTACGGCCTGGTCGTTGGCTTGGATGGCACGGGCGACCAGACGAGTCAGGCACCATTTACGGTACAAAGCTTAAAGAGCATGTTGTCACAATTTGGCGTTACCATTCCACCTGGAGTCAATCCTCAAGTTAAAAATGTTGCTGCTGTTTCACTGCATGCTGTATTGCCGGCTTTTGCTAAACCCGGTTTGGCGATTGATGTCACCGTATCCTCTATTGCTAATTCAAAGAGTCTGCGTGGTGGCACACTGCTGATGGCACCGTTAAAAGGCGCGGATGGGAAAGTATATGCCATCGCTCAGGGCAATGTCGTCGTTGGTGGTTTTGGCGTGGGTGCAGAAGGCTCCAGTATTACGGTCAACGTACCTAGTGTGGGGAGAATTGCTAATGGGGCGACCGTAGAACGTAGTGTTCAATCATCATTTACACAAGGTAATTCATTGACCTTAAACTTACGAGTCGCAGATTTTACAACGGCAAATCGTGTTTCTCTGGAGATAAATAAACGCATCGGTGATGGTACGGCACAAGCCGTAGATGGTTCATCTATTAAGGTAAATGCGCCGCGTGATCCAGCGCAGAGAGTTGCGTTTATGTCTCTACTGGAAGGATTCGAAATAACACCCGGCGAGGCACCCGCAAAAATTGTCGTCAACTCTCGTACTGGCACCATCATTATTGGGCAACACGTCCGGGTTATGCCAGCAGCAATAACTCATGGAAGTTTGACGGTAACGATTTCGGCAAAGCCAGAAGTTAGCCAACCAGCCCCGTTATCGGGTGGAGAAACAGTCGTCGTTCCACGCACTACGATTGCCATCAGTGAAGAGGCGAAACCTATGTTCCTGTTTGAGCCGGGTGTTTCATTAAGCGATATCGTACAAGCTATTAATGAAGTAGGAGCGACTCCCAGTGACTTAATCGCGATTCTTGAGGCATTAAAAGAGTCTGGCGCATTACATGCGAACTTGATGATTATCTGAGACCGGTAACGTAATACAATATCATGACGATCCCACTGCAATCCGCACATGTTTACACCGATGTTCAAAGCCTGAACAAGCTGAAATATGCTTCGGATGAGAATTCGCCTGAAACCTTACGTATTGTCGCGGAGCAGTTTGAAGCAATTTTTCTGCAAATGATGCTGAAAAGTGCCCACGGTGAAAATAATGAGGATGGTTTGTTTGAAAATAATCAACAAACCGAGTTCTATCAGGATTGGCATGACAAACAACTGGCTATTAATCTTGCTGAGGGTAAAGGAATTGGCATTGCAGAGATGTTAGTTAAACAATTGCAGATGCGTGGGGCTAAGGATCAGAAGGCTGATGCTCATACCACACCGACCAACCTTGATAACGTAATTCAACAAAGCCCGGTGCCAACAACAACGGAGACTGAACCAGCAGTTCCCCCAATCTCATTGAAAACTCCTCAGGAATTTGCACAGCATCTCTGGCCACTCGCAAAGGCTGCGGCTAAAAAACTGGGTGTCGCGCCCGAGGTAGTCTTGGCACAGGCCGCATTAGAAACGGGCTGGGGCAAAAAAATCACGCAATCCAGCTCCGGCGCAAACAGTCACAATCTGTTTAACATTAAAGCCGATGGGCGTTGGGATGGAGAAAGGGTTTCGGTGCCAACACTGGAGTATCGTGATGGCGTCGCAGTGCGGGAATCCGCACAATTTCGGGCTTACGATTCGTATGAAGAAAGTTTTGCCGATTTTGTTTCCTTTATAAAAAGCAGTCCGCGTTATCAATCAGCCTTAGCGGTAGCTGATGATGGGCGGTCATTTACGCGAGAACTTTCTGCAGCAGGTTACGCAACAGACCCTGAATATTCAAATAAAATCATGAATATAGCGGATGGTGAGCCGCTCAGAAATGCACTCGAATCAATAAAGATTTAAGGCGAATAGACGATAACCAAATCAGACATTGCGTAATCCATCACGCATGACTGAGCAACGAGTGGACTCAGCATATGGCAAGTTCAGGCAACATGTTAAGCACCGCGGTTTCCGGGCTTCAGGCCTTTCAACGGAACCTGGTAACTATTGGGCATAACATCAGTAATGTAAATACTGATGGATACAGCCGTCAAACGGTGGAGCTGAGCGCTCGTCAACCAAAAGCTGCTGCCAATGGTTTTATTGGTACTGGTGTCAATATTTCTACAGTACAACGGGTGTACGACCAGTTCTTATCGGATCAGGTTGTGTCGCGTAATTCCGCATTTAACCAACTGGATACGGTGCAAGGTCTTGCGAATGGAATTGATGAATTACTTTCCAATAGCGATGTGGGTTTGAACCCTGCTATTCAAAAATTCTTCAACGCATTACAGGATGTGGCGAACAACCCAACGTCTATTCCTGCACGGCAGGTATTGATTTCAGAAGCGGACACAATGAGCGCACGTTTTCAATCATTCGATCAACGGTTTTCTGATTTACATGATTCAGTAAATAAACAATTAGACGTAGCGACAAGTGAAGTGAACAGCATCGCCACCTCCATTGCAAAACTGAACAAAGGTATTGTTTTGCAGGAGGGCTTGACTGGAGGTCAACCTGCAAATGATTTATTGGATCAACGTGATAAATTAGTGAGTCAACTATCAGAACTGGTATCCGTTACCACCAATGAATCAAAAGACGGTTCACTAAATGTGTTTATTGGTAATGGACAAACATTGGTATTGGGTGCAAACACCCAGACAATATCCACTGTGCCAAATGAATTTGATATCAGTCAGTTTGAAGTCAGCTTTAATGGTGGTGCAGGTAGCTTTCCTATAAGCAACCAATTGAGCGGTGGAAAAATTGGCGGCTTACTTGCTTTTAGAGATCAGGTGTTGAATCCAGTACAGGATTCCATGGGACGTATTGCTATCGGTTTAGCATCCGATGTGAATATCCAACATCAACTGGGTGATGATTTAAATGGAAATCCTGGCGGAATATTTTTTAATGATATCGTCTCCACGAGCCCACAAGTTTTGTCTAACACTTCAAATAATGTTGCCAGTGGCACGGTGAGTGTAGCGATTAATGATACAAACCTGGTACAAGCCAGTGAGTATCGCCTGGGTTATGACGGCGCTACATTCACACTGACTCGCCTTAGTGATAACGCCGTTGTTGACAGTGGTTTCAATGTTGGTGCTTTCCCCCGCGCCGTTGCTTCTGAAGGGATTACGTTGAATTTGGCTGGTGGTGTCGCTGCCGGCGATAGTTTTTTGATTCGTCCCGTCAGGAAGGGAGCGAGTGATATCGGGGTATCAATTACCAATGCGGCAGATGTTGCGGCTGCGGCATCGGGCAATGCTCTGGGTGATAACAGCAATGTTCTGGCATTGGCGGCATTACAGACAAAGAACCTACTGGGTGGTAGCACGGAAAATTATCAAACCGCGTATGCGACATTGGTTTCTAATGTGGGAGTGAGCGCACGTGAAGCACGAGTGAATGCAGATGCCCAACGTTCCTTACTGAATCGTGCTGTTGAATCACAGCAAGCGGTATCGGGCGTTAATCTTGATGAAGAAGCCGCCAATTTATTAAAATTTCAGCAAGCCTATCAAGCTGCCGCGCAAGTCATCCGCATATCGGGTGATATCTTTCAGACACTATTGGGTGTAACCGGGCGTTAAACCTGGTAGATATATTACTCAGAGACAAGTTAAATAAGAGATAAAGACAATGCGAATTTCAACTGCACAAATACAAAGTCGCGCCGTCACTTCCATGCTGGACCGGCAAACGGAACTGAGTAAAACGCAGCAACAACTCGCGACGGGTAAACGTATTCAAGTACCATCGGATGACGTGCTCGGTAGTACCCAGATTTTGGCCTTTAATAAGGTTATCGATACACATAAACAATTTCAGGAGAATGCCGACTCGGCAGAAAGCCGCATTCAACAGGAAGAGACCTCGCTGAGTCACACCATTGATGTATTACAACGTGCGCACGAATTAGCTATTCAGGGCAACAACACAACCTTAACGGCTGGCAACCGTGCGCTTATTGCGGTGGAGGTACGCCAACTGCTGGGTGAAGTGGCTTCTGTTGCCAATACGGTCGATGATAAGGGTGAGTATCTCTTTGCCGGCTTTAATGTGGACACCGCACCGATTTCCACCACCGAGGTTCCTGCGGGCAGTGGTCTGTTCACCTATTCGTACACAGGTGATCTGGGGCAACGGAACATACAAATCGGTGACTCACGATTTATTGCCACCGGAGACAACGGACAGGACGTGTTTATGAATGTCCCAGTCTCGGGAGGTGGTACGCAGAATATTCTTGAGACCCTGGAGCAATTATCCATTTCCCTCGAAACCAATACACCAACGACCAATGCACCGAATGATCTTTCTCTGGCCATGGAACACCTAAGCACTTTTCGCACACAAACCGGTGCCCGGCTAAATGCCATAGACAATCACCGGGGGTTAAATGATGAAATCGTACTACAGGGGCAAAAGAGTTTATCCGAGATCCAGGATCTGGATTATGCAGAAGCAGTGAGCCGTTTGAACTTACAACTCACCGGGCTGCAAGCCTCACAAGCGAGTTTCGTGAAAATACAAAATCTTTCTTTGTTTAATTTTCTTTAGGTGGTTGGTTGTTAGAATGAACATGCAGGGCATCGATGGATGCCCTGTGTTTTTATGGAATTGAAATATTCGTGTTACTCAGGGTGACCGTGTAAAACACAGTAGTTCCACTACCATCATTGAGTCGGCAGGTGTTGGTCATTTGTATTATGCCCACTTCTGGCATCACAAACATGTTGCCGGAATGGCTTATATTATTCGAGCTGTCACCACAGGCATGTCGAATATCACCCAGCACAGAAACGGCTGATGCGCCTTGCGGCACGTTTGTGCCGGAATAACTTATTTTGAAAGGATTACTGAACCTTCCATAATTGGTGGTGATTTCTGTCGAGCTGCCGTCGACAGTGGAATCGTCGTTGAATGTGTAGATAGCGGTACCGCAGGTACCATTGCCACAGCCTTCCATCGCCGAAAAGTTTACGGGCGAATGTGCGGGGGAGCCGAAAACGACCGGTGAATCAAAAATCACCGGTGCAGTTACGGGTGAATTGGGGATTGCCGCCTTGCTTGGATCATAAGGCCAATAAAAGTCTGTGCCGTCACTGATTGCCCGGAGGATAATACTTCCCTGGTCTATGCTGGCTGGGGAAGTATTCACCTGGCTAATATAGCGAACCACCGTGGCGGCAGGGATGGTCTCGCCATTGTTGGTCAGCGTCGTGGTTTCTTTTAAAACGGGGTAGGTCGTTGTTGTGTCAATGGGGTCAATTAAATCGGCTGCTTGTTCCCATTTCACCCGCAAAATACCCCGGGTTGTGTTGCCAGACGTCGAATCGATTGCTGTTATGGTGTAGTCAATGAACTCGCCGTCTGCATAAATATGCAGGGTGTTGGTTGTGCTAACGAAGGCTTGCACACTGGCCGGGCTTTCCTTTTTCACCAAACAACTGCTCAGCGAAATACTGATGCCCGTTGCCAGCAAAACGGCTATTAAAGTTCTTCCTGACTTTTTTAACATTCACTCATCCTCACGACATGTTTTTGCACAATTTTGACCCACCCTTGTTCTAGTTTAGCGGCGCGGGCTTAGTTCATCTTTACCCGGTGATCTCCTGGTTTCGTTGTAGCGATTCTTGCGGTATTTGACAGACAGTTTGCCGCTTTGTGCGTCCCGAATCAAAGGCTGTGCAAAATGGTATGCTGCACGGCATGAAAAACAGCCTTCCCATTTTTGATCTGGACTGCCGTCAATGCCCGCGCTTGAGCGATTTTCTCGATGAGAATAAGCAGCAGTACCCGGATTATCACGCTCGCCCAGTGGCGCCATTTGGGGTGAAAAATCCCAAGCTGCTCATCGTCGGGCTGGCACCGGGAATGCACGGCGCCAATGCCACGGGGCGACCGTTTACCGGCGACCATGCCGGCATCCTGCTGTACCAGACCCTGTTCGACACGGGGTTCAGCAACCGACCGGTGTCTGCATCGGCCGACGACGCTTTGAAACTCAAACAGTGCCGCATCACCAATGCGGTGAAATGCCTGCCGCCGCAGAACAAGCCCACCGGGGAGGAGATGCGCACCTGTAATCAGTTCCTCAGGGCAGAGCTGGAATCCCTGCGCAAGGGCACTTGTGTGCTGGCGTTGGGTACCATTGCCCATGGCGCGGTGTTGCGGGCGCTAGGTTTAAAACTGAAAGATTATCCCTTTGGGCACAACCAATTACATGCGCTCCCTCAAGGAATTTCTCTGCTGGATTCCTATCATTGCAGTCGCTACAACACCCAGACGCGGAGACTCACGCCCGAGATGTTCCAGGCCGTATTTGAACGGGCGCGTGTGTTGGTGGACGCCTGAGGTTGGCGATGTTTGGGGTATTCCACTGCAGCCATTTTATCCCGTCATTCCGGCGAAGGCCGGAATCCAGGGGAGGTGAAACGTTTACTGGATTCCAGCACCTGTGTTCTGTGGCTAGGCGCCGGGATCACGGACATGACGATTCTCTGCTAACGGTAAAGCACTGATGTCTGAGGAAAATCCCGACGCCGCTTTCGACAGCAAGGCCTTTCTGAAATCCCTCACCAGCCGTCCTGGTATCTACCGCATGCTGGATGCCGAGGGCACGGTGTTGTACGTGGGCAAGGCGCGCAATCTGAGAAAGCGCGTGTCCAGTTATTTCAGCAAGGGCAATCTGGGGGCGAAAACCCGGGCGCTGGTGGCGCAGATTCGTGGCGTGGAGGTGACCGTCACCCACACCGAAAATGAGGCGTTGATCCTCGAAAGCAACCTCATTAAGGCACTCAAGCCGCGCTACAACATTCTGCTGCGCGACGATAAAAGCTATCCCTATATTTTTCTTTCTCCGGCGGATAGTTTCCCGCGCCTGGCTTACCATCGCGGTGCGAAGCGTGCCAAGGGGCGCTACTTTGGGCCGTACCCCAGCGCCGGCGCGGTGCGCGAGAGCCTGCACCTGCTGCAAAAGTTGTTTCGGGTGCGTCAGTGTGAAGACAATTTTTTCCGTAACCGCTCGCGGCCTTGCCTGCAATACCAGATCGAGCGTTGCACCGCGCCCTGTGTGGGGCTTATCAGCGAGGCGCAGTATGCCGAGGATGTGCGCCGCACCACCTTGTTTCTCGAAGGCAAAAGCTCGCAGGTGATCGACGAGCTGGTGATCAAAATGGAGCAGGCCTCACAGGCGCTGGCCTTCGAGGAGGCGGCAGAGATTCGAGACCTTATCGGCAATTTGCGCCGCGTGCAGGAGACCCAGTACGTCAGTGGTGAGGGCGGAAATCTGGATGTGATCGCCGTGGTGATTAGTGGTGGTCTGGCCTGCGTGCAGGTGTTTTTTGTGCGTGATGGCCGCAACCTCGGCAACAAAAGTTTTTTCCCGCGACACACTGAAGGTGCCGAGCCCGGCGAGGTGCTGGCAGCGTTCATCGCCCAGTATTATCTGGTGGGACACCCCGGGCGAACCGTGCCGGGAGAAATTTTGGTGAATACTCCCCCCGACGGCGGCGAAGCGCTGCTGCAAAACGTATTGAGCGAAGAGTGCGGTCATCGGGTGCGCATCGCTTACAAGCTGCGCGGCGAGCGGGCACGTTGGGTGACCATGGCGGTGACCAATGCAGAGAACGCGCTCAATGCGCAGATCGCCACCAAGAGCACTGTGCTGCGTCGCTTTGAAGCGCTGCAGGACGTGCTGCAACTAGACAGCCCACCGCAGCGCCTGGAATGTTTCGACATCAGCCACACCCAGGGCGAGGCCACCGTTGCCTCGTGTGTGGTGCTGGATACCACGGGGCCGGTTAAGTCTGATTACCGCCGCTTTAATATCGAAAATATCACCCCCGGCGACGATTATGCCGCCATGCGCCAGGCCTTGATGCGCCGCTACACACGCCTAAAAAAGGGTGAGGGCAAGCTACCGGACATCCTGCTTATCGATGGCGGCAAGGGGCAGGTGAGCGAGGCCGAGTCGGTAATGGAAGAATTGCAGATTGATGGCGTCACCCTGCTGGGAGTGGCCAAGGGGCCAGCGCGGCGGCCGGGGGAAGAGCAGCTGATTTTGTCCGCAGCGCTGTCATCGAATAAAGAGGCTGTGGGCTCGGAACCGGGCGCCGTGTTAGGCGCAGAGCCGGGCACATTGTTACGCGAGGAGACGCCCCGTATACTGCCTGCGGATTCACCCGCGCTGCACTTGATTCAGCAGATTCGCGACGAGGCTCATCGCTTTGCCATTACTGGCCACCGGGCGCGACGCGCCAAGGCACGCAATACCTCGGTGTTGGAAGGTATCGCCGGCCTCGGCTCCAAGCGCCGACAGACCCTGCTCAAACAGTTTGGTGGCTTGCAGGAAGTGGCTCGCGCTGGGATGGAAGACCTGGCCAGTGTGCCCGGCATCAGCAAGCAACTGGCGCAGCGGGTGTACGACGTCTTTCACGTAGATGAATAGTAAACAAGCTATCGTCTTCCGGCCTCGGCAACTGCTCCTGCGTTGCTCTACCTCCTGCATCCATGCAGTCGTGCGCCGGAATGACAGATATAAAGTTAACGGGACACCAGTGGTACTAAATAGATGAACCTCAACCTGCCCAACCTGTTGACCCTGTTACGCATCGTGCTGATCCCGGTGTTTGTGCTGCTGTTTTACCTGCCGGTGGAGTGGTCCAATGTGGCAGCCACCACCGTGTTTGCTGTGGCCGCGTGGACCGACTGGTTCGACGGCTATCTGGCGCGGCGTATGAAGCTTACCTCAGCCTTCGGTGCCTTTCTTGACCCGGTGGCCGACAAGCTGATGGTAGCGGTGGCGCTAGTGCTGCTGGTGGACATCAATCCCACGCCCTATGCTGGCTTCTTTCTCGCTATGCCGGCCGCCATCATCATCGGACGTGAAATCGTCATTTCTGCGCTGCGGGAATGGATGGCAGAATTGGGTGAACGCGCGCAAGTGGCAGTGTCGGTAATCGGTAAAATAAAAACCTCCACCCAAATGCTGGCGCTGGTGTTATTGCTTTATCGTGAACCCATCGGTGACTTTCCTACCGCAGACACCGGCTTCGTATTTCTGTACGTTTCCGCGATTCTCACACTGTGGTCAATGGTGATTTATATTCGCGCCGCATGGCCTTCAATGAAAAAAGACCGGACTTAAATGCCGCACACGCTTGACAGAACAGCCGTCGCCAGTACAATACGTCGGCTTGAAGCGCAGGCGGGAATAGCTCAGCTGGTAGAGCACAACCTTGCCAAGGTTGGGGTCGCGAGTTCGAATCTCGTTTCCCGCTCCATTTCTTTTTTGTGGTTAGTTGGTGCAAAGAGGGGTAGTGGCGCAAGAATGCAAAACCTCGATCCTGCGGTCGGGGTTTTTTGGTTTTAGAGCCTGCGAGCAGTGGATGACTCAATTATCCTTGTAAGGCTTGAAATAAAAAGAACAGCAACGTTCACAGATTTGGCGGAATGGCAGAGTGGCTATGCAGCGGATTGCAAATCCGTGTACCTCGGTTCGACTCCGGGTTCCGCCTCCATATTTTTCAAATAAGTTACACGCTTTTATTTTTTAACGTCAGTGCAAAAATAAAAAACTTAGTAAAAAATCATTTTTCATTGATTTTTTACTGCGTCTTTAGTATGCCTTCCATCGACCTATCATAGTGTTAGCCAGCGTCAGTTTTTCTGTTTTTTCTAGCTCATAATCAGGGTCGGTATCTTCAAACATGTCTGGCCGTTTATAAATTGCGGTGGCCTCTGGGAATGGTTCATCGTATCTGCCAAAGACTTCTAGATTTTCGTTGATGCCGATGATCCCGCAAGTTGCTTCATCGAATATATCGCTCATTTCAACGGCTCCACATTCTCAGTGTCGGTCGTGCTTTTGGATATCAGGTCACGCATCTGGAAATTCACTCCGGCTTTGTCTCGTGTGGTGCGGAACCATGATCGCAATGTGGAATATGAAACCTGTTGGCCATCTTTATTGCTGACCACATATAAGCTTTGTACTTCTTCAGCCCGACAGTGATAATCCATGGTCATGAGTTCAACACGCGCCATTTTGCTTGTCCTGTTTTACGGGCTTTCCGTGGGTGCTTGCCTGGGCGAGGAGGGGCGTCGCTCATACAACACGCCCAGGCTGGCGCTGACGGCGGAGGAACAGGCGTGGCTCGATGCGCACCCGGTGATCCGCGTCGCGGCCGATCCCGATTACGCGCCCTTTCAGTTTACCAATGATGCGGGAAAGTCCGTCGGTGTGGCCAATGATTATCTTAAGGTCATCGCCCAACGCCTGGGGATTCGCTTTGAATATACGCTCCCCGACAGTTGGGCGCAGTCGCTACAGCTGATAAAGACACGCGAGGCCGATATGGTCGCGGTGGCAACAGAGACGCCGGAACGTTTGGAGTACATGCGTTTTACCGCACCTTATGTAGAGTTTCCGGACGTGATCATTACCCGCTCGGGGGAGGGCGTTGCTTCTCTCGAGGCGTTGCATGGCAGACATCTTCTTACCATCAAAGGTTTCGGTATCAATGAATTCCTGCGCAACAACCATCCGCAAATAGAACTTCGCATGGCTCCGGATATCAAGACCCTGCTGGAGAGGGTCTCCACGGGCGAGGCAGACGCCGGAGTGTTGAATCTGGCCACCACGTCTTACGCGATCGAAAAGTGGAAAATCACCAATCTTCATATCAGCAGTCTGACAGCGTTCTCATACAAACTGGCTCTGGCTTCGCGCCGGGACTGGCCCATGCTGCGGCGCCTGTTGCAGAAGAGTGTCGTCTCCATCGGCAGCGAGGAGCGGCAAGCCATTTATCGCAAATGGATTGGCTTGCAGCCCAAGTCCTGGAAGCCCACGCGGGAGCAGGTGCTCGCCTTTGTTATTGCGCTGATCATCATCGGTTTCGGTATCACCCTGATGTGGAACCGGCAGCTGAGAAAAAAGGTCGAGTTTAAAACCCAGAAGCTGCGGGCCAGTGAGCAGGAATTCAGGAATCTCTATAAAACGGCTCTGGTCGGCTTATATCGAACCACCATTGATGGCACCAGGGTGCTGGCCGCCAACCCTGCGCTGGCCAGCCAATTTGGTTATGACACGGTGGACATGTTCATAAAGCACTTCGCGTCCAAAGACACTTACGTGGAACACGGACGGCGCGAGGCGTTGTTAACGCTGCTGAAGGAAAATGGCAGGGTGGATAACTTCGAGTTTCTCGGACGCAAACTCGATGGCTCGGTGAGAAACTTTTTATTGAGCGGCACGCTCTATGAAGACCAGGGTTATCTTGAAGGGGCGATTCTCGATATCACGGATCGGAAACAGGCTGAAGAGGAGACCAAGGCGGCACGTGAAACAGCCGAACAGGCAAACCGCGCCAAAACGGATTTTCTCGCCGCCGCAAGCCATGACCTGCGCCAGCCCTTGCATGCCATGAGTTTGCAAATAGGGCAGTTGAAAGCATCGTTAGAGAATGAGCAGGCAGAAGCGATCGTGACGCAGATCAGCAATTCGCAATTTGCCCTGAGTGATATCCTCAACGCCTTGCTCGATATTTCGCACCTCGATGCCGGCACCCTAAAACCCAATCCTTCCCACTTCCCGCTGACACAGCTTTTCACCCGGCTGGAGGATGGGTTCACTCCGCAGGCGCGGGAGCGGGGTGTAGAGCTGCGCTTCCATACAACCCGCGCATGGATTTATTCGGATGCGACACTGCTCTACCGGGTGCTTGCCAACCTGGTGGACAATGCCATTAAATACACCCGCGCCCCTGGCGTGTTAATTGCGGCCCGCAGACGCGGCGACCAGTGGCGCATCGAGGTATGGGACTGCGGCCCCGGCATTCCGGCGGAGCAACAGCAGGCGATCTTCGACAAATTCGTACAGTTGGACAATCCGGGCCGTGATCGGCGCAAGGGGCTCGGCCTGGGGCTGTCCATCGTGCAGCGATTGAATCAACTACTCGGCCATCAATTGAGTCTCGTCTCCCGCAGCGGTCACGGCGCCTGTTTCAGGCTGGAGGTGCCGGAAGGGACGCCAATGCCACAGCAAAACGGCCTGCCGGTCAGCTACGATGAGCGCGGAGATGGTCTGCAGGTCGCCGTCGTGGCGGTGGTGTATTAACCTCCGCACCTCCCCC
>CAZXZI010000024.1:0-27893 GCA_964645165.1 uncultured Ectothiorhodospiraceae bacterium
CACCTGCGGCATTATCGAGGCCTACACGGGCGCAAAGAATCTCAAATTCTGGTCGGACTACATCAACCCCGGTAGCGGTACCTTGCCCGTCAAAGTGAATATGGTGAATGCCTTTGCCAGTGAGGTGTTAGCCGATCTGGGTGCGACACAGTCTGTCACCTTTACCAATGGCCAGGCGGCCATTACGACCAACTACGCAGATGTGGGACAGATTACCCTGGCGATGAAAGACGACACGGTGACGGCAGACCTGCCCACCGGTATTCGTGGCAGCAGTGATCCTTTCGTAGTGAAACCGGCGGGCCTTGTGCTTAGCGCGATTCAACGAACCAGCGACAGTTTTGCCAATCCCGGTACCGCTATTGATGAAACCGGCGCAGCGTTTATGGCGGCGGGCGATACTTTTTCGGTAACGGTAACGGCGGTAAACAGTCTGGGTAATGCAACACCGAATTACGGCCAGGAAACTTCTGCAGAATCAGTGTTACTCACCCCTACGCTGATTGCTGCCGGTGCAGCTAATAACCCGGCTATTGCCTTTACCACCGGCTTGAATGGCTTTGTTAACGGCATAGATACGGGTACCGATTTTCACTGGGGCGAAGTGGGCATCATCACCCTGACGCCCAGCGTGGCCGATGCCGATTATCTAGGGGCGGGAGACGTCACCGGCACGGTATCGGCCAGTGTCGGTCGTTTTTATCCCGATCACTTTATTACTACTAACACGCCAGGCAGTTTTACCAATACCTGTGTTACCGGCACGGCGTTCACCTATTTGGGTGAGGACTTTGGTTATTTGACGAATCCTACCACCACGGCAACGGCGCAAAGCGCGGTTAATACGACGACGGCGAATTACACTGGTGTGTGGGCCAAGTTAGTGGTTGGTGGCGTAAGTCTTACCTATCCGGTGGCCGACAATTCGCAGTTAGACGAAAATGGCGTATTGGCTATTGGCATCGTGTCAAGCGTGGGCGCACTGTCGCGCGTCGATAACGTCGATGGTTCGTTGACCTTTACCCTGGGCGGGGGCAGCGTCGATAGTTTTGCCTATGTACGCGATGCAGGACAAGTTGCACCGTTTACCAGTGATCTGAGTATTCAATTGACGGCGGTGTCCGATGGTGAGGCCAGTGCCTCGGATCTGGGTACGCCAAAGGCCATCAACCCGGCGGGTAACCAGCAACGTTTTGGTCGAGGCTATGCGCAGGACGTATACGGCACCATGAGTCTGGTGGGAGATAGCCTGGTGATGCCGGTTGCCAGTCTATATTTTAATGCCAGCAATAGCTGGACGGTGAATGTGGATGATTCCTGCTCTATTTATAGTTATACCAAAACCGATACCAGTATTGCCGCGACTGCGGTACCGGCGAGCCCGGTGACGTTGGCTAATGGTGTTGGCAATCTGACCTTGACGTTAACCGGCAGCGGTAGCCCCGGTGGCAGCAGCGTGGTGAATACGGTTTGGCCCAGTTGGTTGCAATTCGACTACGACGGTGTTGACCAGCTTTCAGACGGCAATACTTACGATGACAACGCATCCGCCACCGCCACCTTTGGTATTTTCCGCGGCGATGACCGTTACCTGTACTGGCGAGAGTCACCGTAGTGGCAACGCGGAAAAACAATCGACAGACAGGATTTACCTTGATCGAGTTGGTGATGGTGATGGTGATCATCGGCGCCTTGTCCGCAGTAGCCGTCAGCAAATTTAATCGAAATACCTTTGATGTAGCGGCCGCTGCTGGTGAGTTGGTGCAGGCCATTCGTTATGCGCAGGACAAATCCATGAGCCATTCCGGCGCAACCAATTACCGTATCGCGATCAGCAGCACGGGCTACACGGTAACGCAGAGCGGCACCCCCATTGTGCACCCGGTGACGGGAGCTGCCAGCTACACAAAAACCTGGTCGGATATTTCCCTGGCACCGGCCGCCACCATTACCTTTGATGCTTACGGTAATCCCGGACTGGGTGCGCCACTAACGATTACCCTGAGCAAGGGTTCGGATAACAACAGTGTAACGGTGGAAAATGTCACGGGGTTTGTACGATGAAGATGCCAAAGCGACAAACCGGTTTCACGTTAATCGAAACCATCATCGTCATTGTTTTGGTGGGCGCGATGATGGCGGGCATGACCTCGTTGTTTGTGACCAATGTGGGCAACAGCCACCGTCCTTATTTGCGACAAAAGGCGCTGGCCGTGGCCAATGCTTTTATGGATGAGATCCTTCGCAAACGTTGGAATGAAGCAACACCGCTGGGTGGCGGTTGTGTGAACACGGGCAGTGGTGCGTGTCCTGCCGGGCCGGCGGCCATTGCCATTGGTGCAGACGGGGAGACACGTGCCACATACGATGACATCGATGATTACAGCGGACTTAACCAAAGCCCGCCGCAGGATTCCACTCCAGCGGCCATGCCGGGTTATACGGGATATACCGTGGCTGTGGCCGTGACCCAACCCGGCGCTGCGTGGAATGGTGTTCCAGCGGCTGATGTGCGACTCATTACCGTTAGCGTAACTTCTACCAGTAACGAAACCATCGCGGTCTCCGCCTATCGGGTGAATTTCTGATGGTAGGCCTTGATAGAAATTCTTCATTTAATCCGTCATTCCGGTGTATGCCGGAATCCAGTGCATTTAGAGAGCCGCTAGATTCCAGCCTCAGCTTTGGCATTCTCGGCAACTACTCCATGCGTCACTCTATCTCCTCCATTCATGGAGTCGTACGCTGGAATGGCGGAAGTAAAAAATGGGTTGGTCATTCTAAAAAAGCCAAGGGCTTTACGCTCATCGAAATGGTCACGGTGATTGTTTTGTTGGGGATCATCGTCGGAATCCTCACCCCGTTTATCGCCAATGCCATGCAGGCTTACACACATAGTAAGGCGCGTGCAGTGTTGGTGGGCAAAGGACGGTTGGCGCTGGAACGTCTGGCGCGTGAAGTGCACCAAGCGGTGCCGAATAGTTTGTCCGTGCTTTCCGGCGGAACCGGTATCGAGTTTGCACGCAGTCGTGCCGGTGGGCGTTACGTGGAGCGGTTCGATAGTTTTGGTAGCGAGTTTTCACGCAACAATTTCCGTTTCCGTAAAAATGCCAATCTCACAAACCTGTACGTCGTTGGTACCAGTTTGGTGTTTGCCGCGAATGATGTGTTGGTAATTGGCAACACCTCGCCCGCAGAATTACAGGCAGGCAATACGGCTACGTCACTGTCTGGCATTGTCGCAACGACCGTACCTGCAGATGGCACAATCAATGGGCAGATCCTGAGTTTTGCAGGGCAACAATTTACGGTGGAGTCACCGGGCAAACATTTCTCTATCGCAGACCAAACTGTGGAGGTGGGTTTAACGGGCAGTGATCTGCGCTGGTTCACCGCCACGGGGCTGACGAATTATGACGGCGCAGCAAATTGGAGTGGTAGCGATCCCTCGCTCACCAATGGCGTTTCGTCTGTGAGCTTTGCCTACGCACCGGGCACGCCGCAGTCCACTGGCGTGTTGCGCGTGGATTTGGAAATTACCGAAGCCACTACCGGCCAAACCATTCGTCTGTATCGCGAGATTCATGTGAGAAATACACCATGATGCCGCTGATAAAGCCTCGTCATTCGCTGCCGCTAATGAATAGAGAGAATCCAGTTCGCCAACGCGGTGCGGCGCTGATTGCCGCCATTTTTGTGATCACGGCATTGGCGGCATTGGGTGCGCTGATGACCCAATTGCTGGTGTTGGGTTCGGAAGAAACCATTGATGAGTGGTATTCCTCCCAAGCACTTTATGCCGCAGAGAGCGGTGTGGATTGGGCAATATGGGATCTGACCGTGAACGGTGGTACAGGCGCGAGCACCAACAGTACGGTGGTGAGTGGCCAAGCCTGGATGACCACTACGGTACCTCCGCCGGTGGTGATTAATGGCACCAATATTGTGTACACCATTACCAGCATGGGCACAGCCGGTGGCACAGCAGGCAGTCCGAGAACCCAACGACAAATAGTGGTTCAGTACATGCCCTGATAATTGTGGACAGTTCCTTCTCCCGTTGGGGAGAAAGTTAGGATGAGGGGTTTGGGTTTTCGTGTTTTCATCCTCACTCCAACCCTTCTATGCCCTGGGGATACTTCCTCAAGGGAGAGGGAGCAAGAAGTGGGCGTTATCTTGAAGCAATGGAGATCGATTTATGTTTTCGTTAATGGGAAAAAATAAAAAACATTCGGTAGCTGCTGTTGTACCCAGTGAACGGGGTATTACGGTGGCGACGCTGAGTAGCGGCACAGAAAAGCCTCGATTGAGCATCTGTGATTTTTCTCCGTGGCAAGAGGGCGGCGAACACGACAAACAGTTGGCGCAAAAGGCCAAAGAATTTTCGTTGGCAAAACATGATTGCACCACGGTGATGGATCTGGGCGAATACAGTGTGCTGAGCGTGGACGCACCAGACGTGCCACCCACTGAATTACGGGCTGCGGTGCGTTGGCAAGTAAAAGACTTAATTGATTTTCACATTGACGACGCGGTGATCGATGTATTTGATGCACCGGCCAGTGGTGCCAGTGGTCAACAAGATAAACTGTACGTCGTCGCCTCGCGGACTTCCACGGTGCGTGAGCATGTCGATGTCTTGCAGGATGCCGATGTCAATCTCACCACCATTGATATTCCCGAGTTGGTGTTGCGCAACATTACCTCGCGTCTGCCAGAAAACGAGGCGGGCGTGGCGATGGTCTATCTCACCCGTGAACGAGGCCTGGTGGTAGTGGCGCGGCAGTCTTCTTTGTATTTTGCGCGCACCCTGGATATGGGTTACGAATATCTGAATCAGGGTGTGAGCGCTGCTGAAGGCTTGAGTCTGGAAAACTCTTTGGAAGGGAATGCCGCGTTTGATCGACTGGTGTTGGAGATACAGCGCTCCCTGGATTATTACGATCGCTACTTTTCACAGCCGCCAGTGGCCGGTCTGGTGTTGGCACCCACCGAAGTACCGATTCCAGGGCTGGCAGAATATCTGAACAGTGCTTTGGGTTTGTCAGCCCGACACCTGGATCTAAGTGAAATTGTGGACAGTGATACGCCACTGTCGGAAGCCCAGCAGGCGCACTGTTTACCGGCTATTGGCGCGGCGCTTCGCCAAGAATCCACCTCTCTCTAAAATCCTCTTTTCAAACTGTGACGCCCGTCACAGTTTGGTCATTTTGGTATCTCAGCGATTTCTCTCACGCCGTTAAACAGGGTGGAGACCTTGATTTTACAAGGTGTATGGCTGCCTCGCCGCAGGCGAGCACGGGAGAAAGAACATGAAAGCAAGTATCAAAAAAACCTCAGCTGGATTTACCTTTATCGAATTATTGATTGGCATGGTGCTGGTTGGCGTTGTCGCCGCCATGGCCGTGCCACGATATGTGGATGCCGCTCAGCAGTCGAAGGATGACTCACTGTGGGCGCAAAGTGTGGCAGTGAAAAATGCGCACGACGCGGTGGTGAACAAATATGGCACACCCACGGTGACCAGTTTGGTGAGTGAGATGCCCACTGGCACCGATGCCGTACCCAACGGTGTGCAGGTGCAGGTATCGGGAGCAACCTATGTGGTGCCCACCTATTCCAATGCCCTGTGTACGGAGCCGACCAAAAGTGTGAATGACACGGTGGGTTGTGTGGGGTCTATTACGGGGTAATCGCGGTTTCGAAGTGCTAGTTATCTCTGATATCCGGGATGCTAAAAAAAGAGACTTGTACAGAAGTTCCTTAGTACTTTCTTAATTATCGGAAGGCAACGATTTATTTTTTTAGCATGTCACCCGGTTACTTTAAGCAAGCAAAGAAATTGACGAAATGGCAGGCAGCTATTTCGCACGACCGAAGGTCGCACGATAAGGTGGGGTACAGGGACGTATCTAATGAGCACGTAGCTTCCGCAAGAAAAATAGAAAAACCATTGAATGGTTCGCTGAGGAACCTCCGTCAATCTTGGTTGGGGCCCGCAAGCTCATCCCAGCCTACGGACTGGAATTTCTGCTTTCCGTCATTCCGGCGCAGGCCGGAATCCAGGGAGTTTAACGGCATTCTAATTGCCGAATGAGCACGCCGCTTCCATCAAAAAAATAATCAATCAACCGAACAGCCAGTTGCGGAACCTCAACAAATCAAAGTAATGAGGGCGCTAGTCTAAAAACCTACCCAATCTTCCCCTCATCCCCACTCAACAAATTCCGAATATTCGATCGATGCCGCCAAATCAGCAACAAACTAATGACCGAGGCAAGCCAAATAAATTCCGGCTGCGGTGCTAACCACCACATATACAGCGGCGAAAGGGCGGCGGCAATGAGTGCCGATAGCGAGGAGATATTGAATAACTTGGCCAGCACCAACCAGGTGGCCAGCAGCGCCAGTCCCACCGGCAAGGCGATACTCACCAGTACACCAAAGGCTGTGGCGACGCCTTTGCCACCGCGGAAGCCAAAAAACACCGGGTAGAGATGGCCGAGAAACGCGGCCAGTGCCACCAGCGATAAGGTCAACGGTGGTGCTGACATTTGCTGAGCCACCACCACTGGTATCACGCCCTTGATCGCGTCACCCAGCAAAGTAATGGCCGCGGCCTTTTTGCCGCCCACGCGTAACACGTTAGTGGCACCGGGGTTGTTGGAACCCTGAGTACGCGGATCTGGCAGTCCAATAAGCCTACAGGTGATGATGGCGGCGGAGAGCGAACCCATGAGGTAGGCGGCGAAGATCATGATGGCGCTGAGCATGGGCGTATTATTGCGTATTTTTACCGTTGCGTCGCCGCGTCCGTCGCTGGTCTGATTTTGAGCAAGCCGGTATAGTTTCGGTCTATTTCATTTAAGGTGCTTTCATTCCCGCTCATGGATATTATCTTCCTGCACGACCTCACCATCGAAACCATCATCGGTATCTACGATTGGGAGCGCAAAGAAAAACAGTCGATTATTCTTGATCTGGACATGGCGGCGGACATCCCCCGTGCCGCGGCTACAGATGCCATCGAAGACACGCTGAATTACAAAGCGGTGGCCAAGCGGCTCATCGAATTTGTGGGTGACAGTGATTTTCAGTTAGTGGAAACTCTCGCCGAGCGGGTGGCGGAGATCGTGCTCAATGAATTTGAGGTGAAATGGGTGCGGCTGCGTGTCAACAAAAAGGGTGCGGTACGTTATGCCGGCGATGTTGGAGTGATTATTGAGCGTGGGGAGCAGAATTAATGCCTCGAGTCTTCGTCGGCATCGGCAGCAATATCGACCGCGAGCGTAGTATCCGCGCAGGCGTGGCGGATTTGCGCGACCGTTTTGGCGACGTGCAACTTTCCTCAGTGTATGAAAGCGACGCGGTGGGTTTTGATGGTGACGCCTTTTACAACCTGGTGGCAGCCTTTGATACCGGCGACAGCGTGGAACAAGTGGTGGCCGCATTGGCACAGATCGAAGACCAACACGGCCGGGTACGCAACGGCGAACGTTTCGCCGCGCGAACCCTGGATCTTGACCTGCTGCTCTACGGCGACGAGATTATTGATGCAGAAAATTACCATGTGCCACGGGACGAGATTCCCCGTTATGCCTTTGTGCTCTGGCCGTTAGCAGAAATGGCACCGCAGGGGGTACATCCCGAACTCGGCGAAAATTATGCGAGTCTTTGGGAAAAATTCGACAACAGAAATCAGGCTCTCCGGCCGATACCCTTTAAATGGCACGTTAAAGAACCTCTGACTAAGTCATGAACGAAAATCTTGAGCCGAGAATACCTAACTTATTCGCTCATGACTTAATCAGATATTCCGAAATCAATTTAGCACCGTGGTAGACACAGCAGTAATGAACGACACGCCCCGCCCCTTATCTGAAAGCAACACAGGCGGCTTTAAGCCGCAGATTCTCATTGTCGATGATTCGCCCACGATACGCCTCTCGTTGAGCCGCGCCCTGCAAGACGAGTTCATGCCCGTGGAAGCGGTAGACGGCGAGCAAGCATGGGAATTTATCAACAGTGATAGCCGCATCGAAGTGGTGATCACCGATCTGTCCATGCCCAAGCTGGACGGCCTCGGCCTGGTCAAGCGCATGCGTAATAGCGTGGTGATGCGGGTCAGCAACATGCCTGTGATCATGGTTACCGGGGGCGATGAGACCGCCGCCCGCGAGGCCGCTTTCATGGCGGGCGTAAACGACTTTGTGGCCAAAACCAGCGACCGCGTAGAGCTTCTCGCCCGGCTACGTGCCCATCGCAAATTGGCAGTGACCCTGCGTGAGCTGGAAGAAAGCCAGCGCGAATTGCGTGAGCAGGCCAATACGGACCCGCTCACTCATCTGGCCAACCGGCGCTTCTTTACGCACGTCGCGAATAAAGAATTGTCACTCATGCGCCGGCAGAAGGAACACTTTGCCGTGTTGATGATGGACATCGACCACTTCAAAAACACCAACGATACCTTTGGCCACGCCGCGGGTGACTACGTGCTCACCAAAGTGGCGCGGGCGCTGTCCAGCAACGTGCGCGAAGAAGACACCGTGGCGCGGGTGGGCGGTGAAGAGTTTGTGGTGAGTTCGCCCTACACCAACCGCCTGGCCGCCATCGTATTAGCCGAACGGTTGCGCAAAGCAGTGGAATCATTGGACATTCAGTTTGAAGGCAACACCATTCCGGTGACTATTAGTATCGGCATCGCCATGCTGCCACAGGACGGTGATTCACTGGAAACTTTGTTAGCCGCGGCGGACGAGCGTTTGTACTTTGCTAAAAACGCCGGCCGTAACCGCTTTTGTGCGGCGGGAAAACATCAGGAAGACCAAGCTGTTGATGTGGACAAGGTCTGCCCGAAACTGGACGAAGCCATTGCTATGATCAAACATGGCAACCTACAACGACTGGTGCCGCACATGCCCAAACTGCTGGAAGAGTTGATCCCGTTATTTGAATTGGCCAACGAAGAATCGCCGGTGCAGATTGATGTGGATGAAGTGCGCGGGGCGGTTATGGCTTTGAAGGCCAAGGGCGGCCAGCCAAGCTAACTGCAACCCGTCATTCCGGCCTTCGCCGGAATGACGGAGATAGCTGAAAGAGTGCTAACCGCCCAGTTTCTCCCACACCAAAATAGTATTATTCGCTGGCATATTATGCGTTGCCACCCGCGACATTCCCGCCGCTGCCGCCAGCGCATCCAGTTCCGCCTGGTCCCGAATCCCGCTCTTGGGGTTCTGCTCTTTTAACCACAATTCAAAGCGCGCATTGCTTTGTGAAGTGAATTTGCCATCCACATTAAACGGCCCGTAAAGACAAAAACGTCCGCCTTCGCTTAATGCTTCACCGATACCCGCAAACATCCTTTCCACCTCCGGCCAGCCCATGATGTGCACCGTGTTGGCGCTGAACACCGCGTCGAAAGAGGTATCGGGCCAGGCGTCGCTTTGCACGTCAAGACTCAGCGGTGCGCGCACATTGTCCGGGCCTTCATCCGCAATCCACGCATGAATGCCGGGGTGATACTCGTCAACATCGCTGGCCTGCCAGATGAGGTGCGGCAAGGCGCGGGCAAAAAACACCGCATGCTGACCGGTGCCGCTGCCGATTTCCAGCACGTGGTTTACCGCGACAAATTCTTGTTGCAGCACATCGAGAATAACTTGCTGGTTTTGCGCGCAGGATTCGGCGAAGGGTTTCATGTCACAATTGTTTGAATCTGTTTTGCAATGGTTTTGCCGAGAATGTTGTGCTGTTGCTTGTCGAGATGGATCCCGCCCACTTCGCTACTGGTTGTAACAGCGGCAGAATCAAAAAAAGAACAATTCATCTCATTGGCAACGGTTTTATATTTGTCAGCGAGCCCAGGCACTTTTCTTCACCACCTTCAAATTTTGCTGTAATTGGCCCTTTGGGTGTTTGTATTGGCGGTGGTGCGATTACCAATATTGGTGGTTTGGGCATGCCTGGTTCGATGGGAGCTTGACGAATAGCCGTGATCAGAGAGCGTATTCCCTGGGCGGAATGCCATGCAGTGTGAGAGTGCATGGATTGAAAATCGTTGGTGCCCAGCATTAAAACCACTAGCTCCAGTGGTGAGTGCATTTCAATAATTTGCTCAATGCCCGACAAGCCACTTCTGCCGGGTTTGAGCGGATCTTCCCAAACGGTTCTTCGACCGTTCAGGCAATTTTCAATGATGCGGTACTTTGTTGCGTCTTTGTTTAAAAAATTTTCCGCAACACCAGTCCAACGTTTGTCAAAGGAAAATCGTTCGCGGGTGTTTGGGATGATTCCCCAAGTGAGTGAATCTGAATACACCAAAATTTGTTTCATGATGATATGTTTTGCGACTAGCTATTCAACGACCGCCCGCCATCCACCGTAATCACCTGCCCACTGGTGTAATCGGCGTCGCGGATCAAAAACAAGGCCGCACGCGCGATGTCCTCGGGGTTGCCCTGGCGTTTGAGGAAGGTGCGGGAGACGATGCGCTGCTGGGTGACTTCATCGATCTCACGCTCGGGCCACAAAATGGCGCCGGGGGCGATAGCATTGACGCGCACTTCGGGGCCCAGTTCGCAGGCCAGGGACTTGGTGAGCATCACCAGCCCGGCCTTGGCGATGCTGTATACGGGGAAGCGTTTCAGCGGCCGGTCGGCGTGAATGTCGGCAATGTTGACAATGCAGCCCTTCTGCTCCTTGAGGTGCGGTGCGGCGGCCTGGGACAAAAAGAACGGTGCCTTGAGATTGGTGCCCATCAGATCATCCCACTCGGTTTCGGTGACCTTGCCCAGCGGGGTGGGGTAAAAACTGGAGGCGTTGTTGACCAGCACATCGAGCCGCCCCCAGGTGGCCAGCGCATCGCCTACTACAGCGGGCAGGGCGGCCTGATCCAACAGGTCGGCGCGCACCAGCACCACGGAATCGTCGCGTAGTGCATTGAGTTCATCCTGCAGGGCGTGGGCGGCATCTCGTGAGCCGCGATAATGTAGCACCAGCCGCGCGCCCTGGGCGTGCAGGGTGCGGGCGATCACCGCGCCGATGCGATGTACGCCGCCGGTGATGAGGATTACGCGATCCTGTAATGAGCCGGAGCCCGTGTCTAACGTATCGCCAGTGCCTTCCGTGGTATCATTCACGTGTTTATTTCCAATTAGCTTCGCCTGTTTTTACTAAAAGAGTCGCAAACCATTCTGTGAAGACAAGTGCTGAAGTCGACGAGCACACTGTAACCCAACTCTGCACCGATTGCCCATTGGGGCATTTATAGCCCACTCACTCTCCATTGCCCATGCCCATTCTTGCCGACAATCCGCTGCAACTGCCCGAGCCAGATGCCGCTGCGCAGGCACACAGTGCGCAGCTCATCGCGCTGATGGCCGACGAGATTGCCGCCGCCGGGGGGCGTATCAGCTTTGCCCGCTACATGGAACTGGCTCTGTTCGCGCCAGGGCTGGGTTATTACTCGGCGGGCGCGCAAAAGTTTGGCGAGCAGGGGGATTTTGTGACCGCGCCGGAGATATCGCCGCTATTTTCCCGCAGCCTGGCGCACCAAATAGCCGACGTGCTGAAAACGTTTGATGGCACAGGCAATGTGCTGGAAGTGGGCGGTGGCAGCGGCATCATGGCGGCGGATATGCTCGACGAGTTGGAGTCGTTGGAGGTACTACCTGCGCACTATTTTATTCTGGAATTGAGCGCCGACTTGCAGGTCCGTCAGCAGGAAACGCTGGCCGCACAAGTGCCGCACCTGTTGGAGCGTGTTCGCTGGTTGAACGAACTGCCCGTCCCCGGTTTTCGTGGCGTTGTGGTGGCCAATGAATTGCTGGACGCCTTGCCAGTGCACTGTTTTTTAAGCGCAGAAAGTACAAAAACCGAAAATACGCTGCAGGAACGCGGCGTGAGTTTTACCGACGGTTGCTTTCAGTGGGCAAGCGATGCCGCGGACGAACTGCCAGTGCCAGCTCATTTGTGCGAACTTGTTGCGAACTTACCGCCGGGTTACACGTCGGAGATCAATCTGGCGGCCATGGGCTGGGTGCAGTCCATCGCCGAGCGGTTGGAGGTCGGTGTGGTGCTGCTCATTGATTACGGCTATTCCGCTGCCGAGTATTATCACCCGCGGCGCATTGGTGGCACGCTGGCGTGCCACTATCGGCACCGTGCCCACGACGACCCGTTCGTGTATCCCGGCCTGCAGGACATCACCGCGCACGTAGATTTTACTGCTATTGCTGAGGCCGCGGTTGCTGCTGGGCTGGCCGTGTGCGGTTACAATACTCAGGGGTTTTTTCTGATGGGCAATGGCATCACCGAGTTGGCGGAATCTTTTGAGGCATTGGATGAGAGACAACAGATTTTACAGGCACAGCAAATGCGAACGCTCACTTTACCCTCTGAGATGGGCGAGCGTTTCAAGGTGATTGCCCTGGCGCGCGATTATGATGAACCACTGCGCGGCTTTGCACTGCAGGATTTGCGGCATCAACTATAGGGTGTAGCCTCTGGGGCATAAAGGCATTGCCCACCTTGCGTACCATGAAAGAATGTCAACGGTGAGCGGTGCCCACCCTACAGTGAAGCAATGTAAGGAACTCGAATGAACAACAAACTACAACAAACCCAAGCTATGCTCGCCAAGCATCACAAAGACGGCGAAGCCTTTGTGCAATTAATGAAAGACACCTACGCCGGCCGGTTCAATGATGATTTCTGGGCGTTGTGGAATGAACGCATCGCCACCGTGCTGGACGATGCGCCGGTAATTCTCGACCTGGGTACCGGCCCAGGTACTTTTTTGCGTGATGTCATCGAACGACATCCCACGGCACGCGCCATTGGTGTGGAGTGCGCAGAGTACATGTTGACATCAGCCAATGACGAACTGCCTGTAGGTTGCGAAATTATTGCCGCAGACCTTCATGATCCCCATTTACCGTTAGACGATGACAGCGTCGATGCAGTGGTTGCCTCAGTGGTGCTGCACGAAATGTATCAGCCGGTGCGAACAATGCAGGAGATGCAGCGTTGCCTGAAACCCGGTGGTATTTTTTATGTGATGGACTGGGTGCGCGCGCCGTTGCAACAATATCTGGCAGATAGTGACTTGGCGGTGTTTGATCGCAGTACACCGCTGGATGAGTTGGAAGATCTGTTCATTCACTTTGTCGAACACAATCGGTTCAGTATCGATGATCTGGCCTTTATGCTGGAAAACACCGGCTTTCGCGTGTTGGAAAAGACACCGTTACGCAATGGGCAAATGGCGCGTCTTGTCGCCGAAAAAAAATAGCAGCGAAAAAATTGAAACTATTGGTTATACAATTTTTCGCTGCTGTCCCGCTAATATTATTTTCGTCATTCCGGCGAAGGCCGGAATCCAGTGGTTTCATTGAAATTCTGGATTCTGGACTATGCCAGAATGATGGAGTTTGTATTTCTCAAAGGTAAAATATGGATTCATTACACGCTATCTTCCTCGCTCTGTTACAGGGCTTTACCGAATTTCTACCGGTCTCCAGTTCTGCGCATTTGATTTTATTGCCGCATTTATTGGGTTGGCCGGATCAGGGGCTGGCCTTTGATGTGGCGGTGCATGTAGGCACGCTTGCCGCCGTAGTGTTGTACTTTCGACGCGAGCTAGTGCCCATGACGCAGGACTGGGCGCGGTCGGTGATTACGCGCAAGCAAACTGCTAATAGTCGGCTGGCCTGGGCAGTGTTGTGGGGCACCATTCCCGTGGGGCTGGCTGGCTTGCTGTTAAAGGATTATATAGAAGGCGATCTGCGTTCAGAATTGGTGATTGCTGCGGCGACCATCGGCTTTGGCGTGCTGCTGTGGGTAGCGGATGTGAAAGGACGCGGCCAGCGTGATGAATTCAGTTTGCGCATCAGCGATATTGCGATTATTGGTATCGCCCAGGCTCTGGCGCTGATTCCCGGCACCTCGCGTTCTGGAGCCACGATGACAGCCGGTTTAATGCTGGGGTTATCCCGTGAAGCGGCCGCACGCTTTTCGTTTCTGTTGTCGATTCCGGTGATCGTGTTAGCGGGTGGTTTGCTGACGCTGGACTTGATTAAGTCCCCCGACTTGGTGGACTGGCGAGCGATGACCATTGGCATGGTCACTTCGGCGCTTACCGCCTATGTGTGTATCCACCTCTTTCTGAAGATGCTGGAACGCATGGGCATGCTGCCGTTTGTGCTTTATCGGTTTTTATTGGGTGGGGTACTGATCTACTTGTTCGCCTGAGCTTGTTTGAAGAATCCCCACATCAACAGCGCCAGACCGAGCAGTGCAAATACGCCTTGATAATACGGGTAAAAATCAAAGCCACTGAAACCTAAACCGTAAAGGCTGACAAAACCCACCCAGGTGGCGCCGGAGCAATGTTCAATGTTGGACATGTAAGTAAAGGCAATTACCAGCAAAGCCATGCCCAGCAGTCCTCTAAGTAGCCCGCCACGGTAGCGAGTTTGAATGCTGCGATTGATCAGTCGTCCGCCCAGTATGGCCGCTAATAGATAAACCCCGAGAGTGATGCTGTCGTATTCCACGGTCCACAGATTCAGCCCGCTTCGTTGATCATGGTGAGTGAGCACAAATAAAGATTTAGTAACGATAAATTCCAGCGCAGCCAACGGTTGTTCCGGCCAGATGAGTTGGAACATGCCAATGTCTGCGCCAATAGGCAAGAGGACGTGGTTGATCCAGCCTGGGTTGAGCAGGGAAATGATGAGTGCGCTAAGTAGAATAAAACTCACAAACAGCAGGCTGCTGAACGCCCGCCGTTGTCCCGGTTTTTTTTGTGGGTTAATCACTACAGTCTTGTCCATGCGGGCAGTTTACCCGATGTGTAGGCCTAGCGTGTTATTCTGCCCAGGAATATTTCATTTACAAACGTCGGATAAAAACCAGCGATGGCGGTTTACGCGATAGGCGATGTGCAGGGATGTTACGACGAGCTGATGGCATTGCTTGCGTTGATTTGCTTTGACCCGGCAAAAGATCGGCTCTGGTTGACCGGCGATTTAGTCAATCGCGGGCCAGCTTCATTGCAAACATTGCGTGCAGTGCGTGAATTGGGTGAGAGTACCGTGACCGTGCTGGGTAACCACGACCTGCATTTATTGGCAGTGGCTGAGGGTAGTGCGCCGTTTCACAAAAGCGATACGCTGGATGAGATTCTTAATGCACCGGATCGGGATGAATTACTGGCCTGGTTGCGTCAACAGCCGCTGATGCATCACGATGCCATACTGAACCGCACGCTGGTACACGCGGGTTTGCCGCCGCAGTGGGATTTAATCAAGGCGCAGGCCTGTGCCAAAGAAGTGGAAACCGTTTTACGCGGTGACGATTACGCGGAATTTTTTCAACACATGTACGGTAATACGCCGGATGTTTGGAGCGATGATTTAACTGGCTGGGATCGGCTGCGGTTTATCGCCAACAGTTTTACCCGGCTGCGGTATTGCGATCCGCAGGGACGTTTTGATTTTCACGCAAAAGGCGCGCCGGGCACGCAGCTTGCCGGTTTACTGCCCTGGTTTGAGGTGGTGAATCGGCGCAGCGAAAATTTACGTGTGGTGTTCGGGCACTGGTCTACATTAGGTTTGCGTAGCGATCAAAAAATTGTTTCGCTGGATACGGGCTGCCTGTGGGGGGGGCAACTCACCGCCATCAAGCTGGACGGCGAACAAAAGGTATTTTGTATTGAATGCACAGGATACCAACAACCGGGTGCTGGAAAATAAAACTACTGTTTCGTACAGTGTTAACCGTTGGGCTTTGGTTCTCCGTTGTGGCGAATGCAGCCGATGCTCACTTGGGTGTATGGAGCGGTACCTTAACTGAAGTGATTGTGGCGGGTCAGCAGTATCAACAGTACGCGGCCACGTTAACTGTTACACCGCAGGAATACCGCATTGATTACGATACACTGAGTTGCGGTGGTATTCTGCGTCTGCTGAAACATAAGGGACGATTCTATCATTTTCGGGATGAGTTAGATTATGGTTTAAAAAAATGTGCCAACGGTGGTCGCACTGAAGTTCATTTCATCAGCACTGAGCGGGCAATATTTCAGTGGTTTGATAAGCAAGGCACATTGAAGGTTGAAGGCCACTTGAAACGTCAACCGCAGTTAATGATTTGATAACCGTTTTAGAAAAAAAGGATCTTGGTATGCAACGTAGTGTTTTGCTTATTTTATGCTTGGTGAGTGCGGGAGTAACGCAGGCCGCGCCCATTGCCACGGTGATTGATCGTGGTTATTACCAGTTTACCGACGGCTCCGAGCGGCTGGAGAGGCCAGCAGTGAGTTCGGGTTATGTCACGCGCGGCAAGGCGCAGTTGGTCGAAGATACCCAGCGTATCCCGTTGAAAAAAGGCCGCCTGTTTGGATTTCGTTTTCGCATAGCCGGGCTAGAAAAAAATGTCGGTGTGATACCGCTGGAGTTGGTGGTGATGCATCCAGAAATGAAAAAACCGGACGGTAGTCTTTCCAAGGGCTATCGTTACAATATGGAATTAAAACTTACTGATGGCATGGTGGAGGATAAGGCCGGTTATCGTATCAATGAAGATTTTGAAATGGTGGAAGGTGATTGGCAATTTGAATTCCGCTTTTTGAGCAAAACGCTGCTTAAGCAAAACTTCACTACGTATTTGCCAGTTGCTGCGGCGAACACGACTTCACAGGAAAAATAAAATGGATGACGATTTAAAACAAAATCTTACCGCCTCCGAAACCTGGATTCGTGGGTTCTTTATTTTGTTGTTTGTATTTTTGCTGGTGATCGCTCGAGTGGTTACTGGAGCCGTGGTGGTGATTCAGTTTTTATTTACCGTGTTCACCGGACAGACCAACGACAACCTGCGTTTCTTTGGCGCAAGCCTGGCGTCGTTTATTTATCAGGCGTTGCTGTTTGTGACCTATAATACCGACGATAAACCTTTTCCATTTGCACCCTGGCCAGCCCCGACAGAGGTCGAGGAATTTGTTACACCGGAAGAGACTATCGCGCCGTCCGCCGAGGTGATAGAGGACGCCGGGGACGGTAAACCGGATGAGCATGACCCGCGCAGCTGAAGGCTGATTCCCCTTCCAGTCAGCTGGTCATTATTTGACCGGATTGGCGTATAATGTCCGGCCATTCCCGCGTTAGCGCATACCCGTAACACAGCCTCATGCAAACAGCCCCCGACATCTTCTCCTACCGCAAATTCTGGGCCCAGCGTTTTGGCCCGGCACCTCAGTTGCCCATGTCTCGCGAAGAGATGGACGCCCTGGGTTGGGATTCCTGCGATGTGATTTTGGTCACCGGTGATGCCTACGTGGATCACCCCAGCTTCGGCATGGCGGTGATCGGCCGGGTGCTGGAGGCGCAGGGTTTTCGTGTGGGCATTATTTCGCAACCGGACTGGACGAACACAAGCGACTTTCAAAAACTGGGTAAGCCCAATTTGTTCTTCGGCATCACCGGCGGCAACATGGATTCCATGGTCAACCGCTACACCTCAGATCGCAAAAAACGTTCTAACGATGCCTACACCGCCAACGGCGAAGGCGGCAAGCGTCCCGATCGTTGCGTGGTGGTATACAGCCAGCGGGCGCGGGAAGCTTTCAAGGGCGTGCCGATCATTATCGGCGGCATAGAGGCCAGCCTGCGGCGCATCGCGCACTTTGATTATTGGTCGGAGAAGGTACGGCGCTCGGTGATCCTCGACGCGAAGGCAGACCTGCTTGTTTACGGCAATGCCGAACGGCAGATCATCGAAATTGCACATCGGCTTTCTCGACGCGAAGCCATCGAAGACATCACCGATATACGCGGTACTGTGTTTGCCTGTCGTGATAATAACGGTCGCCCCGAACGCCTACCCAAAGACTGGGGCATTTTAAATTCCACCGAGCTGGATCAGCCCGGCGTGATAGAGGCACCCATTGATCCCTACCTTGCCAACGGCGGCGAACAGAATGCGCCTTGCGTCAGTGGTGAAGGCGATGCCGGCAGTCAAAAGAAACCAGCCGACGGCGTGGTCATTACGTTGGAGGTGTTGGAAACAAAGCGCGCACCGCGTCCAGTCGCGGACAAAACGCTGGTTTGCCTGCCCGACTATCATCACGTGCGCGATAACCGCGTGCTCTACGCCCACGCTTCGCGCGTGTTTCACAAAGAAACTAATCCCGGCAATGCGCGCGCGGTGTACCAGTCCCACGGCACGCGCGGCGTGTGGATGAACCCGCCGCCTATTCCGTTGACCACGCAGGAATTGGATAACGTGTTCGAGCTGCCGTACACGCGCCGGCCGCACACCGATTACGGCAAGGCGAACATTCCCGCCTACGAGATGATTCGTTTTTCAGTGAACATCATGCGCGGCTGTTTTGGCGGCTGCACTTTTTGCTCTATCACCGAACACGAAGGGCGTATCATCCAAAGCCGCTCGGAAGATTCGATTATTCGTGAAGTGGAAGCCATCCGCGATACCGTACCCGGTTTTACCGGTGTGGTGTCCGATCTTGGTGGCCCCACCGCCAACATGTATCGCCTCGCCTGCAAAGACCCGAAGATCGAAGAAAATTGTCGGCGGCCATCCTGCGTGCATCCCGGCATTTGCAAAAACCTCGGCACCAATCATCAGCCTCTGATCAAACTGTATCGACGCGCGCGCCAATTGCCCGGCATTAAAAAAATTCTCATCGCCTCCGGTCTGCGTTACGACCTCGCCGTGGAATCACCCGAGTACGTCAAAGAGCTGGTCACCCATCACGTGGGCGGCTATTTAAAGATAGCCCCGGAGCACACCGAGACCGGCCCGCTGTCAAAAATGATGAAGCCCGGCATGGGCAGCTATGATCGTTTCAAACAAATGTTTGAAAAATATTCTAAAGCTGCCGGTAAAGAACAATATTTGATTCCGTACTTCATCGCCGCCCACCCCGGCACCACCGACGAAGACATGATGAACCTCGCCATCTGGCTCAAGGCCAACGGCTTTCGCGCAGACCAGGTGCAAAACTTTCTGCCATCCCCCATGGCCACCGCAACGGCCATGTATCACTCCGGCAAAGACCCGCTGCACAAGGTTGGTTCGGGTACAGCAGAGATGCCTGTGCCCAAGGGTGCCAACGCCCGCAAGCTGCACAAAGCCTTTCTGCGTTATCACGATGCCAACAACTGGCCGCTGTTGCGCAAGGCACTCAAGAAGATGGGCCGTGCCGATCTCATCGGCAATGGCAAACGTCATTTGATTCCCACATGGCAGCCGAAAGGCACGGGTGACAATGTGGACGGGCCGGGCGCGGGTAAAACCTTTTGTACCCAGCACACCGGGCTGCCGAAGAATCCCAGACCGTCAAAAGCAAAGTCTGCAAAAACGCCGAGGAAGCAACGGCGGGCTAAGTGATGGTTTGATGAATAAGGTCTGATTCACGGCTGTCCCCATTGATCCCAAAGAACCAATGACGAAAAAAAGACATGCAATGAAATCCTTTTGCGCTTGGGACGGCGAAACTCTGGTGTTGAATATTCTTGGCAAGCCTAGTGCAAAACAGGATGTTATTGGCAAGCCAAAAGGAAGCCAACTGAAAATAAGCGTGACGGCAACACCCGTTGCGGGTAAGGCCACTGATCACATGGTTCGGTTTTTGGCGAAAAAGTTTGGCGTTAAAAAGAATGACATTGAGGTTGTTTTCGGGAGACTCAACATCAATAAGCAAGTGCGAATAAAATCACCTAAAATCCTGCCGCCGGTGGTCAGTAAGCAGCTATCCAAGAATGAAAAGTCGTCAATCAAATGAATGATATTCAGTAGGTTCCAACAGAAATAAGTTTCGCATTTGCGTAAAAATTATTATTCGTTGATTCGCTGCTGTAAATTTTGCGAACCTCAAAATCATCGACAAACCCAAAGATGGGTGATGAAAAGGTAGCTGCTATATAATGCTGCTTAACAACATGAACGTTTCTTTTCATGTCTTGAATCGTGCTTTTTAAGCTAGGTAAGATATCGAGTGTAGTATTCTTTGGAAAAATGATGGGCTTAATATAGTGACGAGTATCTGCTTGTCGTTCGCTGCAAACACAATTAGGTTTGTCTGAACAGGGTGATAGTTTTTCCTCAGTGAATCCAGGTGCACTAGCAGATTTTGAGATTACGCCAAGGATGAAAAACCAGATGATGAAAATGATGGGCAGAGAAGCCGGGATGAGAAGCATTTTTTTCATGTGTGTTTGGTAAATGGAGTGTTGCTAGCTTACCCGTTGCTATTCCGTTAAGCTCAATCGAGCCTGACCTTGTTGATCTGCTGGCTCAAGCTTGAACACTTTGGTTAATATCTGTCGTTTTGTCATTGTGCATTAATCTTGGTGTCTTCTTCGAGATAACTATTGCTGTGCATTTCTATTAGGCGACTCACGGTGCGTTGAAATTAAAAGGTGCGTCTTCGTACATGATACAAAGGCCCGGGTTTTTATGAGACAAGATGGGTAACTTGATACGCCGATCAAAAATATTCATCCCATTCGCGGTGGTGTTGTTGATAAATCATACTACACTAATACGAATGAAATTCGCGACAGTCGTCTGTATTTTTGTACGATTCTTATTTCTACAATCGATACAAAAATTCTTACTGCTGTCCCGTTAACTTTTTTCCGTCATTCCGGCGAAGGCCGGAATCTAGGAGGTCATTGGACCAAAAGTAGGCGATCTTAGGCGACCACTGGATTCCAGCCTTCGCCGGAATGCCCAAAATGCTACGCGGGGCAGGCTCTGACGAAGAGGTATTATTGATTCTCATGCCTCTAAAATCTTCAAGCGATCTAAATGTTAGGCATTTTGCTGATTTAACCGCAATGCATATCAAGTTAACGAGACAGCAGTGAAAAATTCTACAAAAATTGAAATAAAAAGCAATTCCGCACTTTATCCACGGAGGAGAGAATAATGAATATAAGAGTTGCATTCACGACCATGATGGTTCTGTTCACAGTGCTTGTCTCAACCACTGCTTCAGCTTTGCCGGCATTTGCCCGCAAAAATAATTTGCAATGCTCTGCATGCCATACCGCCTATCCAGCACTGACGGCAATGGGTCAACGGTTTAAGGAGGCTGGTTATCGGTTTCCCGGCAGTGCCGTCGGCGATACCAAGGTGACGGACAAGTTACAGTTTGATAAAAACTTTCCCCTGTCGTTGGCGCTGATCTCGCGTCCCTATACGGACAGCAAACAGGGAGAGACCGAGATTCGCGCAATTCATGAAGGTGAAATCTATGCTGCAGGTGAAATTTATAAAAATATTTCCGGCTTGATGGAAGTGGAGGCCGAAGGCGAGGATGGCTTTGGCCTGGTGCTTTCAATGGCGCATATTACTTATAACTATAACCAGGCGCTGAATGTGCAGACGGGGTATGGCCCAACGATGATGGCTGATCCCTATGACACCTACGCGGATATGCGACGTTTGACTGCCAGTCATTACGAGTTGTTGAATCAAACGTTTGGCAAAACTGACAATGGCGACAAACTGCGTCATTCACGTCAGCAGTTTTCCGTGTATGGCCGCCCAACCGGCAAACTGTTCTACAACGCCGGAGTTGGTGGCCTGACCGGTGACTTGGTGGGCAGTGATTCCAGTGTCATTTTCGGACGTCTGGCCTATGACTTTGCTCCCGGGATGATGGTGGGGGCGCTAATCCTGAATGGTGACTGCAAGTTATCGGATTGTACGACGGCCAGTAAATTACGGAATTTCAGCCGCGCTGCCATTGATGGCCAATTTGATATCGGCAATCTCCGGCTCTCGGGTGTTTACATGCAGGCTAAGGATGACACGGATGCCGGCGGCGATGTTTCCAACAACAGCTATTATCTGCAGGGCTATTACCGGTATATGAAAAATGGTCGGCCTACATGGGTTCCGCTGTTACGCCTGGGAAATTATGAAGTCAATGATGGGAAGGACGAGTATTCCCTGGCTACGATCGGCCTCAGTTATTATCTCGATGAGAACGTGAAGGGCTTCTTTGAATATCAGGATATTTACGACACGCCAGCGGGGATTCCGACAGATAATGTCACTACTGTGCAATTTGAGGTGGTGTTCTAACTATCTAGGACAGTGTGTCGCCACCTGCGGCGTGTGAGTGGAGCGATTTTTTATGGTCGGCGTACCCGCGAGAGCTAATCGTCGCTGTGCATTTCCATTTATCGACTCACGGTGTGTTGAAAACGAAAACCGGAACAGAGAGCAATTGTTGCTAATCTTAAAACATACTGCTCTTTGTTCCGGTCTTCCCAGTTTATTCGTCATTCAATGACTGAAACCACCGGCTCTGCCGGTGTGAGTAACCAGGGCATTACCGAGTAAGGATTATCGTGTTAAAGCGTTCTGTGAGAGGTTGTTTGTAGACGGCTCTTTTTGTAAGAACCGAGATATAAAAATACCGTCATTCCGGCGCAGGCCGGAATCCAGGAAAATGGCGGTAATGGTTGGTTCTGGATCCCGGCCTGAGCCGGGATGACGGGAGTATTACGCTTAGGTAAGTGCCATTCGGCTCTGGCCCTTTTAATTCCAGAAGATAGATCGTGCCGATCTCATCGGCAATGGCAAACGGCATCTGATTCCCGCCTGGCAACCCAAGGGAACGGGTGACACTGTGGAAGGGCAGGGGACAGCTAAAATCTGTCGTACCCAGGACACCTGGCTGTCGAAGAATCCCAGGGTATCGGCACGTAAAAATCAACACGGAAAAAGCGACGAATCAAGTAAAGGGTGAGAGGGCTTGACTCCGAGCCGGGCGCCACCATGTTTGAAGAGACAGAAACAAAACAACCCGTCCGGGAGCCCGCAATGAATATTATCAAGCCAACGTTGCATTGTCACATCATTAGCATTTTACGAAGGCGCAGAGTTTAGCGCTCTTTAAGTGTGTGCCCACCTCTCGCGTTTAATGTTATCAACTCCATCAGCTCCGGTTTGCAAGAGCCGCAATTGGTCCCTGCCTGCAGCGCGGCACCAATCTCTCCCACGGTTTTCAGGCCGTTGGTTTGTATTGCGTCGATCAGTGTTTTTTCACCGACGTTAAAACAGGCGCAGACCACTCGCCCGCAATCCTGCTGGTCTGCCGGGGGTGTGCCGCTGAGTAGGCTGGTGCGTTCTTCGGGGGTGATGTGGTCTTTTTGAAATAGGCTGATCAGCCAGTCTCGCGGGGGGAGCCGATGGCTTGAATAAATAAAGATAACGCTGTCGAGGCGGTCGTTGATGATTTGCGCACCGCGGTAGTGATTCTGCGCTTTGTCATACAGCTCGACCCAGTGTTCGGTTTCGCTGGGATGGTTGAGCAGGGTGTGGGCGTGTCGCGCCCAGTCTTCGGGGTTGTGTTGTCCTGCCACTTCGTAACGCCAGAAACCTTTGCCGCGGGAGCGCGCCCAGTAGTTGGCGTATTTGAGTGCGGGTCGGCGACGGGAGATGAGAAAGCCGTACCAGTCGGCCTGCCAGGGTTGGATGTTGGCCACGCTGTGTTTGAATTCGGGCTGGCCGGAGATAGGGTCCAGCACGGCACTGATGAGACTGCCCACTCGCGCCTGGCTGCTGAATTGCTGGTTCCAGTGCATGGGCACAAACAGCGAGCCCGCTTGTTGTTTGTCGCTGATATGTGCGCGCACGATGATGGATTTTCCCAGCGGGCTGCTGAGCTCGGCCAGTTCATCGTCGCTGATGTTGAATCTGCGGGCATCATCGGGATGAATTTCCGCATAAGGTTCGATGGTGTGCGCGGAGAGCCGTGGCGACATGCCAGTGCGGGTCATGGTGTGCCAGTGATCGCGCACCCGGCCGGTATTTAGAATGAGCGGATACTTCGGGTTAGGCGCGTTGGCCGGCGCACGCGGGGTGATGGCCAGGAAGTGCGCCTTGCCGTTAGCCGTGCTGAAGCGGCCATCGGCAAATAGTCGTGGCGTGCCCTGCGGTGATTGCGCGGTGGCGGGCCATTGCAGGGGCGTGAGTGCGTTGTATTCATCATCGCTGATCTCGGCCAGGGCGCTGATGTCGAACAGGCGTTGGTTGTTGTGTTGGCTGCCAGGATTTTCAGAGCCTGGGTTTTCAGAGACAGTATTTTCAAAGCCCGACAGGCGCGCGTGTTCGCGAAAGATCTCCGCCGGGCGGGTGTAGGGAAAGGCCTTGGCAAAGCCCATTTTTTTCGCCACCTCGGTGATGATCCACCAGTCCGGCCTGGCCAGTCCGGGTGCATCCAAAAAGGGGCGTTGCCGGGAGATGCAGCGCTCGGAGTTGGTGACGGTGCCGTCGCGTTCGCCCCAGGTGGTGGCGGGCAGGCGAATGTGTGCCAGCTTGGCGGTGTCGGTTTCGCCCACGCAATCGGAGACGACTACCAGCTCGCATTGTTCCAGCGCGGTGCGCACCTTGTCCGCAGCCGGCAGGCTGACCACGGGATTGGTGGCCATAATCCACACCGCTTTTATTTTTCCCTCGGCGATGGCATCGAACAGGCCCACGGCCTTTTGGCCTTCGTTTTGTGCGATCACCGGTGAATCCCAAAAACGCTGCACGCGTTGTCGATGGTCTTGGTTGCCGATCTCCATGTGCGCCGCCAACTGGTTGGCCAGCCCGCCCACTTCGCGCCCGCCCATGGCGTTGGGTTGGCCGGTGAGGGAGAACGGCCCCATGCCGGGGCGGCCGATGCGTCCGGTGAACAGGTGGCAGTTGATGATGCTGTTGATCTTGTCTACGCCGCTGCTGGACTGGTTTATGCCTTGCGAGAATACGGTCACCGTGCGTTCGGTGCGCGCGAACAGGCGATAGAATTCCTGCACGTCGTCCACGGACAGGCCGCAGTGCTCTGCGACGATTTCAACGGAGGGCGTGCTTTGTTTGGCGGCGTTCAGCGCGTCTTGCAGACCTTCGGTAAAGTTGCCGGTGAACAGGGTGTTGTGTTCACCGTTGGTCTCCAGCCACACCAGCAGGCCATTGAACAACACGCTGTCGCTGCCGGGGCGCAGGGCCAGTTGCAGATCCGCCACGTTGGCGGTGTGTGTGGTGCGTGGGTCAATGTTGACTACGATGAGATCCGGGTTGTCTTTTTTTGCTTTTACGATGCGCTGGTACAACACCGGGTGACACCAGGCGGCGTTGCTACCGGTGAGCACGATGAGCTTGGCGTGCTCCAGGTCTTCGTAACAACCGGGTACCGCATCTTCACCGAAGGCGCGTTTTTGCGCGGCCACCACCGAGGACATGCACAGTCGTGAATTGGTGTCGATGTTGGCCGAGCCGATGAAGCCTTTCATCAGTTTGTTGGCGACGTAATAATCTTCCGTCAACAACTGGCCGGAAACATAAAAGGCCACGGCGTCGGGGCCGTGTTCCGCGATGATCTCTTCAAAACGTCCGGCCGTCGTGGCAAGAGCTTGTTCCCAACTCACCTGCTCGCCCATGATGTCCGGGTACAACAGACGCTCGTCAAGATAAACGGTTTCGCCCAGCGCTGTACCTTTGGAGCAGAGGCGGCCCTGGTTGGCGGGATGCGAGTTGTCGCCTTTAACGGTGACTACGCCGTATTCGTCCATTTGTGTGAGCACACCACAGCCCACGCCGCAATAGGGGCAGGTGGTTTTGACGGAAGTGTTTTTTTGATTTTCTGAATGAGGTTTAGGCATGATTTTACGAATTAGTGAAACACGATAATCGTGTCGTGAGAATTTTATCCGTGGCCACTATAACCATATTTGGCCGTAAGAGGTGGGGCATTTTAACAATAAATTAAAACGCACTAATTTGAATAACGGCGCACTCATTTGGTGCTAAACAAGAAAATGAAGTAGCAGGAAAGATTTTCAAAATATCGTTATCTATTACAGTATTCTGGTGGGGTCGTTTGAGGTTGCTTGGAATCGCTCAGGGTCGGTGTGCTTGTGCGAGATAATCATTACTGCGCATTTCCATTAAGCGACTCACGGTGCGTTGAAAATCAAAGTTGTGTCGGCGTCCGTGATATAGGTGGGCGGGTTCGTTATCGGCGCTGATGAGCAGTTTGACGCGGCGATCATAAAACTCATCCACCATGTTGATAAAGCGATGCGCCCACTCTTCATCATTTTCGCCCATGCTTGGCACTTTGCTGACGAGCACGGTATGAAACTGACGGGCTAACTCAATGTAGTCAGCGCTGGCGCGAGGGCCGTGACAAAGTTGATAAAAATCAAACCAGGCAATGTCGTCGGCACATTTTAAGCAGGTGATTTGCCGATGGTTGATGTTGAGTGTGACATCGTTTTTCGCCGTGACCGGGATAAGGTCTTTAAAACATTGTGCAATGGCGCGTTCGCTGGCGGTATTGAGAGGTGAAAAATAAGTATGCGCCTGTTTAAGTTTGCGCAGGCGATGGTCGGTGTCGCCGTTGAGTTCAACCACATCGGTATTGGTTTCGATAAGTGCGATGGCGGGCAAAAAGCGTTCGCGTTGCAGGCCGTGTTGATACAGTTCGGCGGGGGCGAGGTTGGAGGTAAACACCATGACGATACCCTGTGTTTTTAAAGCGTCCAACAGCTTATGGAGAATCATGGCATCGGTGATGTTTTCCACATAAAATTCATCAAGGCATAAAACCCGTGCGCGCTGCGCAAAGCGTTTGGCCACCAGCGGCAGTGGGTCACGGTGGCCGGTTAACAGAGTGAGCTCGTCATGAATTTCCTGCATAAAGTGACGAAAGTGCAGGCGCAGTTTTTGTTTAAACGGCAGTGCGTCAAAAAACAGATCCATCAACCAGGTTTTGCCGCGTCCAACGCCACCCCATAAATAAACGCCGCAAGGCTCTGTGTCGGCGGTGCTGAATTTTTTGCGCAGGCGTGATGCCCAGCTATTTGATGTGGGTTGGTGTAACTGTGTCGTCAAGGTCTGCAAATGTTTCAACGCGGCAAGTTGTGCCGGGTCGGGGCTGAAGTTGTCGCTGTGCAGGGCACGTTGGTAGAGGCTGTTGAGATTCATGTGGTCTCTTTAGTATCAGTACTATTAACCGGGCTTCAAAATAGATCAGGATGATCTATTTTGAGTCGCCCGCGAAACACCGGCGCAAATTGCGAATTTACTTGTGTTTTGCGGGCTCGCGTTGGCTATCGCCAACGGCGGTGCATCCCTTGGCAACTGCTCCTTGCGTCGCCTAATAGCGCCTACTGTTGGTGCTCTTCCTCCTGCATTCCTGCAGTCGTGTACCGCACTATTATTCCAGCCTATAAAGCGGCCGGATTAATAACCGTAGCGACCTACGCAGCCGCTGGCTTTACCCGGGCAGTGTTCGGTATCATGCGGCTCTATGCAAAAGACAATATTCAAACGAATCAAATTTTCTGTCGGTGTGTGCCTGCTGCTACTCGTTGTGGCGTTGACAGCCTGCGGCAAAGAAAACCTACCCGTTGCCGCTGGGGATCATGCCGTGTTGGAGCAGTTGGCGCAGGCTTATCGCAAAGTGGGTGAGCAATATCCCATGCAACCGCAGGCCATGTCACCCGAGGGTCGCAAGAAATTTGTGAGTCAGGTATTTATGCAGGCGGGTTACGGCTATTCGGCGTCGTTGATTTCACTGGCCAATACGGCTGCGGACAGCACTGATCAGGATCAACGTGATTTGGTGGAATTGTTGTTACTTCCTGCCAAGGGTCTGTCGGACAAGGTGCTGGCTAAATCGTTTTCGGACGAAGAGGCGGCAGCGGTGAAGCATCTGCGCAGCACTTTTCGTTAGTGTGCTTCCTTAAGTCCAGCTCTGTGACTGCCGTTATTAGCTTATTAGCCACTGCGCCGCGTTCGAGGAAAACCCCATGATTCTGGACAATATTCACAATCACTACGAAAAACTGGTGTTTGACGAGACC
>CAZXZI010000025.1:0-27629 GCA_964645165.1 uncultured Ectothiorhodospiraceae bacterium
CGACCGTACGTGTGGCGGCGGCAGCTTCTGTGGCGAAAAGGAGCAAGCGTCTCTGTAAGCGGCCTGTGTGTGGGGTTGGAATTGTGGGGCGGTGCAGGGGGTCACGTGCGTTGGCGATAGCCAACGCGAGCCCGCAAAACACAAGAAAATTAGCAATTTGCGCCGGTGTTTTGCGGCCGATTCAAAATAGATCATCCTGATCTATTTTGAAGCCAGGTTAATAGCCTCGCGCATTGCAGGACGCACAGGCATTTTTACGTAAACAGGAGAATCACATGGCGACGTTGGCAGACAATGCACTGGTAAGTAAGGTGATGGGATGGGTGTTGCCCATTTATGCAAAACTCGATTGGCTCTCGCCTGTGAGTGTCTTGGGCATTCGCCTGTGGCTGGCGTGGGTTTTTTTCCGTTCCGGTTTGCTGAAGATTAATTCCTGGGATACTACGCTGTATTTGTTCGAGAATGAGTATGCTGTGCCGTTGTTGCCGCCGGATATAGCGGCTTACATGGGTACTGCGGCAGAATTGTCGTTACCCGTTTTACTCGCCTTTGGAATAGCGGGACGTTTCGGCGCAATTATCCTATTTGTTTTCAATATCACCGCTGCACTTTCTTATCCCGACCTCAATGCGGCAGGTTGGCGTGATCACCAATTGTGGGGTGTGATGATTCTGGTGCCATTATTATGTGGGCCGGGTAAATTATCCATCGACTACTTGCTGTGTAAAAAACTCGGTTGTAGTCGCTGAAGGTGTAGCTACTGAGGCCCCGCTATTTTTTGTTAGACAGTTTTTGCACGCACGACAGGTACTGGGATTCATCCGGTGCCATGTTGTTGCGCTGCGCTTCCCACAGTGATTGTCCCAGACATTCCATAATTTGATGATCAGCTTCATGGGCATCCTGAAATCGTAATAAACATTTCTTGTGCGCCAACACAATGCCCGTGGGCCGGTCGGTGGACAGCTGCTCGCGAATCGCCATGTGCATGCCCATGTGAATAAAGGGATTAGCCTCGCCGCTCTCGGGTAGGAAGTCCTTGTCCAGTGCGTCTTCACCTTGTTCCAACAGGGAGTGGTATTCCGGATGTAGCGCGACCACTTCCGCGATCATCGCCTCCAGTGGCTGCATCAGTTCGCTGTTTTGTTGCTTACGCCAGGCATCGAGGTACATCTGCCGTAATTGGTGTCGGTCTTGGCCAAACATTTAGGAAGCCTCTGGTATATTCATGAACTCGCATCTTACGTCTAAAAAGTCCAGCTTCTGCGTGGCCCTTCTTATTTTTAGAGAAAGTTCGCAATAGATAGCTATTACGTGTGATTCGCGCCTTGATTCTGAATATTTTAGAACGTAATCTACTTCGTCCAGAATATACCAGAGGCTCCCTATTCGTACTCCTTCTTCTTGTATTCGCAGAGATCTTCAATCACGCAGGAACCGCAACGTGGTTTGCGCGCGACACAGGTGTAACGCCCGTGCAGAATTAGCAGGTGATGAGCGTCCAGCTTGAATTTGTCCGGTACAAATTTCAGTAGCTTTTTTTCCACTTCCAGCACGTTTTTGCCTGGTGCAATACGGGTGCGGTTGGAAACCCGAAAGATGTGCGTGTCCACCGCAATGGTGGGATGGCCGAAAGCGGTATTCAAAATCACGTTGGCCGTTTTGCGCCCCACGCCCGGCAGCGCCTCCAACGCGGCGCGATCTTCCGGAACCGCGCTATCGTGTCGTTCCACCAGCATGCGACAGGCCTGGGTCAGATGTTTCGCCTTACTGTTAAACAGGCCGATGGTTTTGATGTATTCCTTCAGCCCATCCTCGCCCAGGGCCAAAATGGCTTCCGGGGTGTTGGCCACTGGGAACAGTTTAGCCGTGGCCTTGTTGACCCCCTTGTCTGTGGCTTGTGCAGACAAGGCCACTGCTACCAACAGCTCAAATGGCGTGTGATAGTGCAATTCGGTTTTGGGTTCCGGGATGTGCTGCTTGAGGCGCAGGAAAATGTCATGGCGTTTTTGTGCATTCATGGGGCGGGCATTTTAAACGGTTTTCGGTCGTGATGTTGATGAAAAAAACACCACGTATCTCCGTAGGCCTTACGCGGCTTGGCAAAAAAATTGTCAAGCGCTTTCGGGCTTATACACAGAATATTTTTGCGCAAAGAAAGCGCTTCGAATATCGTTCTGATTTTTGGCGGTAAGTGTTTGATTGATTATAACCTATTGAATAATATGAATAATATAATATGGCTAAAAAGTGATCAATCTAAAAATGACACTAGTATTACAGTACAAAGTGATTTTTTTAGCATGTTGTCCACAAAGTTATCCACAGGTTTTGTGGATAACTGGGAAAGCGATTACATGACAATCAGTTAGCGTTGAGTGCTGACAATATCAGTGAGTCTCTGAGGCTAACATCTGTCGCAAACATGAACCGTAATGTGCAAAATATGCGCAACGAAGCTTATTCTGTGAACAGGTTTCTGGATGCCTGCATTTACATTTCTTAAGGCGCAGGTCTGGTAAAGTGGCATGGATGTCAGCCAAGATTTATTTACGTGTCGCCGTACCTTCTCCCTTACGACGATGTTTCGATTACCTGCCGCCAGCGTCCACCGATTTGCATACCCTGCAACCGGGTATGCGCCTGCGAGTGCCGTTTGGGCGTACGACCATAGTTGCCTTGTTGTTGGCGATTACTGATGAGACCGAGGTGCCCAAATCACGCCTCAAGCGGGTGAGTGAAGTATTGGATGCCGCGCCGTTGCTGCCACCATCGCTGCTGAAGTTGTTGATGTGGGCGAGCGCCTATTACCAGCATCCCATTGGCGAGGTGGTGAGCAATGCGCTGCCGTCGTTGCTGCGGCAGGGGGCCGCTCCCGAGGTTAGGGGTGAATCAGTCTGGCAGCTTACTCTGGCAGGTTGCAAACTGGATGTGCAGACCCTGCGTCGCGCGCCGCGACAGGTGGTTTTGCTGCAACTCTTGCGTGAAGCACCGGACGACGGGCTGACGGCCGAGACCATCGATGCCGTGCAGGAAAACTGGCGGGCGGTGATGCGCAAGTTGGTGGATAAGGGCTGGGTGGTGGCGACAGAACAGCCCTGTCTGTCGTCGATAGCCACTATGGAGCCGACGAGTGCTCCGGCGTTGAACCCGGCGCAGGCCAAAGCCGTGGCCGCTATTGGCGAACAATTGGGTGGCTTTGGGGTGTCGCTGCTGGATGGGGTTACCGGCAGCGGTAAAACCGAGGTGTACCTGGCGCTGATCCAGCGTGTGCTGGCACAGGGCGAGCAGGTGCTGGTGTTGGTGCCGGAGATCGGCCTCACCCCGCAACTGGTATCGCGCTTTCAACAACGCTTTGATGTGCCCATCGCCGTGCTGCATTCGGGGCTGTCGGAGCGCGAACGTCTCTGCGCCTGGGTGTCGGCGCGTGAAGGCGGCGCGCCCATTGTCATCGGTACGCGTTCGGCGGTGTTTACGCCCTTCAAAAAGCTGGGCCTGATTATTCTCGACGAAGAGCACGACGCGTCGTTCAAGCAGCAGGAGGGCTTTCGTTATTCCGCGCGTGATGTGGCGGTGAAACGCGCCCATCTGGAAAGCCTGCCCGTGGTGTTGGGTTCGGCCACGCCATCACTGGAAACCTTGCACAATGCCCAGCAGGGGCGCTACTCGCAGTGTGTGCTGGCAGAGCGGGCCGGTGCCGCGCGTCAGCCGGATATCGCGGTGCTCGATGTACGTAAGCAGCCGATGTTTGATGGTTTAAGCACTGCGTTGGTTAATACCATGCGTCGGCATCTCGAAAACGATGGGCAGGTGCTGGTATTTCTCAACCGTCGCGGCTATGCGCCGACGATGCTCTGTCATGACTGCGGTTGGGTGGCCAAGTGTCAACGCTGCGATGCGAACATGACCTTGTTTAATGGAAACCATCGCCTGCGTTGCCACCACTGTGGTTGCGAGCGACGCGCCGATCCCCGCTGCCCGGAATGCGAAGGCACCGAGTTGCGCCCGGTGGGTGCGGGTACCGAGCGGCTGGAGGCTGCACTCAAACAACAATTTCCCAATACCGGCATCGTGCGCATTGACCGCGACACCACTCGCCGCAAGGGCGCCATGCAGTCGTTGCTGGACAGCGTGCACGACGGTAGCAAGCGCATCCTGGTGGGCACGCAAATGCTCGCCAAAGGCCACCACTTTCCTGATGTGACGTTGGTGGGCATCGTGGATGTAGATCAGGGGCTGTTCAGTGCGGACTTTCGCGCCACCGAGCGCATGGCGCAGCTACTGGTGCAGGTGGCCGGTCGCGCCGGTCGTGCCGAAAAACCCGGCCAGGTACTGATTCAAACCCACCACCCGGACCATCCGTTGCTGCAAACCCTGCTGTATGAAGGTTATGCCGCCTTCGCCAAGGCCGCGCTGGAAGAACGTCGACAGGCGCGGCTCGCACCGCACTGCCACATGGCGCTGCTGCGTGCCGAGGCGGTGGACAGCCAATTGCCACTGCAATTTCTTGAACACGCCCGACAGCTTGCACAACAGTTTGGTGCAAACAAGGTGCAACTGCTTGGCCCCATCCCCGCGCCGATGGAACGCCGCGCCGGGCGCACCCGCGCACAACTGCTTTTGCAGGCCAACGAACGTGCCGACCTGCATCGTCTGCTGGAACCCTGGTTGCAACAATTGGAGGCCGACAAACTGGGCCGCAAGGTGCGCTGGTCTATTGATGTGGATCCGCAGGAGATGTTTTAAGGATTGCTATTGGCGTCAATGCCCTGTAACTGGGAGACCCCTGCAATGTTGTGCAAACCAAAACCGGCTTTGATTGCCGCTTTGTAGGCGCGGTGTGCCGTTTGCGCAGACGAAAAATTAACGCCACATTTTTCTGCCAGTGCTAGCGTATACCGAAAGTCTTTTTCGACAAGGTTAATGGGAAACAGCGGGGCATAATTATAGGCTGCCATCAGTGCACCGATTCCCTGTAGGGCCGGGCTGGTGGTTGGCAAGTGATTAAAAATATCAACGGCCGCGATTTTACTGATTCCCTCTTTTTCGAGTAAGCCAAGTGCTTCACTTAATGCGACGACTTGCACGCCGAAAAAGGCATTGACCGCCAACTTCATTTGCATGGCGGTTCCCGCTGGGCCGACGTGCACGATGGACGAAGATAAAAGCGACAGTATTGGATGAACGGTTTCGAGTGTTACGGAATCGCCGCCGGCAAGAAAAATCAACGAGGCTGCTTCGGCTTGCGGTCTGGAACCAATCACCGGGGCATCGAGAAACTCGATATTTTTTTTACCGCCATGTTCTGTGCAAGCTGTGTAACCCAGGCGACAGAGAGTGTGCTTGATTCAATGGCGATAACACTCTCTTTCAAACCGTGAATGGCTCCGGTTTCATCGTCCAGCCAAACGGCTTTTGACGCTTCGTCATTGCCCAGCATGCTGATCACGATGTCTGCCTGATCGACAGCCGCAATGGGCGCTGGGGAAAAGGTGGCTCCGGACTCGATGGCGGTCAATGCGTTTTTGTGGTTGCGGTTGTACACCGTGACGGCATGTCCTGCTTCGATGAGGTTTTTCGCCATGCCTGAACCCATTGCACCTGCGCCGAGAATGGTGATGTTGCTCATTTGTAAGCCCCCTTGTTCTTTGAAAGTGCGTTGAGAATGTCCTGGGGTTCTACGCGCTCGCGATAATCGCCTCCCGCAGATTTGGCCAATAGCAGAGTGCCGTCGGTATCGATAACAAACGTTGCCGGCACCGGAATTTCAGCCGACTCGTCCGCGTAATATCCGTGAAAATCGTAACCAAGTTCAGACATGGCATTGATCGCAGCAGGATCATTTTTGAAGACCGCGGTGTATTGGCGCGCAACATTATTGCCAATGTCGCTCAGCACAGAAAATTGCAGCTCGTTTTGTTCTTTTGTCCTTAATGAGTTGTCCGGCGTCATCGGCGATATGGCCACAAGGTTTGCGCCGGCTGCTTTTATTTGTGGCAAAATTTCCTGATAGTTTTTCAATAGCAGATTGCAGTAGGGACACCAGGTGCCGCGGTAAAAGGTGAGGACTACGGAGCCTTGTTGTAACAAATCACTAAGATTGACGAGATTGCCGCTTGGCTCAGGCAGCGAAAATAGTGGAGCCGAATCACCTGCGCCCAGTGTTAGAGGGGCGGTGTGTGTCGCGGCCAGTTGTGCGGCATCTGCATTGAATACCGCCAGTTTGTCTGCGGGCAGCATCTCGCCCAACTGGGTGACCAGCCCTTCCAGGTTTTTATGATACACAGGGGTTGGGTTGTTTTGTACGGACATCGTAAATCTCCTTTGTTTGATGGGCGGTGTAAACCGTCCGCAGAGAATAGCCAGAGCGACTTGCGCATTAAATACATATAAATGCATTTGATTATTGCGTATCATGCATAAATGGAAGTGGGCACTCTTAAGCTGTTTTTGGATGTGATGCGTCATCGCAGTTTCACGGATGTCGCCAAAGCAAGAGGCATTGCGCCTTCATCCGTTTCGCGCAGCATCGCCAGGTTGGAAAATGAACTGGGCGTTCGTTTGTTTCAGCGCAGTACCCGCAAGCTGGAGCCTACAGAAGCCGGACTGCTGTATTTTGATCGCATTTCGCCGATGCTTGTCACGCTGGAATCAGCACATCAGGCGGCAGCTGATGTTAGCGAAGAGCCGCGAGGCACCTTGCGAGTGAGTGCTTCTGTGGTTTTTGGTGAGCAGAAAATTGTGCCCCTGTTGCCCGAGCTAGCGGAAAAATACCCTTTCCTCGACATCGAACTGGTTTTGACGGATGCCTATCTTGATTTAATTGAGGAACGCATTGATGTCGCGATCCGACTTGGTTCGCTGGAGGATTCTTCGCACATTGCTTTTCAACTCGCGAATATGGCGTTTTTTGTGACGGCCAGCCCGGCTTACCTTGAAAAATACGGTAAGCCGAGCACGCCCTCGCAACTGAGCGAACACAATTGTTTGTTATTTCCGCGAACGGGCTACAGTTTGAACTGGCACTTTAAAAACGGTGCACGTGTGCCGGAAGAAATTCCGATCAGGGGTCGGTGCTCGATTACAAATTCACAAGCCATAAAAACCTGCACCCTTGCGGGGATGGGTGTGTCGTTGTTGCCTGATTGGTTGGTGAGCCGGGAAATTGCGGATGGCCGCCTGCTTCGCCTGTTTTCCAAATTTGAGGTGACGGCCACGGATTTCAAAAGCTCGGTCTGGTTGTTGTACCCGTCACGAGAATATTTGCCGCTGAAGGTACGTGTGTTTAACGAATACGTGAAAGCAAGGTTGTCGAGGTAGCGGTATGTTTTGGGTGAGCCACCCTTGTGTAGCCAGCCCACCTCAAGCGATAATACGCCGCCCTTCTCGCGACGATTACCAACATGAAACAACAGCTCGCCTCGCTGATTCAAACCGCCATCGGCACCCTGCAAAACCAGGGAGTATTGCCCGCGGATCTGTCCCCAAAAATCCAGATCGACCGCACTCGCGATGCCAGTCACGGCGATTACGCTTGCAATATCGCGCTGATGCTGGCCAAGCCGGCCAAAACCAAGCCGCGTGATTTGGCGGAACAAATTGCTGCGGCGTTGCCAGCATCGGCGCAGGTGGCAAAGGTAGCGATTGCCGGGCCGGGTTTTATTAACTTCACGCTGACCGATGCGGCGAGTTTTGCGGTGGTGGGTGCGGTGCTGGAGGCGGGCGAGGCCTATGGTCTGTCCACCATTGGTAATGATCAGTCGGTACAGGTGGAGTTTGTGTCCGCCAACCCTACCGGGCCGTTGCACGTGGGGCATGGCCGTGGCGCGGCTTACGGTGCGGCGGTGTCGGACTTGCTGGCTGCTGTCGGTTTCAAGGTGCATCGCGAATATTACGTCAACGATGCCGGTCGGCAGATGGACATTTTGGCCGTTTCGGTGTGGCTACGTTATCTCGACCTGTGTGGAGAGAATAGCGGCGAGAATGAAAATGACGCACTGCCGTTTCCGATCAACGGTTACAAAGGCGACTATGTGTGGGACATCGCGGCGACAGTGCATCGCGAGCACGGCGATGCCTATCGTCACGCCGCCGCTATCGTGCTGAGCAATTTGCCTGCCGATGAATCTGACGGTGGAGACAAAGAGCAATACATCGATGCGCTGATCAATCGCGCCAAAGAGTTACTGGGCGATATGGCCTACCGCAGCGTATTTGATGCTGGATTAAACAGTATTCTTGAAGATATCCGGCGTGACCTCGAAGGTTTTGGGGTGGTCTACCAGGAATGGTTTTCGGAACGTTCGTTGATGGAAAGTGGTGCGGTGGCTCGCGCTATCGAACGTCTGAAAGATGCCGGTCAACTTTACGAAAAAAAGGGTGCGTGGTGGTTCCGCTCGACTGACTTTGGCGATGAAAAAGATCGGGTGGTGGTGCGCGACAATGGCCAGACCACTTACTTCGCGTCAGATATTGCCTACCACATGCAAAAACTCGAGCGAGGTTTTGATCGGGTGATTGATGTGTGGGGCGCCGATCATCACGGCTACGTGCCGCGGGTAAAAGCCGCGCTCACTGCCTTGGGTGATGATGCGAGTAAACTCGATGTGCTTCTGGTGCAATTTGCGATTTTGTATCGCGGTGGCGAGAAGGCGCAGATGTCCACGCGTTCCGGTGAGTTTGTCACCCTGCGAGAGTTGCGCGAAGAAGTGGGCGATGACGCGGCGCGTTTCTTTTACGTGATGCGCAAGTGTGAACAGCACATGGATTTCGACATGGATTTGGCCAAGTCGCAGAGTAGCGATAATCCCGTGTATTACATTCAGTACGCACACGCCCGGGTGTGCAGCGTGTTACGGCAAATGGACGAGAAAGGTCTAACGCATAATAGCGAGAATGGTATTGCCAATTTGTCTGCGCTGACGGAGTCGCACGAACAAGCCTTACTCACCAAGCTGGCACGGTACCCAGAATTTGTCGAGTCGGCAGCGTTGAATCACGAACCCCATCAACTGGCGCACTTTCTGCGCGAACTGGCTAATGATTTTCATACTTACTACAACGCCCATCAATTTTTGGTGGACGATGTCGCCGTGCGTGACGCGCGTCTTTGTTTGATCAAGGCGACACGGCAGGTGATTGCCAATGGTCTGGGGCTGCTGGCGGTATCCGCGCCTGAATCGATGTAATGGCCAAAGACTACAAAAACTCGCCCAAACCCAAAGATAAAGTCGTCAAACCAACGCCCGGTTGGGTGTGGATGCTGGGTGGCCTGCTGATCGGTTTAGCGGTCGCCTTGTTGGTGTATCTCAAAGATGATCTGCCGGTGGGCGGGCGAGCCACATCAGCGCCCGTGGTGGATAAAAGCCGCTTTGCCCCAAAACAGGCGGTAGTGAAAAACAAGCCGGCAAAAGCAAAGGCTGACAAAAAGCCGCGTTTTGATTTTTATAACCTGCTGCCGGAAATGGAAGTGTTTATTCCGCCGCAGGAGCTGGAAGCCGAGCGCAAACACAAGCCCAGTGAATCCATAACCTACTATCTGCAGGTGGGTTCTTTCAGACACATGCAAGACGCGGATCGCATGCGTGCACAGCTGGCCTTGAATAATATCGAATCTCACATCCAGCGCGTGACTATCAACGATAGCCAAACCTGGTACCGCGTGCGGGTGGGCCCTTTCCAGAGTGCGCGTAAAATGGACAAAGTGCGTAATCGCTTGCGGGCACAGTCGCTAGACCCCATCGTGCTCAAGGTCAAATAGACTTTATTTATCACTCTTCCTACGGTTGACCCCCAGGGTCAGCTTCTGACACTCTGTGACAGCCGTCACGATACGGATTCGTGTGCGTCTTTACACTGTAAATCAGAGGTTTTTGCGGTAAACATTTTGCCTTCTCTGCCGTTATACTTCGCAGGGAAAGTCGTTACTTTGCTCAGAAAACCACTGCTTAAATCGTGAACAATTTGAGTCCTGACTCAAACAGAGGCTTTCTACTTTATAGCCTGCCAGAACCGATGATTAGATAATGAGCGCTGCCAAACAACTGCTGAACCACAAATTGCTGAGATCGCTGTCGCCGCTGTGTGACCTGTCTCCCGATATGCTGGCCGAACTCAGTGGTAAATCCCGCGTCACCCAAGTGGTGGCGGGCGCGACTATTTTTAAGCAGGGCGAGCGTGATCACCGCACCCTGTATCTCGTTGCCGGCAAACTGGAGCTCACCGACGCCAGTGGCAAAACCACCAAGCTGGCTGCCAACACCAAACAGGCGCGCCAGCCGCTAGACCCTGATTCGCCCCACACTGTCACCGCTGTCGCCAAAACCCCCGTCTCTTTGCTGAACATTGATACAGGTCTACTGGAAATGCTGCTCAACTGGGGTGGCAAACAACAATCTTACGAAGTCTCTAATCTGGCGGTGGAAGAAGAGGAAGAGACTGATTGGATGAGTCGTTTCCTGCAATCCAAAGTCTTCCTCAAACTGCGAGCGGAAAATATCCAAAGCATGATGATGCGCATGGAAGAAATCCAGGTGCGCAAAGATGAAATCATCATCAACCAGGATGACAGCGACGACAATTACTACATCATTGCCAAGGGCAAGGCGCGAGTGGCTCGTCGGGTAACACCCGGTGCACCGTCAATGAAATTGGCAATTTTGTCGCCGGGCACCGGTTTCGGTGAGGAAGCGCTGATCAGCGACGGTCAGCGAAATGCCTCTGTGACCATGCTGGAAGACGGCATGCTCATGCGTCTTGGCAAAAACGATTTTATCGATTTGCTGGTTACCCCTATTCTGCAGTACGTCAGCATTGATGAAGCCAGAGCAATGGCAGATGCGGATGTGCAATGGCTGGATGTGCGCAAGCTGGACGAATATTCCCGCGGCAGTCTGCCCAATGCTCGCAATATACCACTGGCGGAAATGCGTCTTGGATTGCGCAAGCTGAATAAATTACACAAGTATGTCGTTTTCAGTGGCGGTACGGGGCGCGCCGCCGCAGCCGTATTTTTGCTCAATCAATATGGTCTGGATGCTTTCGTTTTGCAGGACGGATTAGCCGGCCTGTCTAACGCCGCGCTGGAAAAAAAGGACGACAAGCCCGCTCCTGCTTCGGAGACTCGTCCGCCGACGACGCACCAAAATGTGCCCACGCTAAAACCGGAAGACAATGTGGTCAACCTGCATGGCGAAGCCACCGGCGCAGAAAGTGATGGTCGAGTGGAAGCCTTGATGAGTAAGGCCAAGCAACGCGTGCAACAGGAAATGCAACGCGCCCAGGCGGCGGACAATGCTCGCAAACAAGCACAGGAAGAAGTGGCACGCCTCAAAGTCGAGGCGGAAACTGCACGCCAAAAAGCCGAAGATGAAGCCCATCAAGCGGCAGATCAAGCGCGCAGTGAGGCTGAACGCGCTGCGGCGCAAAAGCGTGCCGATGATCTGGGCAATGAACAGGTAGAACGGGAAGCCGCCGTGCAGCGCGCAGAAGCAGAAACCGCGCGCGCCGAACTGGCCATACAGGCACAGAAAAAGGCCGAAGAGGAAATCGAGCTTCTTAAGCAAGATGCGGCTGTGGCGCGCCGTGATATGGAAGCCCAGGCACGACAGTCGGCAGAAAATGCTAAAAAGGAGACGGAAGGCGAAATTATCCGCCTCAAAGCAGAAGCCGAAGTCGCTCGCCGGCGTGTGGAAGAGCAGGCTAAGTTGGCCGCCGACGCGGCGCGTTCCGAGGCCGAACGCGAGCTGGCGCAACAGCGTGCAGAAGAAGTTAATCGCCACCAGCAGGAAGCCGAAAGTGCCTTGCAAAAGGCAGAGATCGAGGCGATGCGCGCCCAACAGTCAGAGGCGGCACGACAACGCGCCGAAGACGAAGCCGAACTGATGCGCACCCGCGCCGAAGAAACCCAGCGCGAAATGGAAGAGCAGGCACGCCTGGCCGCTGATCAGGCACGTTCCGAAGCCGAGCGCGATGCGGCGCGCCAACGGGCCGAAGACTTGGCGGAAAAACAGGAAGAATTGGAAGATGCCGTAGGCAAGGCCGAATCAGAGGCCGCCCGTGCGCAGGCGGCGGAAAGCGAAGTTGAACGTTTGCAGCAATTAGCCGATGACGCGGGGATTCAAGCCGAGGCACAGGCACGCATGGCCGCCGACCAGGCACGCAGCGAAACCGAACGTGAAATGGCCGCGCAACGCGCTGAAGAAATGGGACGTTTACAGGTCGAACGCGAAGAAATGGCAAGAAAGGCGGAGGACGAGGCGGGTCGTGCCCGTGCCGCTGACGAAGCCCGCATGCAGGCCGAAGCAGAGATTCAGCGTCTCAAAGTGGACGCCGAAGTGGCGCGCATGCAACTGGAAGAACAGGCGCAGCGTATCGCCGATGTCGCACGTTCAGATGCGGATCGTGAATCCACCCGAGCACAGGTCGCCGAAGCCGCTCGCCTGCAAGCGGTCAATGAACTGGAGCGTTTGGAAGTCGAAACCGAACAGACTCGGTTGGCCGCCGAGGCGCAGGCGCGGCTGGCCGTGGATGCGGCACGCAGTGAAGCGGAGCGGGCGGCGGCAAGTTTGCGTGCTGAAGAATTGGTGCAACAGCAAGCACAACTGGAAGAGATTGCACATCGTGCCGAAGAAGAAGCGGCGCGGGCAGAAGAGGCTGATGCGGCTCGGCAACGCGCCGAGAATGAAATTGCCCGTCGCCAGACAGAAGCCGAAGAGGCTGAACAGCGCGCGGCAGAAGAAGCGCATCGTGCCCGTGAGGCGGAATCCGCCCGGCAGCAAATGGAAGATGAAATGGTGCAGTTGCGCGCGGAAGCAGCGGCAGCACGCGAGCAGGTGGACAGGCAGGCACGTTTGTTTGCCGCTGCGCAACAGATTGAAGCGGAAGAAGCGCGTAAAAATAATCTGGCGACACTGGATGCCGAGCGTAAGGCGCATGAGGCCGCGGAAGCTGCCGCCCAGCAACAGGCAGAACGTAAACGCGAAGCCGCCTTGCTGGCCGAGCAAGATCGCCTGGCCGATGATGAGGCCTCACGTCGTAAGCAACAAGCGGACGAGGCGGCACGCCTGGCGAACGAAGAAGCGGAGCGGGCACAGCAGGTGGCCGAGGAAATGCGTCGTGAGGCCGAAGAAGAAATCAAACGCCTGAAGGCCGAAGCTGAGGCCTCGCGTTTGCAGGCGGAGTTGGAACACAAGCGTTCCATCGTGGCGGCACGGCGTGAAGTGGATAAAAACAAAATTAAACTTTCTGCACAAGCTAAAGCGAAAAAAGCTGCGGCGATTCAGCAGCGCAAAAAAGTGGACGGTGAAAAGGCACGTCGGGCGCGTGAAGCTCGTGCAGCGGCATTAAAAGCAATTGGCAAAAGTGAAGACGGACTGGATGATTTTCTGGATCTCGAATCTGCGGCGGCCGAGGTGGCTGAGGCCGGCACTATCATAGTGAATGAGGAGGAGATTGCGGAGCGTGCCAAAGATCGCTCAAACCTGATTGATCCCCGTGAAGTGATGAAGGTCGAAAAGCAGGAACAAAAGCGCCAGTGGGTGTCGGACGATTTTATTTGGGAGGCCACGCTGGGATATCGCGATGACCCGAGCGTGGATGCGGTGGGTGGGCCGTCAGACTCTGTGGGTGTTGAGGACGAGCGCAACAAAAAAGCAGATAAGGTGAGCGAGAAAAAGACTGGACAAAAACAGTCACCAAAAGCGCCTTCACCGAAACCGGCCGGACAAAAGCCGATGTTTGAAACACAGGAAATCAATCGAACCATTCGTCCACAATCGGATGTGGCACCAAGAAAATCGAAACGCGGACCGACCCCAGCGTGGATGATCGGTGCAGCGCTGTTTCTTGTGGTAGTGAGTGCCGTGGGTTGGTTTTATCTTTCCGGCGATGATGCCCCGAATAAACTCAAGGCCGTGGTGAGCGAGGGCACAGATAAGTTGACCGAAATTACCGATAAGGTGACGACCAGCATCAGCGAAATGGGTCAGTCTGAAGGCGATACTGCTGCTGATGCGACAGCGGCTAAGAGTGAAGAGGCTATGGCTCGTTTGCGTGAACGTTTGAAATCGATTAAGGCTGATGCAGCTCAAAAAGCGGCGAGTAAACCGAGATCCGCACCCGCACGTGCACCCGCTGCGGTAACACCCGCGGAAGTGATTCCAGCAGCTGAGGCGCCCGCCACTGAAGTGGTGGAGGAGGTGGTCACCGAACCGACGTCTGCGGCAGATGTGCAAGTGGAGACCGTGACAGAAGATGCAGTGGTTGAAACGCCCGCGCTTGAAACCGTTGATGATGTGATGAAGGCTTTGAGTGCCACAGAAGATGCTGTTAAAACGGAATCGCCTGAAAGCGCTGAGTCAGAAGCACCAAGCCCGGCAGCAACACCTGCTGCTACGGGTGACGAAGTGGATACGGTAGATTCTGTGGATGCCTTGCCAGTGGTGGATGAAGCCGAAGGTGATGCGGCAAAGGTCGATGACACATCTCCCGCTGAAGCAGGGGTGCCTGCAAGTGGGGCACCATCAGTTAATGGTGAAGCCTCAAAGGCCGGAGAAACGAAGGCCGGAGAAACGAAGGCCGGAGAAAAGACGGGTGTGAATACGGGGGCCGCTTTAGCAGACTCTGTAACTTTGCCCGCTACGGATGCCGAAGCGGCACCGTGATGATGAATGTCCCGTCGCTGAGCGCGACTTATTGCGCCGCCGCTGCGACATAGTCAAACGTACTGGTCTGCAGCACCTGACCGCTCTCATTACTGACCACCACCGTCCAGGTTCCCGTCCATGCGGGTAGAAGATTCTTGCTGGAATACACCCGCCAGCGCGCTCCGGCTCCCACTTTAAAGGTGATCTCGGCCATTGTTTGTCCGTTGTACTCCCAGCGGTGGGTGACGATTTGCCCGGCAAGTTCGCGCAGATCGGAAAAGAAATAAATGCGAGTCGTGCTATTGGGTACGGTTTCCAGATTGTCCACCGGTTCGCGATCCACAATGCCGGTGGTAAAAATGGCGCGTGCCACACGCCCGGATGGCGTGTCATTGGGAATGGGAGCCGCTGCTTCCACGGCCTTGTTTTCGCTGACGGCGGACTCGGCTTCTGCGGCCATCACGCCTGATCCGCCAACCAACAAAATAGCGCAGGTCGCCAAGAGAGTTGTTCGTGTACTGAAAAAAGAATGTGGGATGGTCATGGGTCTGGCTCCTTGAGTTCCCCGATATAACTGACGGGCGAGTGTAGCAGAGTTGTCGGGTAGACAAGACGGGTGAATGCCGCATCGGGTAAAAGTACCGGAGCTGGGTGTTAAACGGGGGAGCCCTTGCGCTTATTTACACCACTTGTCGGCGAATTTCCGAGCTTCCGCTAGGCGGTTTTGGACGTCAGCTTCATTGAGATAGTGACGTTCGCCCTGATCCGTCATTTCATACTGGCGACCACCAATTTTTAGTCCGGCGATGCGACGCTTGGCACTGGAGCAATTTTTATCGGCGCGCGCCTTTTCTTCGGCAGCCTTGGCTTCAGTTTCTTGTTTATCTTTGCGTTCCTTGTCAAAGGCATCCAGTAACTTTTTGGTGGAGCCTTGCGTGCTGCTGGGTTTGGCGGCCGGGGCAGCTTTGTATGCAGGCCCTTTGCGCACCTTGAGTTGCTTGGTATGACGATTAGGCGGGCGTTCGCCGTAGTGGACGCTGCCGTCACTGTCGGTCCATTTGTAGATTTTGCCGGCGAAGCTCAGTGGTGACAGGCAGAACAAAACAATGGCAAGCAGGGTGATCAGGTATTTCATGCGCAGGCCTTTTGCGTAGTGCATTGAAAGTGGGTGCTGGGAACAGCATAGCGCCGTGTTGCCAGCCTGTAAATTGAACGGCATCACAGCCTGAAACTTTAAGGATACTGGGGAGTTGGTAGAACTGCCGGTGGTAAATTGCGGGCAAAAAAAAGCGGGTGCCCCGGTTTGAGGGACACCCGCTAAAGGTAACAGTCTGTGTCGACAGACTACATTAAGCTCACTACTTGTTGGTGAACTCTGGGTAAGCCTCCATGCCGCACTCGGCAATATCGACACCCTCGTACTCTTCCTCTTCGCTGACGCGTACACCCATGATCATCTTGATGACCATCCAGGTGATGTAGCTGGCCACGAAGACCCAGACAAAAATGGTCAGTGCCCCCATGATTTGCCCTCCGAAGCTGGTGCCGTTATTGGTGATAGGTACCGCCAGTAGACCCCACAGACCAACCACGCCGTGCACCGAGATGGCACCGACCGGATCATCAATCTTCAGTTTGTCCAGAGTGACGATGGAGAACACCACGATGATGCCACCAACGGCACCGATGATGGTGGCCCACATAGGTGTGGGTGTATCAGGCCCAGCAGTAATGGCGACCAGGCCGGCTAAAGCACCGTTGAGCGCCATGGTCAGATCAGCCTTGCCGAACATCAGCTTGGCAACAATCAGCGCAGCGATCACACCACCCGCAGCCGCAGCGTTAGTGTTCAGGAACACCATGGCCACAGAGTTGGCACTGGCGATGTCGCCCAGCTTCAGCACAGAACCACCGTTGAAACCGAACCAGCCCATCCACAGGATGAAGGTACCCAGCGTGGCCAGCGGCAGGTTGGCGCCGGGAATAGCGTTGACCGAACCGTCTTTACCGTACTTGCCCTTACGTGCGCCCAGTACCAGCACGCCCGCCAAGGCGGCAGCCGCACCGGCCATGTGTACGATGCCGGAGCCGGCGAAGTCAGAGAAGCCAAACCCACCCTCATCAACAGATGCAGTGAGGTTGAACATACCGAACACGGAACCGCCGCCCCAGGTCCAGAAGCCTTCCATGGGGTAGATGAAACCGGTCATCACCACAGCAAACGCCATGAAAGCCCACAATTTCATGCGCTCGGCAACCGCACCAGAGACGATGGACATGGCAGTGGCCACGAACACCACCTGGAAGAAGAAGTCGGATGCAGTGGAATAGACTGAACCACCGGTGAAACCGTCTTCACGTTCGGCCATGCTTTTCAGTGCGTCATCCACCAGGGTGTCGCCACCGGCAATGCCGGAAAGGAAAATGTCGCCGCCGTACATAATGGCGTAACCGCAAATCATGTACATGGTGCAGGCAATGGCATACAACACGACGTTTTTGGTGAGAATTTCTGTGGTGTTTTTGGAACGCACCAGACCCGCTTCCAGCATGGAAAAACCCGCTGCCATCCACATCACCAGGGCACCCATTACCAGGAAGTAAAAGGTGTCCATGGCGTACTGCAAATGAAAAATATTAGCTTCCATTGTTATGTACTCCCCGTTTTAGAGTGCTTCCGAACCGGTCTCACCGGTACGAATGCGAACGACTTGCTCCAGCGGAGCAACGAAAATTTTGCCATCACCGATTTTGCCGGTGTTGGCTGCTTTGCTGACGGCTTCGATAACCTGATCCAGAAGATCGGCAGCGATGGCCATTTCAATTTTTACTTTCGGCAAAAAGTCCACCACGTATTCCGCGCCGCGATAGAGCTCGGTGTGACCTTTCTGACGGCCGAAACCTTTCACTTCCGTGACGGTAATGCCTTGAACCCCAATTTCTGACAGGGCCTCACGCACATCGTCCAGCTTGAAAGGTTTAATAATTGCTGTGACTAATTTCATGGGATTTCTCCCTCCTTTTAGAACGGGCGCTCGCCGGAATGTGGGAGCGCGTGTTGCCATTGCTTATGACAAAACGGGTAACTGAGAAATTTCTCGGTTACCCGGTTGTGGTTATTACAGGTCGAAAGATTTGCCCAGGCTGAAGGTCAATGACATATCTGAAATGTCTTTTCCTGAGCCATCGGTGATGCCGCTTAGGTCTTTGTCTGCACGGATAAGCGCGACACCGACATCAAAACCGCCTGACTCCAAGCCGTAACCTAACTCAATATAGGAGCCATCAAGGGCAGAAACCTTTGCGTCACTATCCCATGAGCCGTAGGTTGCATAGGCATTACCTTTTTCAAAGGTGAGGCTTATGAAGGAATAGTCTTCGCTACCACCGGCTAGTAAGTCGTGTGAGCCGTTGTTGTATGAAACGCTGAAAGGGCCCATGCCAGCACCTAGGTTGATTTCTTGGTAGGTGTCATCAAAGGTGTCGCCAGTGTAGTTGTAAGTGGTGAAACCGATGCTGTAGGAAATGTCGTTGTATTTGCCAGCGTAGCTACCATACAAGTCGATTTCCATGCCGTCGCCAACATCCGCACCCCATGTACCGATAGTTACACCGGTACCAAAGTCGTAGTCCACGCCGCCGTTGGCAGTGGCGCTGACGGCTTGGTCAATCCCGCGGTAGAAATAATCGGACATGATGCCGACGTTACCGCTCAGGCTGCCGCCAGCCATAGCCGAACCACTCATTACAGAAGCAGCCAACACGCTACCCAGTACCAAAGAATTCTTTTTCATCTCGTTCTCCCCAACATTCAAATTTAAAGGTGTGTTCATTGATTGGAATCTCTCCGCCCATCCAATTGCACTCACCGTGCCAACAAGTTGAAAGTGAAGTATTACAGTAGGTTGGCGCTGTTTTGAATGCTCAGTCGAAACGGTTGCGCCCCAAAATAGGGAAATCTACTGATGTCTGCACCAATGCGGAGCACCGTTTTGGTGCGGTGGTTTGCGAGGCTTAATATAAACAACCCACGTTTTGTGTTGTGCATACGCCACTGGCCAGCACACCGGTAATCTCGTTAAGATGCGCGCAAGATGACCTCAACTAGGAGATGGCCGGTGTTTGAAAATCGCTTAAATCCCAAAAAAATCGACGAGCTGGCGCGCAGTGTGTTGGACAAACTGCCCACGGGTTTTCAGATCGTGCAGCAGGATATGGAGAAAAATTTGCGCGCTGCCCTGCAAAGTGCGCTGGCCAAAATGGAGCTGGTGACCCGTGATGAGTTCGAGGTGCAGAGCGCGGTGTTGCAGCGCAGCCGCGAAAAGTTGGAGACTCTTGAAGCGCGGGTGGCGGAGTTAGAGAAGTTGCTACAAAAGTAGTTGTAGGCTGGGCATGGCTTACCAGCTCTGGTTGAACGATGCGGGTATTGGTGGCGATGCCCAGCCTACTAAAGACGGTAATCTCTGTAGCTTTTATAAAACGGAGTGTAGGCTGGGCAGTGCCCACCATTGAAGTCTGAATCGCCTCAGAAATTACTGAGTACACAGAGAACAAGCATGTTCGTAAGTTCTGTGCCCGCTGTGGCTTTTATAACAGAAAGACGTTTTATTTCATCAACGATCGGCAAGGAACGCCATGTCACTCGCAACGGTTTACAGTCGCGCCCAGTCAGGCATTGATTCCCCACTGGTGACCGTGGAGGTGCACCTTTCCAATGGCCTGCCCAGCCTGTCCATTGTTGGCTTGCCCGAGGCAGCGGTAAAAGAGAGCAAAGACCGGGTGCGCGGTGCGTTGCTTAACTCTCAGTTTGATTTCCCAGCACGGCGCATCACCATTAATCTCGCCCCTGCGGATCTGCCCAAAGAAGGCGGACGTTTTGATCTGCCCATCGCGCTGGGTATTCTCGCCGCCACCGGCCAATTACCTACGGATACCTTGTTACGCTACGAGTTTGTGGGCGAGCTGGCGCTCAGTGGCGCGTTGCGTCCCCTGCGCGGCGTGTTGCCCGCCGCCATCGCTGCGCGCGACGCCGGGCGCACCCTGGTGGTGCCAAAGGACAATGCTGCCGAGGCCAGTCTGGTGGAGGGGGTGGACGTCCTCGCCGCCACACATCTGCTGGAAGTGTGCGCTCACCTCAACGCCATCGAGACACTGTCGCCGGTGTCGCGGCAGGCACGCATTCATGACGACTCCTGTTTAGACGACCTGAACGAAGTGCATGGTCAACACCATGCCAAGCGAGCGCTGGAAGTGGCCGCCGCAGGTGGTCACAGCCTGCTGATGATGGGGCCGCCGGGCACGGGCAAGACCATGTTGGCCAGCCGCCTGCCGGGTATTCTGCCGATGATGAATGAAGACGAGGCGCTGGAGGCCGCGGCGGTGGCGTCTATCAGTGAACGAGGTTTCAGTGTTGAGCAATGGCAGCGACGCCCGTTTCGGGCGCCGCACCATACTGCCTCCGGCGTGGCGCTTGTAGGTGGTGGCAGCAATCCTCGGCCCGGTGAGATTTCATTGGCGGATCACGGTGTGTTGTTTTTAGACGAACTGCCGGAATTCGACCGCAAGGTGCTGGAAGTGCTGCGCGAGCCGTTGGAATCGGGGCGCATTACCATCTCCCGTGCCGCACGACAGGCGGAATTTCCCGCCCGTTTTCAACTGATAGCGGCGATGAATCCCTGTCCCTGCGGCTATCTCGGCCACAGTAACGGTCGCTGCCATTGCACTGGCGAACAGGTGCAGCGTTATCGGGCGCGGATCTCCGGGCCGTTGCTGGATCGCATCGACATGCACGTGGAGGTGCCCAATGTGCCGCAGGCGGTGTTGCGTCACTCGTCGAGCGAACCGGTTGAAGGCTCGGCACAGGTGCGTAAGCGGGTTGAAATTGCGCGCGAACGTCAAACCACCCGTAGTAACAAACCTAACGCCGTATTAAAAAATCGTGAGGTGCAGCAGTTTTGTCGCATCAGTGATGCTGACAGTCAATTATTGGAACAGGCCATCGACCGGTTGGGGTTGTCGGCACGGGCTTATCACCGCATTCTCAAAGTGGCGCGCACGGTGGCGGATCTGGCCGGTGAAACCGACATCGCCACGCCCCATCTCACCGAGGCCATCGCCTATCGACGTCTGGATCGTTCACCTCTGCATTAATGGCGTGCTGCGGCGCGCAGCGCGCCCATGTGTTAATCTTGGCGTCGTTTTTTAATCGCGATAGGTACAGTCAAGATCATGTTTTTATCTCAGAAAAATAATGGGTCCCGGTGGCTTTGCGGCGCACTGATGTTGTTGGCGCTGAGCGCCTGCGGAGACGGCAAACAACGTGCAATGAATGTTGCCACGAATCCCACTGTTCAAGCACGGGCTGAGGCCTTGTTTGCGGCTATCCGCAGTGGTGACGATGAACTGATCACCCAACAATATAATGAAGTTTTTTTTGTTCAGCGATCAAAAGAAGATTGGCTGAAAAGCCTCAAGGCGCTCCTGGCCGAACGTGGCCCGATGACCGGCTATCGTTTACGGCGCAGCCAGGCTGACACCCGCTTTTCAGGCAAATTTTATATCCTCGAATATGAAACGGTGCACACCGGTAATAAACGCCTGCATCATTTGCTGACCTTTCTGCTGCCGGTATCGGGTGGGGATATTCAACTTAACGGCCACAAAATAACCCCGTGGGAAACGGATGTGGATGACCGCGCTAAAGCGCATCCCTTCAGCGATCCCGTGAAGCAATAAAATGCGTTTTACCGGGCGGTTCGTTCCTTCGTGTGTGCTTGTGGGCGTTCTCTGTGCGGGAATGCTGGTAAGTGTGGCCATGGCCGCCCCCGGTGCTCGCAGTGTGCCGGTGAAAGTGGTCGAAGCAAAACGACTGCTAATGGCGCCGCAAACTTGGGTGGCGGGCACCGTGATCAGCCGGCACGAGGCACGCCTGGCCGCGGAGGTGGCGGGTAAGTTGGTGCAGGTGAAAGAGGTGGGCACACGAGTCAAAGAAGACGGGGTTGTGGCCCGCATCGATCCCACCTTTGCCAAACTGAAAGTCGAAGAATTTAAGGCACAGGTAGAGGGAGATCGCGCCCGCTTGGACTTTCTCAAAAACGAAGTGCAACGCAACAAAAGTCTGGCGGTGCAAAATAATGCCGCGCAAACCCGGTTGGACGAAGTGCGCACGGATCGAGAAGTAGCGCGTAACGAGCTGCATATTTCGCGAGTGCGACTTAAACAGGCGCGGGAAGAATTGCGCCGCCACACGATTCGTTCCCCCTTTGCGGGTGTCGTGGCGGAACGCTTGCTGCGCCGTGGCGAGCGAGCAGAAGTGGGCGATGATGTGGTGAAGGTGATCGATAGTCGTGCCCTGGAAGTAAAGGCGCGCGTGCCCCTGGGAACCCTGGATTTTGTGCATGAAGGCATGCCGCTCACGCTGTCGATTAATGGCCACAATATTTCTGCATTAGTACGCGCGCTGGTGGCCACGGGCGATGGGGTTTCCCGTCTGCTCGATCTGCGCATCGCGCTGGAAAATGGCGTCTGGACCGTGGGGCAAACCGTGCGCGTTGCCCTGCCGACGGCAAAGGCTGAAATTGCGTTGGCGGTGCCGCGTGATGCGCTGGTGCTGCGCCGTGATGGTGCTTTTGTGTTTCTCATCAACAAAGAAAACAAGGCGCAACGCGTGGCAGTGAAGCTCGGCGTGGCCAGTGGTGAGCTGGTCGCGGTTTCTACCGAAGAGAGTGGCGGTTTACAGGCCGGTGATCGGGTGGTGGTGCGCGGCGGTGAACGTCTGCGTCCTGGAAGCCTAGTAAAAATCCTTGCTGAACCAGATGCCGCTAACAACAAGCCTAATGTTGCACAGTCTGGCACTTCCCGGTCCAACGGTAAATAGACAGCCATGAAACTCACCCGCCTCGGTCTCGGCAATCCCGTCGCCGTTGTGGTCGGTGTACTACTGGCCATTCTGTTTGGGCTGATCAGTCTGAATCGTCTGCCGGTACAGCTGACACCCGAAGTCGAACGTCCCAAAATCACTATCAATACCACCTGGCGCGCTGCCGCGCCGGAAGAGGTGGAATCGGAAATTATCGAGCCGCAGGAAGATGTGCTGCGTGGCCTGCCGGGGATGACAGAAATCCTCGCCCGGGCGCAACGCGGCCGCGGCAGTATCACCATCACTTTTCAGGTGGGCACGGATTTGCGTCGTGGCCTGTTGGAGGTGTTGTCACGACTCAATCGCGTGCAACGTTATCCCGCCGATGCCAATGAGCCGACAATTAGTTCCCTCGGTGGCCGCTCGCGCGCCATCGCCTGGTTCATCCTAAAGCCGGTAGCAGGCAATACACGCGATGTTGCCAGCTACCAGGATTTTGTGGAAGAGGTGGTGCAAACGCGTTTTGAACGGGTGCCGGGCGTGGCACTGTCGGAGGTGCGCGGTGGCCGTGAGCGCGAGCTGCGCATTACCTTTGATCCCTACAAGGCCGCCAGTCTGGGTATCGAGCTGCCCAAGGTGGCACGGCTGGCCGGTGGCGCTAAAGACACCTCCGGCGGTTTTGCCGACGTGGGCAAGCGCCGTTACACCCTGCGTTTTGCCGGCCAATACAAGGTCGATGATCTCGGCAATATGATCCTGGATTGGCGCCAGGGCAAGCCAGTGTACCTACGTGACGTGGCCGACATCGAAGTACATATGGTGGATCGCAGTGGCTTCGTGATCCAGAACGGCGTTGCGGCCATGGCGGTGAATGCCCATCGGGAAACCGGCGTCAATGTGCTGGAGGTGATGGCGGGACTGCATCAGGCCGCCAATGAATTGCGCGAAGGTCCGTTGAAACGTGCCGGGCTGAGCTTTGAGCAGGTTTACGATGAGACGCAGTATATCGACCGTTCCATCAACATGGTGTCCAACAACTTACTGTTAGGCATCTTTCTCGCTGTGGGTGTGCTGTGGTGGTTCTTCCGCAAGTTACGCGCCACGCTGATGGTGGCGGTGGCCATTCCCATCTGTGTGGTGTCCACGTTTATGTTGCTGGATGCTGCGGGGCGTACCCTGAATGTGATTTCGCTGGCGGGCCTCGCCTTCGCCGTGGGCATGGTGCTGGACGCTGCCATCGTGGTGCTGGAAAGTGTGGTGCGCCTGCGTGAACAGGGCATGTCCAGCGATGAGGCCGCCGATCAGGGTACCCGCCGGGTGTGGGGTGCGTTGCTGGCCTCCACCGCTACTACTGTGGCCATCTTCCTGCCCATCGTGTTTCTCAAAGATGAGTCGGGACAGTTGTTTGCCGACCTGGCGCTGACCATTGCCGCTACCGTCAGTCTTTCACTGTTGGTCGCCGTGACGGTATTGCCTGCCGCTGCCGCCACCTGGTTGCGTACTACAGAGATGCACGACCCCCACGCGCATTGGTGGAATAACGCCTGTGATTTTATTATGCGGCTCACCGACACACCGCGGCGGCGCGCGTTGTGGATTGTTGGTTTGATTACGTTGCCGTTAATGGTGGCTGTGTGGCTCAAACCTGAAGCGGATTTCCTGCCCAACGGTAACCGTAACCTGGTGTTCGCCTTTGTATTACCGCCGCCGGGCACCAGTGTCGATGCGCTGGAAAACGAGTTGGGTAAGGTGGTGGCGAAACGCATGCAGCCCTACATTGACGGCGAGGCGGAACCCGCAGTGCACGATTACTTTTTTGTCGCCTTTGCACGTGGGGTGTTCATGGGCGCGCGCACCGTGGATCCCCACAAGTCGGCGGCACTGGTGCCCTTGATTAACCGGATGATCGGCGGTTTCCCGGATACTATCGCCTTTGCCCGGCGCTCGTCGCTGTTCAGCGGCTTTGGTGGCGGGCGCACCGTGGATATCGATATTCAAGGTTCTAACATCGAGTCGTTACTGCATGCCGCGCAAACCGGTTTTCGCGCGGTGATGGAGGCGATTCCTGGGCGTCCGCCGCGCCCGCGTCCGGGGCTGGATCTGGCCGAACCCGAATTGCGTCTGGTGCCGGATGAGCGTCGTATCAGCGAGGCAGGCTGGAGTCGCACCGAGATGTCGCAGATTATTCGTGCCCTGGGTGATGGTCTGTTTGTGGGCGATTATTTTGATGGCCGACAACGCCTGGACGTGATCCTGCGGGGCGAGAAGTGGGACACGCCGGAACAGTTGAGCGCCATCCCGTTAGCCACCCCCAACAGCGGCGTGCTGCCCTTGAGTGAATTGGCAAAAGTGGTGCGTACCGCCGGGCCCAGTGAGATTCGTCGGCTGAATCGTCGGCGCACCATTACCCTGGAAGTGAAAGCACCGGAAAGCCTGTCGCTAGAACAGACCATGGCGGTGCTCAAGGAAAAAGTGAACCCGCAGATCGAACCGCTACTGCCCGAAGACGGCGAGATTCACTACAGCGGCACGGCGGAAAAGCTGGACGTGGCGCTGAAAAGTATGAGCGCGAGTTTTCTGCTGGCCATTGCGATTTTGTATCTGCTGATGAGTGCGCTGTTTCGTTCCTTCCGCGACAGCCTGCTGGTGATTCTTGCTATTCCACTGGCCACGGTGGGTGGCGTGCTGGCGCTGCAAATAGTGAATTTATTTGTCACCCAGCACATGGATTTGTTGACCATGATCGGCTTTATTATTTTGCTGGGGTTAGTGGTGAACAATGCCATACTGCTTGTGTATCAAACCCGTGCTGCGGAACGTGAAGGTCTGTCACGTCGTGATGCGGTGAATCAGGCCGTGCATTTGCGCTTACGTCCGATCCTGATGAGCACGCTGACTTCGATCTTTGGCATGTTGCCGTTATTGCTAATGCCAGGCGCGGGCACCGAATTGTATCGCGGCCTGGCGGCGGTGATCGTCGGCGGAATGAGCGTGAGTACAGTGTTTACGCTAATCCTGCTGCCCAGTTTATTGCGTATTGGTGAAGGTGGCGCGGATAGGCAGGGACAGGCGGCTTGATGACGGATTAAAAAAATCGTCGGTTCAGGGTTTTTTAACTTTTACAAGCGCATAGCCCATTGCCTGATAGTTGCGAACCTCTGTCGGCCCGGCCGGAGCCACATCCACATAGTCGGGGAAATCCTTGGCGGCTTTATCGTGCCACGAAGCGTTGGTGCCACAGACATGCACTGGCACGTCACTTGCGACCAGCGACTGCACGGTTTTTTGGATTTTTGCATTTGTCTTTTGTGCGCTTTTTAACAGGCCGAATTCTTCGTTTCCGTGTGAGACCACGGCGAGGCCGATGTCGGGGAAACGCTTGCGCAATTGCTTGACGTATTCATTGACGGCAGGGATGGCCCATTGCAGGGCATTGCCATCACTGCCACCGATCTCAAACACCACGCCGAACGGGGCATCTTCCTCCGCGAGGATTCTGTTGATGTCATCCTGGGTGCTGGCGTGACTTATGCCCACGGTAAATATGCACAAAGCGGCAAGAAAGAGAAGGCGACGCATGATTAACTCCTGGTTGGTTCTTGTTTGACGAGATTGTGAGCCGATTGTGCGGCCTTTGCGCTTGGCATTCCATTTCGGCTACGCTAGTTTGAGTCGGCAAGCACTTATTCGTTACTTTAATTGGTCACACAGCGTATAAAAATTATGATTGAACATTTCAAACAATTCTTTGAGAAGCATCTCTCCCCGCCGGCGGGAGATGAGGCAGTGGGCCAGGATCGCCTGCAATTAGCGACCGCTGCCTTGTTGGTGGAGATGTCCCGCGCCGATGGCAAGGTGGAGGCGGACGAGCAGGCCGCCATTGGGCGGGCCCTGCGCAAGGCCTTTGCGATTGATGACGAGAAAACCGCGGAGCTGATCCGCCTGGCGGAGACAGAGATCGCCGATGCCACTTGCTATCATCAGTTTACCTCGTTGATTAATAAAAACTTTTCCAAACAGCAAAAGGCGCAGGTGGTGGAGATGCTGTGGGAGGTGGCTTATGCAGATGTCGAAATGGAAAAGTACGAAGAACACCTGCTGCGCCGGCTCAGCGATCTGCTTTATGTGCCACATTCTGAATTCATCAAGACCAAGCTGCGGGTGCAGGCACGGCTCGGGCTGGATTGAAGCCCCCTTGTTTTGTCCTGATATTTCAGTTTCTTAATCTCCTTGCCGTTAGGTAGGACAGGTACGCAACAGCGACCAGGTTGCGCGTGGATTTTGTCTATTGGGGTTGTTTTGATGTTGGGTTGGTTTTCGACACTGAGTATTCGCTGGAAACTGCAGATCAGTTTTTTTCTGGTGGCCTTTCTCACCATCGCGTATGTGCGTTGGGAAGGCTACCATGTCCTTGTGCAATTAATTGATATTGCAAATAAAAACCATGTTGAGGCGAATGTGGTTGCACAGTTAAATGCGCATCTGAGTGGTTACCTGAGCGAGACCTTTTGGCAATCCAGTCTGGAATTGTTTGTCCTGTTTTTTCTGATCTCCATTCTCGCCAAGCGTTTTGTGGCGCCCATTGAATCCTTGAGCCATGCGCTCAAGGATATTGAGCGGGGTGACTTAACGCGTGAAGTGGATTCCAGCTCGCAGGATGAAATTGGCGCCATGGGGCGGAGTTTTAATGCCATGCTCGGCGGTCTGACGCAGATGGTGCGCAGCATTGACGAAAACAGTTCGCAAATGGCGCAATCGGCCTATCAAGTGGCCTCTATTGCGCATGAGGTCGACAAGGTCAGTGACGAAGAAAATGCGTTAGCAAAAGGTATGACCGAAGAAGCGATGGCCTTGTTTACCGTTTCAGAGTCAGTACGGGACATGGCCCAACAGGCTTTTGAACATACCCGCATCGCCAACGAAGGCACACAGGAGGGTATCGCCTTTGTAAATGGCAATGCGGATCGGATGGAAGAGACGATGACCGATGTTTCACAGGCCTCGAATCAGGTGGCGGAGTTGAAAGATGCTGCGCAACAAATCTACGACATCATCGGTACCATTCGCGCCATTGCCGAGCAGACCAATTTGCTGGCATTGAATGCCGCCATTGAGGCGGCCAGAGC
>CAZXZI010000026.1:0-27531 GCA_964645165.1 uncultured Ectothiorhodospiraceae bacterium
TGTTGGCGAGCAAACGTGCCCGCCAGCTGGTGAACGGCAAAGAGGCCATGGTGGATTGGGAAAATGACAAGCCTACCGTGGTTGCCCTGCGTGAAATTGGCGAAGGAAAAATCAGCACAGAAATCCTCGAAAAAATGGCCAACGACGAACGTCTTGCCCGTGAAGCAGCCGAGGCTGAGGCTGCTGCTGCCGAAGCCGCAGAAATTGCCGAGCGCGAAGAACACGACCTGTAATTTTCAGCCCGCTCCTGCCCTGACTTGAGGGCAGGTGGCGCTCAGCATCCCCCCCCCGTTAACCCCCTGTTAACATCCGCGAATGAGTAGCCTATACTCAACAGCTTCGCTTTAACGCGTTTCCCGTCAGATTGCTCAGAATAAATAGAGATTTCCACCATTAAAACAAAGAGAGCCCGGTGTATCTAATTCATGATCTGTGTACTCTACTGGAAGGGTATCTTGAGCCGGATCAGGTAAAGGAAGTTTATCGCGCGTATCTGTTTGGAGCAGAAGCCCACGAAGGTCAGCATCGCCTCACCGGCGAGCCATACATTTACCACCCCCTTGCCGTCGCCAGAATCCTTGCGGAAATGCGCATGGATTACAATACGATTATTGCCGCGCTATTGCATGATGTGATCGAAGACACTCCAACCGCTCGAGATAATTTGGTGAGTAGTTTCAGTGAAGAAGTGGCCAATCTGGTAGATGGGGTCACCAAGCTGACTCAAGTGAAGTTTGGTAGCAAGGCAGAAGCCCAAGCCGAAAATTTCCGCAAAATGATCCTCGCCATGGCGAAGGATATTCGCATTATCCTCATCAAACTAGCAGATCGACTACATAACATGCGCACCCTGGGTGTAATGCGCCCGGAAAAAAAGCGTCGTATAGCGCGTGAAACATTGGAGATTTATGCGCCCATTGCTAACCGCCTGGGTATGAAGAATGTCTGTTTGGAGTTGGAGGACTTATGTTTTGAGGCGATTTATCCAATACGTTATCAAGTTTTAGATAAGGCAGTAAAAGAGGCTCGTGGTCACCGTAAAGAAATTGTTGATAAGATCCGCGCGGCGATTGAAGAGCGTTTGAAAAGTGAAGGCTTAAATGTACCAGTGATTGGCCGGGAAAAGCATCTTTACAGTATTTATCAAAAAATGCGCAACAAGGCGCTGTCATTTAAAGAAGTGGCAGATGTTTTTGCATTTAGAATTGTCGTTGACAATGTAGATACGTGTTATCGCACTTTGGGTGTTGTGCATAATTTATATAAACCGGTACCGGGTCGATTTAAAGATTACATCGCTATTCCCAAGGCGAACGGTTATCAATCCTTGCACACCATATTGTTTAGTCCATATGGTGTTCCCATTGAAGTGCAGATCCGTTCGAAAGATATGCAGCGGGTGGCAGAGGCTGGCATTGCAGCACATTGGCTCTATAAAACTGGCGATGCAACGCCGGGACATGCTACAGAGTGGCTCAAGCGTCTATTGGAGATGCAGCAAAATGCAGGGAATTCAGAAGAATTTCTTGAAAACGCAAAAATTGATTTATTCCCTGATGAAGTATATGTGTTCACGCCTGAAGGTGATATTAAGAACATGCCGCGCAACGCAACAGCGTTGGACTTTGCCTATGCTGTGCATACAGACGTTGGCAACACCTGTGTATCGGTGATGATTGACCGGCGGTTATCTCCAATGCGCAGTGTCCTACATAATGGCCAAACGGTAGAAATTATTACCGCACCTGGCGCTAAACCGAATCCTGTTTGGCTCGACTTTGTCACCACGGGCAAAGCAAGAGCCAACATACGTCACTTCCTGAAACATATTCACCAGGATGAGGCGATTACTTTGGGCAAACGCATGTTGGAAAAGGCAATGTCGGCGATTTCGATTTCTTTGGATAAATCATCCGCAGAGGCTCTACAAAATATTCTTGATAAACTGAATGTAAAATATCTTGAACGTCTTTACGAAGATATTAGTTTGGGCAACCGAGTGGCATCGGTGGTCGCACGACAAATTTCAGATATTCAAGCAGGCGATAATTTACAAGGACAAGAAAGCGCTGGTATGAAAGGCATGTTTAATCGTTACGTGCCTGATTGGATGAAGACGTCAGCGAATCGTTCAAGCAATCAACCGCTTGCGATTCGCGGCACAGAAGGCTCGGTTGTGACGTATGCAAAATGTTGTCACCCGATTCCAGGCGATCCCATTTTAGGCTTTGTGAGCGCAGGACGCGGAATCGTTATTCATTTACGCGGGTGTAAAAATGTGCGTGAATTTAAAAACAGTCCGGAACGGTGGGTGGATGTGCAATGGGAAAAAAATATGGAAGGCTCGTATCCTGTGGACATCCGTGTCGATACAGCAAATCAGCGTGGTGTGTTGGCAACGGTAGCCGCGGTAATTTCGGATCTGGAATCCAATATCGAAAATGTATCCATTACAGAACGTGACGGGCGATATTCAACTATGGTGTTTACCGTATCAGTGAAAGACCGCGTGCATTTGGCGCAGTTAATGCGGCGAATTAAATCCACTGAGGGTGTGGTAAAGATTGCTCGGTCTAAATCCTAAAATTAAAATTCATTCAAATCAATGTAGGGAGAAACTGATGGGACATACGGCTGATGTCACAAAACGAGAAGCAATACACACCGATGCTGCACCTAATGCCATAGGCACTTATTCTCAGGCAATGAAAATAGGTGACACGGTGTATCTCTCAGGGCAAATACCCCTGCTGCCAGAAACAATGGAGTTGTTAGATGCAGACATGGCCGCGCAGGTTCGTCAGGTGTTTGAGAATCTGCAGGCCGTTGCCAAGGCTGCAGGTGGCAGCTTGGCAGATATTGCCAAGCTCAATATTTTTCTAACAGACCTTTCGCACTTTGCGTTGGTGAACGAGGTAATGGCTGACTATTTTCAACAACCTTATCCGGCGCGCGCGGCAGTGGGTGTCGCCAGCTTGCCCAAAGGTGTTCCAGTGGAGATGGATGCGATTATGGTACTGACGCACTAATTATCGTTAGCGCCTTGGTCAATCCACTGGCGCAGTGTTTGAACTTGTTCTTTGCTTAAGGGTGGTCGGTCGCCGTGGGGCATATTGATGGAAGCGTTGGCACGGCCTTCAATTAAAATAACCAACGTGCTGGATAGGCTGTCTCCGGGTTTGATAACAGGCCCAAATTTTGTGCCTTTCATTAAGTGTTGATAGCTTGTTAGTTGCAGGCCGCTGGCGACGGCACCGCTACCCTTTGTATCGTGACATTCCAGGCAGTGCTGGGCAAGAATGGGTTGCACCTGTTTTGCAAAACTAATTTTGGCAGCTGGAGTAGTATCACAACCACTTAGCAGTATAACGCTAGCCAAGGTAGACAGACTTAATAATGTCGATAAAGCTGGGCGCATGGTTGCCTCCGATGAGATGGTGTTTGATAGAAAGTGTAGTATGAATTACTTGATTCATGGTTCATATATCGTTACAAACTATCTGACCAATTCACTCAGGTAGTCGTCATCTGTGGAAAGATAAAATATGTCTGTATTCTAATATTAGTCTATACTAACGCAAAAGAGAATAGTCGGACTTAATAAGGTGGGAGCCCTGAGAAAGGTATCCCGAACATTATCAGCAAGCGGGAGGAAGTTTCTCGATGTTTACCAATAAAGAACACTGCAGCCATTTTTCCATGTTACCCATTGGCATGCGCGTGATGTTTACCAGCACCTTGATTGTCCTGGGTGTGGGCTACCTGTTTGCAATGATCTATATTTTTGCCTCGCACGCAGGACGTGATGGCAACCCTGGTTTGTCGGTGGATGATTTGATCATTGCCTATAGCGGTAGTAAATCGGACAGCCGCATCGAAGGCGCCTTGAAGGGGCCGATGGCCAATATGCTGCCGCAAAATGAGCGGGATGAAATTATTGCCTGGGTGCGCAGAGGCGCCTTACAAGAAGAATATGCAGCGCCGGTGGCAGGGATGATGCCGGGTAAGGGTATGCCGATGGGAACAAAACCCATTGCACCGATTATCGAAAAACGTTGTTTTATGTGCCACAACGGAACAAATCCACACATACCTAATTTTAAAAGCTTTGAGGGAATTAAAGCGGTAGCGCAGTTGGATACCGGTATGGATATTTTTAGCTTGGTTAGGGTGTCCCACATCCATTTATTTGGCATTACCTTTATCTTTTATATCGTGGGCTCCATTTTTTGCCACGCTTACGTCAAGCCATTCTGGATTAAGTGTGTATTGATGATGACGCCATTTTTGGCGATCTTGCTCGATATCGGATCCTGGTATCTGACAAAGATTTATGCACCTTTTGCTTGGGTAGTCATGATCAGTGGTGTATTGATGGGCGTTGCATTTGCGAGCATGTGGGTAATTTCAGTGTATCAAATGTGGTTTTACAAGGTGCCGGCTGAGCTGCTTGATAGTGATGGAAATGTTTCAGAAAGCGCTGCCAATAAAGAATTTCGGCAATAACACGTAGAGACAGGAGGGGGATAATGAAAATTCGTTCAACGTTTTTATATTCAGTTTTGGTCATTTCAGCATCAATGTTCTATGGGGGGAATGTATTAGCAGGTGATGCAACAGCAGGTGAAGCAAAAAGTGCCAATTGTACCGGCTGCCATGGTCGCAATGGGAAAAGCAGTATGCCAACCAATCCCAATTTGGCTGGGCAGAAAGAAATGTACCTGGTAAAAGCAATCAAGGCATACCGTGACGGTAGGCGGAAGGACCCCATGATGAGTTCCATGGCTGCGGGCTTAAGTGATAGTGATATTGCCGACTTGGCTGCCTTTTATTCCAGCGTAAAATAAGGCCGTTAGCACAAGCAATCACCGATGGGCCAGTTAATGGCTCATCGGTGATTGCCCGTTCTTCGCAGGACGGCAATTCTGCATTTTTCATAAGTGGCGGTGGCCGTGTACAATCGCAGCGAATCCCTTCAGTGGATAGACTGCATTGAATAGACTCGCACCAATAAAACGAAATCCACAGCTGCAGTCTCTGACCCAATTAAAAGGGGTGGGTCCCAGTGTGCAACAAAAATTAGCCAATCTGGGTATCTACCATATTGCTGATTTGTTATTTCACTTACCGTTGCGTTATCAGGACAGAACCCGCGTTGCCGCCCTTGGCAGTTTGCGGAATGGCGATGAGATAACCGTTCGTGGCGAAGTTCAACTCACCGAAATAAAATACGGCAAACGGCGCATGTTGTTGTCACGGATTAGTGATGGCACGGGATTTTTGACCCTACGGTTTTTTCACTTTAGCGCTCAGCAACAGGCGGGTTTGTCGCGGGGTGCTTGTTTGGAATGTTTTGGGGAAATCCGTGCTTCGGGTGGTGCGTTAGAGATGGTGCATCCAGAATACCGGTTGGTAGCAGAAGATGCGGAACTGCCGAAAGACAATCGCTTAACGCCGGTGTATCCCACCACGGAAGGTCTGCGCCAACTAAAAATCCGCGCATTGATCAATGCGCTATTGTCTGATGCCACGTTGTTTGATGAACAATTATTGGAGTTATTGCCTGAAGAATTATTGAAGCAGGAAGAAATGCCGAGTCTGCAAGCGGCAGTTCAGTACGTACATTATCCGCCAACGGATGCACAGGTGCATGCACTGCAAGCAGGCGAGCATCCCATGCAACAGCGTCTTGCCTTTGAAGAGTTATTGGCACATCAAGTCAGTCTGCGGCAATTGCACAAGCAACAAGAAAAAAAAGCAGCACCGGCGATGGTGAGTCAGGGTTGTTTGAAAGAGGCGTTGGAAAAAAGTTTACCGTTTACGTTAACGGTAGCACAGCAACGAGTGATCGCAGAAATAAGTAAAGACCTGCAGCAAGCCCACCCCATGCAACGCCTGGTGCAAGGTGACGTGGGTAGTGGTAAAACGATCGTTGCCGCCATCGCTGCGTTGCACGCCGTGGAAGCGGGGTTTCAGGTAGCACTTATGGCGCCGACAGAATTACTGGCCGAACAACACCGGGTAAACTTTACGCAATGGTTATTGGCGTTGAACGTGTCGATGGCTTGGCTTTCCGGTAAAACCAAGGGTGTGGCGCGCAAGGAAGCCCTGGCGGCAATGAACGATGGCAGTGCCCAGGTGATTGTGGGGACGCAGGCCTTATTTCAGACGGGCGTGGAGTTTAAGCGGCTTGGGCTGGTGATCATTGATGAGCAGCACCGTTTTGGCGTGCATCAGCGACTCTCCTTGCGAAACAAGGGTAAAGAAAAGAACATCAACAATGAAAGCTACCCCCATCAATTGGTGATGACCGCCACCCCCATTCCGCGCACTCTGGCGCAAACCGCTTATGCGGATCTGGATGTATCAATCATCGATGAATTGCCGCCAGGCCGCAGCCCGGTGGAAACCGTGGTGATCTCCGAACAACGCCGTGATGAAGTGGTAGCGAGGACACACAAGGCCTGCCAGGGAGGCCGCCAGGCTTACTGGGTTTGCCCTCTGGTGGAAGAGTCTGAAAACTTGCAATGTCAGGCGGCACAGGAAACGGCGGAGGCGCTGCAAACGGCGTTGCCAGATTTACGCATTGGACTGGTACATGGTCGGCTAAAGGCACCACAAAAAGCTAAAGTGATGGCAGTCTTTAAGGCGGGTGAGATTGATTTACTGGTGGCCACTACGGTGATTGAAGTGGGCGTCGATGTGCCGAATGCCACGTTGATGATTATCGATAACGCCGAACGTCTGGGTCTGTCGCAGTTGCATCAACTGCGTGGCCGCGTAGGTCGTGGTCGCCAGCAAAGCAGTTGTGTCTTGCTGTACGGTTCGGCCTTGTCGAAAACCGCGCAGGCACGTCTGTCAATTTTGCGCGAAAGTAATGACGGTTTTGTGGTGGCGCAGCGGGATTTAGAGATTCGTGGTCCGGGAGAATTGCTGGGTACCCGCCAAACCGGCCTGGTGAATCTGCGTATTGCGGATTTTCAGCGGGATCAGGCACTCATTCCACGCGTTGCTCAATCGGCGGATATTTTGCTTAATAAATATCCAGAACGAGTGGCTCCGTTGCTGCGGAGGTGGCTGGGAGATGGCCTGCAATACGGCAAGGTTTGAATAAAAAACAATCAGTTACAGCGATGATGAGTGATAAACAGAGGTTTTAATAGCGTCGAATCGAAAATAAAATCAATACCCGAGTAGTTTTCTTGACTATTTGAATATTAGCGTCTACTAGTTAATGAAATCATCATCGCTATCCTCCCTCTCAGATGATGGTTTCATTTAACGGCCTTTCCCCAAGGCCGTTTTTTTTATCCCTGCGTAAGCAGGTTGATACAGGTTTGGTGGAAATGTGAATAACGGGACGCTGGTGCAGTGACCAACGTGAGGCATAGCCTGACTGGAACGGTGTGTAAGGTCTATTTAATCTTCTTAATTTCCTTGGCGAGCAGTTTTTCTATTTTTGGCTGATCAGGGATGACAGCAGACACATCGGCCAACTGGGTCTGTTCACTGGCAAGGGGGAGTTTATGCGTTGGTTTTTTGATGGTTTCGATAGCCGATTTTTCTAGCGCTAAGAGCTTGGGAATCCCTTGGGAAAGCACACCGTAGAAAGGTAAGTTTTTATCCCCGCTAATCCCATTAAGCACCGCGACCCGGGAGTTGCGTGTGGGTGCAATGGAACTAATGCCATTGGCCGATTCGAAAGACATCACAGGGATGCGCACGCCGCGCCAGTCCATCATGCCGAGAAACCATTCTGGTGCTTTGTTCACCGGGTTTAATTCGCCCAGGTCAATAACTTCGGCAATGCAGGTGTTGGGCAACAACAGGTTTATGTCTGCCAGCGGAATCAGCTGAGTGCGAACAACGCTGCTTTGTTTATTGGTCGGTACCATGATCCTAGCCTCTGATGGTGAACGTAGTATTAGATTTAATTTCGGTAATATTGGTAAAGGCTTTCCGCCAGGGCGCGTGGATTTGCGCTGAACGTTACTGTGCTAGTTTTGCGTGCCTGATCCGGCATACTGCTGATCACGCAACTGTCGACATCCTGTGCCCAGACAATACCGCCATGTTCAGCCATCGCTTCACAACCACGAGCGCCATCATCACCCATTCCGCTGAACACAATTGTACCCGCCATATTACCGTAGTGTGTAGCCACTGCAGTCATAACGTTATCGATGCTGGGTGAATAAATGGCATTTTCTTGTGCAGGTACCAGGGAAAGATAACCATCATCGGTGATTTTGATATCGTTTTCAGCCGGGGTAAGAATGACTTCATGATGGCGAATCAAATGCCCTGCCCGTCCGGATAACACGGTAAACGGCGTGACGCGATTGAGTTGCTCAGCCAGCAGGGAAATGTGATTCGCGCCGATGTGTTGTGCTAATACAAAGGCAACGGGTAGATCATCTTCGACGGCGGCCAGAAATTGGCGCACAGCCTGCGGGCCACCGAGTGAAGCACCCAGCACCCAGATATTTACGGCAGCGCCATCCGGTTTTTCAGTGGGTGCTGCGGGTTCAGATCGATCAGTAGGGGAAGTAGCAATGCTTTGATCTGCAGGCTCAAGCGTGGTTGTGGATTCAGTGGAAAGTGGTTCACTGCTATCAATGACAGCATCGATTTCAAGGCTGGTAGCATCGATGCTTTCCGTGGATATTTCTACTTCTGTAGTTACCTGTGGTGTCTCAGCAATTGTGGATTCAATAACCGGTTCCGATGGGGGTTCAATGATGGGGGCATGTCGTGAAGCAACATCTGATAATTTGCGTGCCAGTTTTTTGGCCCACAGCGCATTGGCGCCACCACCGGCTGGACTGCTGTCATTAAAAAATATCGGCAACGCATCGTAGTCCAACAGGGTATCGATGATGTCAGTTTCTGAGCCGTTTTCTTCGCTTAGATCAACTAGCAGAACATCAGGCGATGCATTTTCCAACTGCTTTAAAAATCCATCGCCTGGCAATTCATGGGCAACGACATTGAGACCGGCATCTTCAAGCAAAGAAGAAAGTCGTTGTTGGGTTTTTTCTGTGGTGGCAAGAATAGCTACCCGGGTGGCCGATTGGTTCATGGTGTTTAGCATAGCAACAGAGCGTGGTTAGCTTTGTTTGCGACCAGTGAAACTACGAATATTGTCGATAAGTTCCTGCTCCTGATACGGCTTGCCCATGTATTCGTTAACACCAATATCAATGGCACGCTGACGATGTTTGTCGCCGGTGCGGGAGGTGATCATAATAATGGGTACATTTTTGAGGCGATGATCGTTGCGCATGGTGGTGGCAAGTTCGTAACCATCCATGCGTGGCATTTCTACATCTAGCAGCATGATATCAGGGATTTGCTCAATCATTACCGTTAGCGCATCGACACCATCTTTCGCAGTAATGATATTGTAATCGTAGCGTTTCAACAGGCGCTCAGTGACTTTGCGTACCGTAATGGAGTCATCGACGATCATCACCGTGGGCACTTGTTCTTCAGCCGCCGCCGCTTCTTCGATGCTTGGCATTAACGGTGCGGCTTGACCATGTTGCTGTGCCAGTGCGGACCGCACTAGATTGCCGACATCAAGAATCAACGCGACTTTACCATCAGGCAAAATAGTTGCGCCGGAAAGCACACCCACGGTGCTCAGTTGCGGGCCCACAGATTTAATAACAATTTCTTGCCGGCCGAGTAAATTATCGACATGCAAAGCAATGCGGTGATCTGCGCTGCGGACCAACATTAATGGTACACGCTGGCGCCCTGTGGGAAGCTGAGGCGGTGTTCCCTGTAACACTGTGCCAAGATTTAAATATTGGTATTGCTGGCCGGCATATTCCAAGTGGGTTTGCTCATTACTAATCAACGGGGCGAGTTCTTCGTGTCCTGCACGCACCACATGCTCAATATTCGGTAATTGAATGGCATAAGTGGCATCGGCGACCTGCACCATCAAGGCCTGGTTGACCAGTACGGTCAGTGGCAGGCGTAAAATAAACGTGGTGCCTTTGCCGGTTTCCGAATCGATGTGCAGGGTGCCGCCCAATTGTTTAACTTCGGTATTCACCACGTCCATACCGACACCGCGACCGGAAATTTGCGTGACTTCTGCTGCGGTACTAAAGCCGGATTCGAGAATGAATGCCATGATCTCGGAATCACTTAAGTTGGCATCATCCATCATGCGGCCCTTTTCGATAGCCTTTTTGCGTAAAGCATCGAGGTTGATGCCAGCACCGTCATCTGAAATGGTGAGCACCACTTCCGAACCTTGGTGTGCGAAAACAATGTGTACGTTACCACTGGTAGCTTTACCAGCCTTGCTGCGATCTTCCGGCATTTCCAGGCCGTGACCGATGGCATTACGTAGAATATGTTCTAACGCAGGAACGATGCGGCTGAGTTGGGTGCGGTCAAGTTCTCCTTCACCACCGGTGACCAGCAGGTCGGCCTCTTTACCGACCTCTTTACAGGTTTGGCGCAAGATTCGACGCAGGCGCGGTAGCACGCTGGAGAAGGCCACCATTCGGGTGCGCATCAGGCCTTCTTGTAATTCGCTGGTTACGCGCTGTTGTTGCAGTAGCAACACGTCAGTCTCACCGGATAAATTATCCAGTAAATTTTGGATGCTGGTTAAATCGCCGAGACTTTCCACCATGCCGCGAGAGAGTTGCTGCATGGTGGAGAATCGATCCATTTCTAATGGGTCGAAATCTTCTGTGTCGGCAGACGTGGTTTCGTGGCGGTACATGATCTGGGTTTCAGTTTCGATTTCGAACTTGCGCAGTTGTTCGTGCAAGCGCAATACCGTCTGATCCAATTCCGCCAAGTTAAAGCGTGAGGCACCGAGTTGCTGTGCGATGCGAGAATTATAAATATTGATTTCGCCTGAAAAATTTACCAGATTATTGAGTAGGTCTGCTTTAACGCGCACTTGCTCATCTGATGCAGTGGCCGATTTTGAGGTTTTAGTTTTGCCGATTTGATCGAAGGAAATGCTTTCCGCAAGCTCCTCCATTTGTTCCGGGCTGGCTGTGGCGTCGGTAATTGTAGTGGTGATTTTAGGTATTGCTTTGTCAAGGTCATCGGTTTCTACAACCGGTGCCATTTCGGCTGCTGCTGGTGCTACATAGGCCTTGCCACTAATAGCGGCTTCGAGTTGTGCAAGTAAATCAGCAGGTGCGGAGATAGGCTGCAATTTACGGGCAGCCGCCAAACCGGTGATTAGCCAATCATGACAGGCCTGGATAATCTCAATATGCCCAGGCAGTGGTTTGGTGCGACCGTCGGTAATGCGTTCCAGTAAAGATTCCATGGCATGGGCGATATCACCGACGGCGAGCACGTTGGCCATGCGTGCACCCCCTTTTAGGGTGTGTAGTAAACGCTGCAATTCGGCTACGTGTTCAATTTTTTCGTGTTGTTCAGCCCATTGTTGCAGGGTTCGTTCGGTGCTTTCCTGCAGCTCTTCAGCCTCTTCGAGAAATACCTCTAGCAGATCCGGGTCGTAATCCACATCAGCGGCGGAAACCGCGCCCGGCTCGGTGCTGACCATCGATAAATCAGGGGCTTCGCTGACGAGCTCTTCAAAGGCCTCTTCTTCCTCAAAGGTGGTTTCGGATAATGCTTCCGTGGCTTCATCATCGGAAGACACCCGATGTTCATCGGTCGGCTCATCCGTAGATGGTTCATTTATGAATGGTTCATCAACTGGTGACTCGTCGATCAATAATTCATCGGCATTGAGATTGTGCGAACCGGAGTCGTCAATTTCTAGCGCGTCGATGCCAGGCTCAAGCGCATCGTTATCTTCGTTTTGCGGAATGGGCTCGATGGTTTCTGCCTTAGAAACGGCGGCTAAAGAGAGCAGTGCAATTTGTTCGCGCAATTCGCTGGCATCTTCAGGCATTTCGCCGTGGCGGACCTGCCGAATGGCACCGACCAGCCAGTCGAGCCCTTGTTGCACCAGTACGGGCAGTTCGGTGGTCGCAGACTTGTTGTCTTCTGTGATGCTCTCTAACACGGTTTCCAGATCATGAGTGAGGTCACCCACGGCAAAAATATTGGCCAGTCGTGCGCCCCCTTTCAGGGTGTGTAATGCGCGTTGCAACTCAGTAAGGGCTGTCTGGTCGCCATCATCGGCCGTGGCCCAATGTTGCATCAAGGTATCTGTACTGGCGAGAATTTCATCCGCTTCTTCGATGAAGACAGCGATGAGCTCATCATCTTCGTCGTCAGCTTCATGTAGAGCCGTTGCGGTGCTGACAAACTCACCCATGTCCTCGGGAACTTCGGGGGCGGGGATGGCCAGCACGGACTCATGCAGGGCGGCGACCTGGCTGAGCGTGTCAGTTTGATCGGGGGCAACGAAGGCGGCATCGGTAAATTCAGCAGCGATGGTTTCGACGGCATCGGCGACCTTGCGCAGCAGGTTTTGTCCGTCATTATTGAGGGGCAAAGACCGTTCGTGCATGGCGCGAATCAACCGATCCATAGGTTCGCTGAGTTCAGAGATGGATGCCACATCGGCCATGCGCGCACTTCCATGCAGGGTATGCAGTGCACGGTGCAGATCATCGTCAACCACAGCATCAAAACCATCCGCATTAAATAGAAATTCGCGAATGGCGCCAATATGCATCTCGGTCTCTTTACGGAACACCTCAACCAGGGCAAATTCGCGACTAATGTTCGCAGGACTAGTGTCTATTTCTTCACTGAATACGTCATCCAACTCGGCGGAAGGCGTGAGTTCGAGTGCAATATCCTCCAATTCGTTAATCGAGTCTTCCAGTGACGGCGCTTTCTCGAGTTCAAGAGACTCATCTGCAAGACTCAATTCGTCCAGAGCCGGTTCGTCCAAAATCAAAGTTTCATCGGTGCTGAACGCGTCATCGAGTACTAGGCCATCGTCCAAGACAGTATTTTCAAGCGTATCAACCGAAGTTTCACCCGCCGGTGATACAGCCTCACCTTCAGCCGTTACTGTTGGCAAATCAACGGAGACAATATCGCTCACTTTGAATTCATTGCCATTGGCCATGGCATCCGCTTGTGCCGCCAAGGCTTTAATAGGTGGACGGATATTGGTTTCTTTTTTCAGATGCGCCAGCAAGCCACGGATAACGGTTTCAGCCTTGTCCATTAAGGCGAACATGCCGGGGTTGGGGGTAATTTTATTGTCCATCACTCGGTTGAGCATGGCTTCAATGGCCCAGGCGAAGTCACCCATCACCATGGCGCCGGCCAGACGGCCGCTACCTTTAATCGTGTGATATGAGCGGCGCAAGGTTTCCAGGGATTTGTTGTCGTCGTTGTTGGCGCGCCAGGCATGCAGGCAATCGGTCATGGTGCCGAGTACTTCGTCGGCCTCCTCTACAAAGATTTCGAGAATCTCTTCATCGATATCTTCTTCCAGATATTCTTCCGGTTCTGTGGCAGCACTTACCGGACTATCCGTGTCAGTAATTAAGGCTGGGGGTGCAATGATTTCCTGTGTGGCATCGTTGGAGACATTCGCATCCAATACCAGATCTTGTGTTAGGCCGGCATCGAGGGTTTGCACTTCATCGTCGAGAGGTTTGTCGAGCGCATCCTCCGGGGCGGCGGAGATTTTCTCCGGTGGTTGTTCATCTGTTTGCACATTAATGAGCGTGGCAACGGACTCAATGGGGTGCCCTAATTGCTCAACACTGATTTCTGCAACTGCCAGCACACCTTCGGGTTGTGCGCGACCTTCTTCGATGGCTTCCAGAAAATATTCAATACTGGTAATCGCGTCTGCAAGTGTGTCGAGTTTTGCAGAATCAGGGTGAGCCCTTATTGCGATGACATCTTCACGAATATAGGCATTCGCCGCGCCCAGCAGTCTGGCTGCACGATCAAGGTTCATTACTGCCAGCGCACCTTGAATTTGTGCAAGTTTAGAAGGGGCATCCGTAATTGCGTCAAACTGTTCGGGCTCAACGGCGAAGGTGTTAAAACCTTCTTTAACATCCGCCAGGACTTCTTTGGCTTCCTTGATTACCAGATTGGTGATTTGTACCTGTTCGGTGCGTGGCAATAAGACTTCGGATTCTGTATCGGCACCCATGGTAAGGTCCGGAGCATCGGTTTCAGTGCGCGCTTGTGTGGACTCTTTTAAATGATCCAGTGAGGATTCCACATACAGTAGCGCGCTGGCCACTTCCATTAAATCATCGTCAGCCGGATTTTCACCTTTTTCGACCAGAGCCTGAATATGCGCAGTTTGATCCTGTATGACTCGGCGCAAATCGCCTAGGCTAAGCATAGCCAGCGTGTCAGCGGTGCGCGCGAGATTTTCACCCAGTGGGATGAGTTCATTAACGTCACGCTCTGCATTGCGCACAAAAATGTCCAGCTGATCTTTTACGTGCAGCAAGTCGTCTTTAATCACTGAAGAGACGCTGTCGAGAATATCAGCAGTGGAGCCCTTAAGATCATCCGCGGCTGCTTCCGCAGCTCCACCATAAGGCAAGAGCTGTTCGAGATTAAAGGCCTGTTTTAAGGTGGTGACCCGTGGTCCACTAGAGTTGGAAGTGGCCGAGTAATAGAGGCAGTTCTTAATCAGGTCGACAGGCGGGGCGAATTCGATTTCAGTCTCGCCACCTTTGATCAGCCGTTTAATTTCACGGTCAATCTGACCTAGCAGCATTTTCAATGCGGTGCTCCGCTGCAGGCCGTCGTCGATGAGTGATTCAATAATGCCACCGGCCACCCACCAAAGACGTTGGCTGGTTTCGGTGTCAGAGGCGTTTTGTAATTCACGCATTACCGCGGCCATCTTTTTCAGGCTGCCAGCGGCATCGTTATCACGCAGTAAACCCAGTAGGGAGATTTGATAAATGGGCCGCAGTTTTTTTGCGTACGTTTGTATTTCCGGGTAGTCCTTGCCGGGGGTAATGCGCTTCGCTGGAGGTGTTGTGGCCAAATCCGGTGAAAAGAAGGCATTTTCACTGAGCAGTGGTTCACCGCGTGCTGCGCGCATATCATTGAGTAGGGGCGTTAACACCACGGGTAAATCAGGGTGGCCATTTTCCAGTCGTTCAAGATAAGCGGGCAGTTGTAGCGTGGCGCGAATCAATACCTCAAAGGCATCTTGCGGCTGGGCAATTTGCTCGTTTAGCAGGGCATTGGCGACCTTTTCCATTTCTTCGGCGAGCAATGAAGCACCGTAGATTTCCACCATTTGCAGGGTGCCATAAATCTGATGCAAGTAGGTTGCACAGAAGCGAATCTGCGTGGTATCACTGGGGTCTTCGATATACGCTTCCAGTGCCTGATGGGTTTGATTCAGGCTTTCCTGGATTTCATCTTTGACCCACGTTAGCGTGGTGTAATCAATTTGCTCACTCATAATAATAATGCGCGCCTATGCGTCGAGACCGTTAAGCGTGTTTTCTTGGCGGGTAAAGGCCAAGGTGTTCGCGTAGGGGAATCGTTGGATATTGGGATGCTCCCAATTCAGTAATTCACCCACGCCGAGAATTAACATGCCGCCCGGTTGCAAATGATCGGCCAGGGTATTGGCAATATCGATGCGTTGTTCCTTGTCAAAATAGATCAACAAATTTTGACAAACAATGATGTCCATTTTCCCAATGGGCGCTGCGCCAATGTCGAGAATGTTTAAATGGTTAAAACATATACGTTTACGCAGTTCGTCATTGACCTGAAATTTATCATCTTCGGTAATGGAAAAATAATTATCGAGCCATTCGGGCTCGATGCTTTTAATTTGTCGGCGCGTGTAAATTCCTTTGCGTCCATGTGCCAGTGCATCGCGGCTGATATCACTAGCCGTGACTCCCAGGTAATACTGACAATCAAGCTGTTGCATGTGGTCATCGATAGCCATGGCGATACTGTAGGGCTCTTCGCCAGTGGAGCATCCCACACTCCACACATGAATGGTGAGGGGTGTGGTTTCACACTGGTTATGTTCGCGGGGAAGAAATTTTTCACGAATCAGTGCGAGTACGCTCTCCTGGCGTAAAAAGCGGGTTTCATGCACAGTGAGATGATGCACTAGTTGATCCCACTCAATGGCGCCTTCACGACCTTTTTGCACAAATTCAAAATAAGTTTGAAAATCACGCATGCCAAGTTCACGCATGCGCATGCCAAGGTTGGTTACCAGAAAAGAAATGCGGTTATCAGGCAATCTCATGCCGGTGCGCTCTTTTAATAGCGCAGCCCACTGTTGGAACTGTTGAGGTTCCATTTGCGGCAAGCGTTTGACCGCCAGCTCTTCGTAACCAGGGAGATATTCCATGTTTGGCTTCATGCAAAACGCAACTGATTTGTCGGGTTAAGGTGCAAGTTAGCGTCGATTAATCAGGCAGTTTGAAGCCGGCCACAGACTTGCGTAGCTCATTCGACAAGTCCGCCAGGTTTCCGATGGACGCCGATGTTTCGTTAGTACCTGCAGATGTCTGAGTGGTCACTTCCTGGATGACATTCATACTTTCGGAAATACTGGAAGCGGCCGTGGCCTGCTGTTGGGCAGAATCAGAGATAGAAGTTGTAAGGTCGGCCAAGTGGGTCGACACACCCTCGATTTCGGCCAGCGAATCGCCCGCATTCAAAGCAAGTTTGGCCCCTTCCACCACCTGTGAAGTTGAGGTTTCCATGGAAGCAACCGCTTCGTTGGTATCGGATTGGATGGTTTTCACCAGAGCTTCGATCTGACGCGTAGCATCCGTGGATTTTTCAGCGAGTCGTTGCACCTCATCGGCAACCACCGCGAAACCACGACCGGACTCACCGGCCATGGCGGCCTGAATGGCTGCGTTCAAAGCGAGGATGTTGGTTTGATCGGCAATGTCGTTGATCAGCTCAACCATGTCGCCGATTTCCTGCGAGCTTTCACCCAGACGTTTAATCCGTTTTGAGGTTTCCTGAATCTGCTCACGAATCGTGTCCATGCCGCGGATGGTGTTCTGCACCGCGCCAGCACCTTTCTTGGCGATGTCCACAGAGCGCGTTGCCACTTCGGAAGACTCGGCAGCGTTGCCGGACACTGTGTCAATGGAAATTGCCATCTCATTAATAGCCGCAGAAGCTGCCGTAATCTGCTCTGCCTGATGGTCACTGGCTTCCGCAAGATGCATGGCCGTAGCCTGTGTTTCTTGTGCAGCAGATGATACCTGCACGGTGGTTTCGTTAATGGTGGATACCAGACGACGCAGTTGATCAATGGTGTAATTGATGGCGTCTGCTATGGCGCCGGTGATGTCCTCGGTCACCGTGGCGGAGGTGGTCAAGTCGCCATTAGCCAGATCGCCGATCTCATCAAGCAGGGTCATGATTGCGTCCTGGTTTTGTTTGTTTTGATTTGCGGTAACTGTTAATCGATTGCGCGTTTCCGTTTGTACCTTAACGCCCAACCAAATGAGGATGAGCAGTGCGGCGGCACTCAGCAGGTTGCCCGTAGTGTTAGTGATAAAACGTTCATCACCTAACTGGGTATAGGTATTGCGCAATTCAGTGGTGGAATTGAGCAGTGCCTCACTCTTTTTTACCATGTTCGTTGAAGCCTTTTGAGCTCCAAATAGGGTTGGGGTTTGCTCAAGGATCCGCCCGACCAATTCATGAACAGTTTCAAATTGATCCGAGACTTCTTTGAGTTTTTCACGGGCGTCAGGATCAGAGACGCGACGTACATTCATGCGGCGATTGCCTTTTAACATGCCATCCAGTACGCGCCCAAACAGTGCGGCGTCACGACCAAAACGTTCAGCTGCAGCCGGAGCGCCTGCGCCACCGGCAAGCACTTTATTGGCGTTAACCGAGATTCGTGGCACCAGCATGAGCTGACGGCTGGCGATGTAAACTTGGCTAGCACTGGCGCCGGTTTCAATCATCAAACTAACCACTTCATCAGAAAGGGCCAGCAAGTTGGGCATGGTTTCATTCACAGCACCGACAAATTCACTCAACATGCGGATAGTGCCTTCTGCACGCAAAACAGTGTCGGCATTTGTACCAAATGTTTTCCACAACGCTTCCACAGCCGCCAGAGACTCTTGCGCTTTTTCAGGGGTAGGAGGAAGACCGGTTTCAGGGTTGCCATCACGCAGCAAGTTGAGGTTATTTTCAAACTGGTTGCGGGTTTGTTTTAAAAGCCGAAACGCTGCCACCGTGGCACTGGATGATTCTGCGGCGTTCTTCACGATGCTTTGTGAAAGGACGCGCTCCTCACCGGCGAGGCTGATATATTCTTTATCATAGTTGGTCTGGGTGCCAACGTAGAAGAATGTTGCGGCGGCTAACGCCAACAGAACCAGAAGTGAGCCACCTAATACAAGTAGACCTGTGTCTGCGGCAAATTTTGAATTGGATGTTATTTTCATCGTACTCGGCTCCTAGCCCATGAATGTTTGGCGTTCAATGTGAGAATGCGTGTTGTTGTATTTAGTTTTTCATTGATGCGGTTAAACGGCGACCTTATAAAATTGTGGATCGTCAATTAGTGTTGACATATCGAACAGGTGCCAGGTTTTTTCATTTTGTTTGAATGCCCCGCGAATATGAGTTTTGACCTCGGGATCCATTTTACGAATGCGTGTAACGCGGTCTTCCGGGTCAAAATGGCGCAGGCCGACAACTTCATCAACCAGTAGCCCCACATCCAGTTCACCCTGATGGATGACCATGATGCGTGATTGTTGTCGCAACGGAATCGGTGGCCGCCCCAGGTAACTTTGCAAGTCCACAATGGGTAATAAAGTGCCGCGGATGTTGGCAAGCCCTTTAATCCATGGCAGTGTGCCGGGGACTAATGTCAGGCTTGGGAAATGCAAAATTTCATTCACCTGGGTGAGCGGTGCTACCATTTCGATGTCACCCAACCGAAAACCGATGCCACTCCACAAGGTGCGGTTCTCAGTTTGTTGCGGCAAACCCTTTGCCATTTTTTTGCTTTGTGCCTCCAGCGTTTGCAGGAGATCAAAGGGATGTATTTTGCTAGTCACGTATTAAGTATCCGTAGCCTTTATTAATCAGGCACCGAGTAGGCTGTTAATTTTGCTGATCAATTCTTTTTCATTGGCAGGCTTAGTGACGTAATCTTTTGCACCTTGCCGCAGGCCCCACATTTTGTCGGTTTCCTGATCTTTGGTGCTGACGATAATAATCGGAATGCCGCTGGTTTCTGAGTCAGTAGAAATGGAACGTGCAGCCTGAAAACCGTTCATGCCGGGCATCACCACATCCATGAGAATCAAATCTGGTTTTTCAGACTTTGCTTTGTCCACACCCTCTTCACCGCTACTAGCCGTAGCAACAGAGAAACCGTGCTTTTCCAGCATGGAGGTCAATACATGAATTTCGGTGGGTGAGTCGTCTACGATCAAGATATTTGCCATGGAATGCTTCTCCAAATTTTAACGATTAATCTACTGTATAAAACGAAACGCTGTGCGTATTGTTAATGCTCTGTGGCCAAATGTTCTTTTATGGCGCTCAATAATTCATCCTTGGTAAATGGTTTGGTCAGATATCGGTCAGAGCCGACAATGCGACCACGGGCACGATCAAACAGGCCATCTTTACTGGTAAGCAAGATCACCGGTGTGTTTTTATAGTTGTGATTTTTTTTGATCAGTGCGCAGGTTTGATAACCGTCAAGTCGCGGCATCATAATGTCGACAAAAATGAGATCGGGGTTTTGATCGGTGATTTTCGCCAAAGCTTCAAAGCCATCGGTAGCTGTGACCACTTCGCAACCGGCTTTTTTCAACAGCGTCTCTGCTGTGCGGCGAATGGTCTTGCTGTCATCAATGACCATGACCTTAATGCCTTCTAGGCTGGATTCTTCTGTATCGCTAGACACCACTTCACCTCAAGTTCGGTTGCAGTCGCTCAACTTGCTCAGGGCATGTAAAGAACCCAAAGCGAAAGTATTTTGTTGTGGGGAAAGCCAATGCAGGATTGCTGTTACTATCTTTCTTTTTCTTATTATGTCGCTAAAGACAAACAAAAATAGAGATAGTCAGCTTGGTTTCCAGTTTACCGTCCGCCACCCGTGTGCAGTGTGGCATATTTGCGGACGCTTTACCGGAAACTCGCCTGTTAAATCAAAGGCATCGCCCCGTTTATTTATCACATTATTCAAGTACAATCCATAAGTGCCTGCCGTTCAAGGCTATATCGGCAAGGCTGGCAGTTCATCCACACTATCGGCCGTGATGATGGATACTTAAAGAACTATCGATTTTTTATGGGAAACTGTATTTGTTAGCAACAAGCCGTGGTTTATGTTCAGTGCGTTATGTAAGGACAGTTGTCAGATTGATGTGTTTAAAAAACAAACAAAATAGGTGTGGCCAATGATCAGCTTGGCTTTATTGATGGATCCCATCAGCGGAATCAAACCCCACAAAGATGGCAGTCTTGCCATGGCGCTAGCGGCACAGGCGCGTGGCTGGACGCTGTATTATTTTGAAATGGGCGATCTGTATTTGCGCGATGGCCAGGCATTCGCTCGCTTAAGCGAGCTGACCGTGCGCGATGATCCGCAGGACTGGTTTAGCCTGGGTGAACCACAGGGCAGGCTGCTGGCCGAGATGGACGTGGTACTGATGCGCAAAGATCCGCCCATCGACACTGAGTATCTTTACGCCACGCAAATGCTGGCCCTGGCCGAGGCGCAGAGCACCCTGGTAGTGAATCGCACTAGCGCCCTGCGCGAGGCCAACGAAAAGCTGGCCAGCACCTGGTTTCCGCAGTGCGCACCGCCGACCCTGGTGACTCGCGATCAGCCACAGTTACGGGCGTTTCTGGCGGAGCACGGTGATGTCATCATCAAACCGCTGGACGCCATGGGCGGTGCCTCCATCTTCCGCGTGCGCGCCGATGACCCCAACGTGGGGGTGATTTTTGAAACCCTCACCGAGCACGGCAGCCGTTACGCCATGGCGCAGCGCTACATCCCCGAGATCAGCGCCGGCGACAAACGCATTCTGCTGGTGGATGGCGAACCCGTGCCCTACGCCCTGGCACGGGTACCGGCCAAAGGCGAGACCCGCGGCAACCTGGCAGTGGGCGGTACCGGTGTTGGTGTTGAACTCAGCGCGCGCGACCGCTGGATCTGCGCGCAGGTGGCGCCCCGGCTCAAGGCCATGGGGCTGATGTTCGTGGGTCTGGATGTGATCGGTGACTATCTCACCGAGGTCAACGTCACCAGTCCCACCTGCATTCGCGAGCTGGACACCCTCTATGGGCTGGATATCGGTGGCCAGTTAATGGACGCCATTGAGCGCGCGCTGCCAGCAAGAGATTCAGGATGATCAAGACATTTATCCGCCTTTTCCTGATTTTCACCCTGTTTTTCCTGACAGCCTGTGATCGTAAGCCGCAGGTCTATCACGAGCAATTGCTGGTGTTTGGTACGGTGGTGGACGTCGAGCTCTGGGGGATGAAGCCGCCGCTGGCGCAGCAGGCCGTGACACGTCTGGCCGAAGATTTTAAATACATGCACAGCACCTGGCATGCCTGGCACCCCGGGCCGCTGGGACGGGTCAATGAGTTGCTGGCCAGCGGCAAGCCCTTTTCTGTGGCGCCCTCCATCCTGCCGCTGATCGAGCGAGGTACGGAGTTGTCCCAGCGCAGTGGCGGCCTGTTCAACCCGGCCATCGGCAAGCTTATCGCCCTGTGGGGCTTTGCCAGCGACGATCCGCCCAAGGGTCCGCCGCCCAGCGATGCGGCGATTCACGCCATTGTTGATCACCACCCGAGCATGACGGACATCCATCGCGACGGTATCAAGATACAGACCCCAAATCCGGCGCTGAAACTGGATTTCGGCGCTTTTGCCAAAGGCTACGCGGTGGATCGCGCCATCGACGTGCTGCGTGAAATGGGCATTAACAACGCAGTGGTCAACGCCGGCGGCGACCTTCGTGCCATCGGCCGACATGGCGACCGCCCCTGGCGGGTGGGTATTCGCCATCCGCGTAAGGCGGGTATTCTCGCCTCGGTGGAGGTGGAGGGCGACGAGAGCGTGTTCACCTCCGGCGATTACGAGCGCTATTTTGACTGGCAAGGCAAACGCTACGACCACATCATCGACCCGCGCACGGGCTACCCGGCGCAGGGCCTGAGTTCGGTCACCGTGTTTGCCCGCCAGGCCGACCTGGCCGACGCAGCAGCCACAGCACTGTTTGTGGCCGGCCCGGCGGAAAAAGACTGGCTGCCAGTGGCGCGGGCCATGGGCATCAGCGGGGCGATGCTGGTGGACGACGAAGGCCGGGTACAAATCACCCCGGGCATCCGTGAGCGCATTTATTTTGAAGGCAGCAAACAACAGGGCAGCGACAAACGACCTGCGCCCGAGGTTCATGTCAGCGCACCGTTATGACCGCGTTGAAACTCAGCCGGGGCGACGCCGTGGTGTGGCTGCTGGCGGCGACCCTGTTGATCGGCTTGTACGTCGCGTATTGGCATTCCGAGGGTCACGGTGCCGAGGCCGTGGTGCTGGTCAATGGCAAACGCTGGGCACGGCTGGATCTGTTTCACAATCAAGATCTCACCGTGCCGGGGCCGTTGGGTCACAGCCACATTCAAGTGCGTGATGGCCAGGCGCGCTTCGTGGATTCGCCTTGCCCCAACAAAATCTGCGTGCACGCCGGTTGGCTCAGTCAGGGCGGCGAAGTGGCCATTTGTCTACCCAACAAGGTGAGTCTGCGGATTCTCGCCAGTGATCCGCGCTTCGACGCCATTAATTTTTGATGGCGCCTCGATAACGGTAGATCAGATTGATGAATGCACGATACGGTCGACTGAGAGATTTTTGGCTGGGGTGCATTTAACGCAGAGATCGCACGAGGGCAGGGAGCCCTTGCCGAAAGGCGCATTTAAGGAGGCAGAGCTTTAAACCTATGGGCTGCTTCCCCACGGCTCGCTACGAATGCCGTCATTCTGGCGAAGGCCAGAATCCAGAGGCCGAAACCCCTGGGCGCCAGCCTTCGCCGGTGTGACGCTAATAAGCGAAATCGAGCACAGTCGATAGTTTGCAGCGTGGAGGCTTTTTGACGACATTCTGCTTAGCTTTTTTCTTTGCAGTCTCTGCGTTTGCAACACGGACTTAAAGACAACACGGATTCAATGAATGAGCCAGACTCTCCAAACCACCCGCGACGACCACCTCATTGCCGGTTTTGCGGCGCTGGCGATCACCATTCACATCGCCGAAAGCGCCCTGCCCAGCCCCTTGCCCGGCATCAAACCAGGCCTGGCCAACGTGGTGACGCTGATGGTGCTGTGTCGCTACGGTTGGCAGATGGCGGCCTGGGTGTCGTTGTTGCGGGTGCTGGTGGGGAGCATCCTGATCGGCACCTTTTTATCACCGACATTTTTTCTCTCCGCCGCCGGTGCGGTCACCAGCATCGCCGTGCTGGGTCTGTTGTTCGCCGCCTCGCGTGCTCTGCGCCCGGATGTGCAAAATAAGTGGGCCGTGGGGCCACTGGGCTACGGAGTGGCTGCCGCGTTGGCGCACATGAGCGGGCAATTCTGGTTGGCGTATTTTGTGTTTGTGCCCCATTCAGGTTTGCTGACCCTGTATCCGCTATTGATGACACTGGCCGCTGTGCTGGGCATCGTCAGCGGCCTGTTGACCCGCACCGTGCTGGCGCGATTGAATGTCAGAGCGCCCGCAGTGACTTAAAAAGCGGTAACATACGACTATCCTTGAACTGATTTGACACCCTTATTTTTAACTTCGTAACCATGGCCATTGCCCAAGCAACCCAATCCAGCCCGCCCGTTCGGCCGCCCATGCGCCCAAAAATAGGCACGGGTGATCGTCTCAGCCTGACCATCTTTTTTGCCATTGTGCTGCACAGTCTGATCATCCTCGGCATTAGCTTCAGTGGCGAAGATCGTACGCAGCCGCCGCAAAAACTGCCCGGCCTGGAAGTCACCCTGGTGCAAAGCCGCGCGGACAAAGAGATAAAAGACGCCGATTTTCTCGCCCAGGCCAATCAGGAAGGTGGTGGCGATACAGAGGAAAAGGTACGGCCATCCACTGAAGAAGTGCCAGTAGTGCCCACCGGTGAGGTCGGAGAAGTGCGGGAGTTTGTGCCGGACACCAGGATCGCCACCCAGCCTGAACCGCAGCACCAGGAAATTCTTACTGCCGCCAGCTCGGAACGCAAGATCGCCGCAGGTCTCAACGCGCCGCAGGTGAAACAGAAAGTAAACATTACCGCCGCGCAGCTATTGTCGCGAAGTAAAGAAATCGCCCGCCTCTCGGCCGAGATTGACCAAACACAACGGGTGTTTGCCCATCGACCCAAACGCAAATTTATTTCTGCGCGCACCAAGGAATACAAGTTTGCCAGTTACGAAGAGGCCTGGCGCGCCAAGGTGGAGCGCATCGGGCGCATCAATTTTCCCGACGAGGCACGGCGCAAAAAACTCTCCGGCAGCCTGATTATGTCGGTGACCATCAATCAGGACGGTAGCCTTAAATCCATTAAGATTCGCCAATCATCCGGGCACAAGATTCTCGACGATGGCGCGGTGCGCATTGTGCGTCTGGCTGCACCGTTTTCGCGGTTTTCCAAAGACATTCGAAAAGATACCGATGAGCTCGTCATCACCCGTACCTGGGTATTCGAGGCCGGGAAACGCTTTTCTGCCAAGTGAGAGCCATTTGCGGGCCCTGTATTGCCGTTGAATCCGAGTATTTACGCAGAGGTCGCAGAGACACGGAGGCGCAGAGAAAACAATTTGGATGGAGGGCGGTGGATGGAAAAAGCGGCGTGCCTGCATTGCCGAATGCGCTTTTTCCACCACAAAAAACTTCGTGCCTCTGCGCCTCCGCGACCTCTGCGATAACAGCACCGCGCCGCAGAAGACCGCACCGAAAAAACTTGTGGCAACAGTGGCTTGGCTTCATACTACGCCCATGGCCGAATCCGGTTATCTGAAAAATCAGTTTCTCATCGCAATGCCAACATTGTTGGATCCCAATTTTTTTCACAGTGTCGCCTATATTTGCGAACACAATCAGCATGGTGCCATGGCCATTGTTATCAATCAGCCGGTGGATTTGACCGTAGGCGAATTGATAGAACAAATGGATCATGTTGCCCCACAAACCCTGTCGGCAAAAAAACCGGTGTTTCGCGGCGGCCCGGTGGATGTGGATCGCGGTTTTATTTTGCACCCGTCGGGCAGCGAATGGGAGGCGACCTTGCCAGTCACTGACAGCATTTTTCTTACCACCTCCAATGACATCATCACTGCCATGGCCGAAGGACGCGGCCCCGAAAAAAGTCTGGTGGCGCTGGGTTTTGCCGGTTGGGGTGCGGGTCAACTGGAAGAAGAGATTCGTGACAATGCCTGGCTGAACTGTCCGGCGAACAGCCAATTATTATTTGAAACCGACGTGGAAAAGCGCTGGGAGGCTGCGGCCGGTTTGATTGGTGTGAACATTAATCAACTCACCGGCGATGTGGGTCACGCGTGAATAGTGTGATGGTTGAAAAAACAAATAGTACAAACAGCCGAACGCTGCTGGGCTTTGATTATGGTCTGGCGCGCATCGGTGTGGCCGTGGGGCAGGAGCTGACTAGCACCGCCACGGCGTTGATCACCGTGCGTGCCAATGATGGCAAGCCGGACTGGGATGCCATCAGTAAATTGTTTGAGCAATGGCAGCCGGATGAAGTGGTGGTGGGTTTGCCGCTGAACATGGACGGCAGCGAGAGTGAGCTCAGTCGGCGCGCGCAACGATTTGGGAATCAGCTGCACGGGCGATACAATCTGCCCGCCCATTTTATGGATGAGCGACTGTCATCACTGCAGGCGGAATCGGAACTGCGCGGCAAATCTCCCAAAATAAAAAAAGCAGATATCGATAAAGTGGCGGCAAAGATCATTCTGGAATCCTGGTTGCAGACGCAGCGGTAGCGACAACCACTGAATAAAGGCGAGCAATGCAACAACTCATCACACAAATGGCCGACGACCTGCGCCACAAGTTTGACAGCGACCATTCTTCTAACGAGGGCGCCAACAAAAGTGCCATTGAAGATGCGCTGATGATTGGTATTCACACCGGCGGCGTGTGGGTGGCGGAACGTTTGCACGAAGCGCTCGGTATCCAACAGCCGCTGAGCAAACTGGATATCTCATTTTATCGCGATGATTTCTCGCGCATCGGCATGAACCCACAAGTCAAACCTTCGCAGTTACCCACCTCGGTAGACGATTGCCACATTATTTTAGTAGATGACGTGTTGCACACCGGACGCACCATTCGCGCCGCACTCAACGAGATATTTGATTATGGCCGACCGGCAACCGTCACGCTGGTGGTGTTGGGTGAGCGCAGCGGCCGCGAGCTGCCGATACAGGCTGACGTCGTTGGCAAACATTTCCAGCTAGACGCACATGAGCAGGTCAAGCTCACCGGCCCCGAGCCGCTGAAGTGGGAAGTGGTGGAGTCCCCATGAAGCGCATCAACTTACAGTTAGACAAACATGGCCGCCTGCGCCACCTGCTGACCATTGAAGGTCTCAAACGTCAGCAGATCGTAGACATTCTCGACACCGCCGAATCGTTTATCAGCGTCGGCGATCAGCAGATGCGCAAGGTTCCTTTGCTGCGCGGCAAGACGATAGTGAATCTGTTTTTTGAAGCCAGCACGCGCACGCTAACCACCTTTGAGCTGGCTGCAAAACGCCTGTCTGCCGACGTGTTGAAGATCAACATCAACACTTCGGCCACTGTAAAAGGCGAAAGCCTGTTGGATATGCTGCGCAATCTCGAAGCGATGCAATGTGACATGTTCGTGGTTCGCCACGGCGACAGCGGTGCGGCGCATCTCATCGCGCAGCATGTTGCGCCCCACATCAGCGTGATCAACGCTGGTGACGGGCGACACGCCCATCCCACGCAGGCGCTACTGGACATGTTCACCATTCGCCGCCACAAGGGCGAATTCGCACCACTTACCGTGGCCATCGTCGGCGACATCATGCACTCGCGTGTTGCGCGTTCGCAGATTCACGCACTCACCACGCTGGGCATTTCTGATCTGCGTGTGGTGGCACCCAAAACGCTGATACCCACGCAAGTGGAAGGCCTGGGCGTACACGTCTACCACGATATGCAAGAAGGCCTGCGCGATGCGGATGTGGTGATCATGTTGCGCCTGCAAAAAGAACGCATGCAGGGCGCATTATTGCCCAGCGAGCAGGAATATTTTCAGGACTATGGCCTTACTGAAGAAAAACTGGCAGTGGCAAAAGATGATGTGATTGTGATGCATCCCGGCCCCATCAACCGCGGCGTGGAAATCGATTCCGAAGTAGCCGATGGCCCGCGCTCGGTCATCCTCGAACAGGTGAGCAACGGCATCGCCGTGCGCATGGCGGTGATGTCCATGGTATTGGGGCGACCGCCCATCGATGATTCGGTTGAAGGGAGTGGTGCATGAAAATTTCCATTACGGGTGGCCGCCTCATCGACCCGAGCAACGGGATTGATCAAGTCACGAAT
>CAZXZI010000027.1:0-27062 GCA_964645165.1 uncultured Ectothiorhodospiraceae bacterium
TACGAAGAGAAACATGCCCATTAATTAAATCGTCCGTTTTATTGGGGGAGCCTCAATCGGCCGTACGGCCGATCAATTCGGCTTTTAGCCGTAACTCGAAGCCACCGGCTTTAGCCGGTGGAGTATTCACACTAGTAATAAAATATCACTGTCCCGTTGACTTAAACGAGTTTTGTTACAGCTGGCAACCTATTTCCGTCAGGGCCTGCCCCACGAAGCGTTTTTGGGTAGAGCCTGCGCCGGTATGACGATTACGGTGTTAACGCAGTTGATTGATCCCCGTCCAGCGCATATTGCCGTGGTGATATTTTTTCGCGTGTTCTTCTGCCTCACGCTGCGCGGATTCCTTGTCGGCGTAACATTGTTTTCCATACCAACCTTCCAGGCTGTGCATGCTGTGCGTGCAAATGGCGTGATAGGGTTTTTCAGGCGGACAGACCCCGGCCTCGGGGTGGTTTCCAGAGCCTAGCGTGGCGCTGGTGGCGAAGATCACAAACAAAAGGATAAGCGTGGCAGCGGCCAGTGGTTTGTTCATAAATGCAGGCGACGTAATTCCGGTTCCGGTTGGCTGCGTTCCCAGGCTTCATTAAATGTTTTTAGCAGCAGTCTCGCTTCGCCGGGATTGTTGAATTCTGCCAACCCTTCGAAACGATCATTGTGCGCGCGACGGATGATGCCGACATCATCGACAATCATGAAGGTGTCGACGTGGTTGTGATCTTCCTCGTCGGCGCGGTTGATGAATACGTGGCTGCTGATGCGTCGTGCCAGTTCCACAATACGATGGCCGTGGGAAACCACTTCATGTGGATCGAGAATAAGAATGCTGACGTAAGAACGTGGATTGTGTAATGCGATTTTTTTTACCGCGTCGATAAAGGCCTCATTATCAAATACGCGTGGGTCAAGATTGGGCGTGAATAATTTTAATGAGCGTTGTCCTTGTTTAGCCATGTGAATGGCGACCTGCTTGTTGTCTTCCAGTCCTTTGAGGTCAATGTAGCCGCGTGTTTCGCCCAGCACCTGTTTTGGCAGGTCGTTGATGTTGATCTGTACATCCATCGGCGGCAGGGTGCGCGTCATGTGTTGATGCGGCATGTCGGCATCCATAAATGTATCGCCCTGTGGTTCAAAATCCAGGCGACGATAAAAATCGATGGCTCGCAGTTGGGCATCCAGCTTTACCCGTGGTAGTTGTCGTGCACGGGCGATGGTGACCAGGGCGGTAAGTAGTTCGGTGCCCACACCGCGATGTCGCCAGGCACGTAGTACGGCCATGCGGCCAATGTGCCCGTCGGCGGTCATGCGTGCGGTGGCAATGCCTCGGCCTTTTTGATCACGCGCCAGCACATGCACAGCTTTTTCATCCTTGCCATCCCATTCCAGTTCCGGAGGTACGTTTTGTTCTTTGATGAACACGAACTCGCGCAGGATACGCAAATCGGTTTCGGCATTCTGCCAGCTGACGCGTTGAACGTGGAAGGGTTTGTCTGAGGTGTTATTCGAAGATGACATAGGCTTGGTTGTACAACGTCGTGAGCAATTTTGCAAAATCCGCGTGCGCTAGTGTGCTTTGCAGTTGCGAATACGACCACTGGCGTTGGTCGCAGAGCAGTGGTGCGGCGAAGGCCAGTTCGTTTGCTAGTGGGTAGCTTTGGCCATTCACGAACAGGGTGTTGCTGTCAGCAATAAAGGCGAAGCGGATTTGCTCAACGCGCAGTAGCTGGCCGTGTTCGGCAAAAGCGTGCAGAAATTCTTCTTCGTTGAGTGGTTCAACGTCTTCCGGCAAGTGTTCATTTTTAGGTTCGGTGATGAATTCACCAAACCATTGCTCCATGGCGCTATCGTCACTCAGGATTTTTTGTAGAATGCTGCGTACTTGCGTGAGTGCTTCCGTGGAAATTTCGCCAGGGTGCTGTTGCACGCTGAGATCCGGGTCGGCAAAGCGTTGTGCTGCACTGAGTTGTGACGCTGCATAGTCGGCGAAACTGCCCAGTAATTCGGCGTGGCTGGGGGCGCGAAAACCCACGGAGAGCGTAATGCAATCTTCCAGTGCCACACCGTGATGGGCGACACCCGGTGGCAGGTAGAGCATGTCTCCGGGATTGAGTACCCACTCCTGTTTAGGCATGAAGTTGCGCATGATGCACAGGTCGATATCTGGCAGGAGATTCTCGGCGGGCACGGGGTCGCTACTGATCTGCCAACGCCGGGTGCCGTGGGCCTGGATCAGAAACACGTCGTATTGATCGGTGTGCGGGCCCACGGAGCCCTGCGTTGGGGCGTAACTGACCATCACGTCGTCGACGCGCCAATGGGGAATGAAGTTGAATCTGTCGCGCAGTTCGGCCAGCTCGGGGACATAGCGATTGCATTCCTGCACCAGCAATGTCCAGTGGGTTTCCGGCAGTGTCGCAAAGCGGTCTTCCGCGATGGGGCCGTATTCCACGGACCACGGCGAAGCGCCGTCGCGTTCCAGTACCAGCCGGGATTCCACTTCGGGTTCGCAAGACAGACCCGCCAGTTCGTCCGGGCTGATGGGCGAGCTGAAGTTGGAGAAGGCATTGCGAATCAACAGCGGTTGTTTTTGCCAGTATTCGGCCAGAAAGGTTTCGGCGCTCCGGTTGCCCAGCAGTGTTAACGATTCAGTCATGCAAGGTAGTTTACGCGATGCGAGTGTGTGGGTGGAGGGTGCTATTAATCCGGCCGTATTATAGGCTGGATTAATGGTGCGGTGAAGGGATGCACCGCCGTTGGCGATAGCCAACGTGAGCCCGCAAAATATAAGCAAATTCGCATATTTGCGACTGTGTTTTGCGGGCGATTCAAAATGGATCAGGATGGTCTATTTTGAAGCCAGGTTAATAGGTTGGTGAGTCGCGAAAAAAGTGCAGGCAAAAAAAGAGCCGCGCCATAGAGTCCGCGGCCCAAAAAGAGGAGAAAGCAACGGCATACTGCATGGGAGGGAGGAGGAGCCGTTGCGCCCTTCGAAGTTAATTATGCAAACTTCTGGCGCAAGATCTGTGAACTGGGTCACAGAAGGGCAGATAAAACAGCAAAGGGGAAGGTTAAAAAGGAAATGTGTCAGTCTAATCCGGCGCTTTACAAGGTGTGCGCAAAATTATGGCTAAAAAAAAGGGCGCTTTCGCGCCCCTTTAAAGGGAGAGTAATCGTGCGGCAACGCTCGGGGGGGAGGGGGAGCTAATTGTCGCACAGTTAAATGCTAGCAATGGGCGTGCCAGTTTTAGTGGGATTGGGGAAGGTGGCGAAATATGGGGTTTTCTTAGGCCGCTGGCAGGGGGGTGTCGAATATATTAGTCAATATTGCCGCTGCCTAAGGGAGCAGGTGACAATTTTACGTTACCGTTGTGACCAAATTTTGTCAGTCCGCTGTCCACCCAGCTTGTGGGTTTGCGCCTAAATATCTGCCGCCTGCTGTGCAGCGTTACCCAGGTAGTTGCTGGGCGTGAGCTCGAGCAGCGCAGCTTTGGCATCGTCGGGCATATCCAGCCCACTGACAAACGCCTGTAGCCGGGCCTGATCGATGCCGGTGCCGCGGGTCAGTTCTTTCAGCTTTTCATAGGGCTTTTCGATACCGTAGCGGCGCATCACGGTTTGCACCGGTTCGGCCAGCACTTCCCAGCAATTGTCCAAATCTTCGTTGAGCCGTTGTGGGTTCACTTCCAGCTTGCTGATGCCTTTGAGTGTGGATTGGTAAGCGATCACCGAGTGGCCGACGCCGACGCCGAGGTTGCGCAGCACGGTGGAGTCGGTGAGATCCCTCTGCCAGCGGGAAATCGGCAGCTTGGCCGAAAGGTGGTTGAAGATAGCGTTGGCCAGCCCCAGGTTGCCCTCGGAGTTCTCGAAATCGATGGGATTGACCTTGTGCGGCATGGTGGACGAGCCCACTTCGCCGGCGATGGTTTTCTGTTTGAAATAGCCCAGTGAAATATAGCCCCACAGGTCGCGGTCGAAATCCAGCAGGATGGTATTGAAGCGGGCTACCGCGTCGAACAGCTCAGCGATGTAATCGTGCGGCTCGATCTGGATAGTGTAGGGGTTGAAGTCCAGCCCCAGACTGGTGACAAACTTCTCCGCGATGTCGGCCCAATTCAGCTCGGGATAGGCAGACAAGTGCGCATTGTAATTGCCCACCGCGCCGTTGATCTTGCCCAACATGGGGATGGCGACCAGCTGCGCGCGTTGACGTTCCAGCCGCGCCACCACGTTGGCAAATTCTTTGCCCACGGTGGTGGGGGAGGCGGTTTGGCCGTGGGTGCGGGACAACATGGGTTGCGCCGCGTGCTCGTGGGCCTGTGCGCGAATGGCGTTGATTACTTCGTCCATTTGAGGCAGCAGGGCCTGGGTGCGGGCTTCACGCAGCATTAATGCGTAGGACAGGTTGTTGATGTCTTCCGAGGTGCAGGCGAAATGGATAAATTCGCTCACCGTTTCCAGCTCCTCATTACCCGCGATTTTCTCTTTGAGGAAGTACTCCACCGCTTTCACGTCGTGATTGGTGGTGCGTTCGATGTTTTTCACCCGCTGGGCGTCTTCTTCGTGAAATTTGTCGACGATATTGTTGAGCAAGTGGGTGGCGTGTTCGCCAAAGGCAGACACTTCCGGGATACCCGGATTGACCGCGAGCATTTGCAGCCAACGCACCTCCACCAACACGCGATGCCGGATCAGTCCAAATTCACTGAAGATAGGCCGAAGATCGGCGCATTTCGAGGCATAACGCCCGTCGATGGGGGAAATGGCGGTGAGACTGCTGAGGTTCATGCGGGCTCCAAGATGTCGATGCTGAGAATAGGGCGAATAATACACTATTCCAGTGATCTCATTGCTCGCACTTGAGGTATCGTCGCTTTTTTAACTTGCCGGCAAAGTGAGTGTTTTACCGGTTATTCCTATTTTAAACTTAAGGTCTAATGAAGAATGCCGATAGGGTTTCTGATATTCCAACACTCTGATTCTTTTCAATAAAAGGCACACAGGAGTCCAGAAAGGTATGTTGCCGCGTATTCGACTCAAATATTTACTCTTTATCAGCTTTACACTCATCGCGAGTTTGCCGGTGTTAATACTGGCAGGTTGGGTGCAGGAGTCTGCCCTTGATAAAGAGATTTCTTCAGTGAAAGAAAAGCATTTATTAGTTGCAAGAAACCTTATTGGTGATCTTGAGCGGTATGTGCTCGACGTTGAAAGTAGTCTGAAGTTGATCTCGAATAATATGCTCAATGGGAGAAAGGTTGACGGTATCCCTGAACACCTTGATTCGCTCTTTTTACGGTATGTCCGCATCACCGATGCGCAAGGAAATATTAAGAAGCAAGTGACCGCTTTATCGAAGATTAAAAAGGATCAGTTTAGTCCTGAAACTTTAACGATATTATTACCCATCATGAAAACTGCTCACTCAAAAATGGGCAAAGTAATTTATAGCGATATGGTGCGTACAGGCGAAAATGAAACCACTTTTTATTTGGTGAAAGCGGTAGAAAATGATCAGTACGTAATCGCAGCGTTAACGACAACGCACATACTTCAAGTACAAAAAACGATTTCTTTCGGCCGACGAGGGCATGTTGCCATCGTTGATCGTACTGGGCGGGCGATTGCTCATCCCGTACCCGCTTGGGTGAAATCCAGCAAAGATATGAGCTTCCTGCCGCCGGTGAAGCAAATGATGCAGGGCAATACGGGTGTCTCCAAATTCTTTACACCCGCAATGCAGGCAGACATGGTTGCAGGTTATACAGTTGTGCCAACAACAGGCTGGGGCGTTATGGTGCCTCAACCATTTGAGGAACTTGAAGAGCGTGCAAATGATGTGCGATTTATCGCTTTGGCTATTGCGCTAGTGGGCATTTTCATCTCGGGTATTATCAGTTGGTATATTGCCAACATACTGTGTAACCCCATACAGGCTGTTGTTGAAGCAACAGAGTTCGACTCAGATGGCAGTAGCTCACCATTGGTGCCAAATGCCATTATCACACGGCGATTTATTCCTGATGAGCTGCGCATATTGGTCAATTCATTTAATTTTATGAGGACCAATATCAATACACTAACGACGAAACTTCATTCAAAAATTGATATCGCCAATGCGGCAGTAGAAGGCCAAAACCTTTTGTTGTTGCACCAATCCAAGGTGCTAAAAGAAAATAATAAGAAGCTTGAATTATTGACGTTTACTGATCCGTTAACGGATTTGTTTAATCGACGTCATTTTGATAGTGCACTTGGTAAAGAGCTTGCCTATGCCAAACGTCATTCTGAGATATTCAGCCTGATGATGCTTGACCTGGATCATTTTAAACACATTAACGATGGCTACGGCCATGCCACAGGTGACAAAGTGTTGTTAGAGGTGGCAAAAGTTATCGCTGACAATGTCAGAAAATCTGATATCGTATGCCGTGTTGGTGGTGAAGAGTTTGCGATTATTTTCCGCCATGCGGACAATAAAGAAATACTCATTATTGCAGAGAGCTTACGAAATAAACTGGAGCAACACCCCGTTGAGAATCGTGATGAGATGATATCAATCACGGCCAGTATCGGTGTGGCCACATACGATGGAAAAACAGCAGAAGACTGCACTCAAGATCAGCTGTATAAACATGCAGATTCTGCGATGTATCACAGCAAAAACCATGGTAGAAATCAGATTACGCACTTTGATGCAATCGAAAAAACAACAGTGATGCAGGGTTGAAGTAATCACCATCATATTAACCCGGCCGCTTTATAGGCCGGATTAATAGTGCGGTGCAGGGATGCACCGCCGTTGGCGATAGCCAACGCGAGCCCGCAAAACACAAGCAAATTCGCAATTTGTGCTGGTGTTTTGCGGGCGACTCAAAATAGATCATCCTGATCTATTTTGAAGCCAGTTAATAGTATTGCCCAATTGTTACCATTCTAAGGTCACCAGTTATTGTGATCTCAAAAAGTCCCGGCGTTGTCGTGACCGATTTCCCCGAACAGCCAAAAATCACCACTGGCATTTGTCCCGCTGACATCGTTATTGCTCGCCTTCGGCACACTGGTCGCGCGGGTTTTAGCGTTGAAATTCAGGAAAGAAAACAGCTTGTGGGGTAAATGGGCGCCTGCCTAAGCATGTGAATGCGGCCAAGTTCGCATGAAGATAGCGGAATCGGCTATAATTTGATCTATGTTAACAATGCAGCCGCATTGTTTTTATTCCTTTTTTTTAAATGATGTTAGAGAGATCCCTATGTTAGAAGCCTACCGTAAACACGTATCAGAACGCGCCGAAGACGGCTTGCCACCTTTGCCCCTTAATGCCGAGCAAGTGGCCGCGTTAGTGAAATTGATAAAGATACCGCCGACGGGCGAAGCCGATTTATTACTGGATTTGCTGATCAATCGTGTACCGCCGGGTGTGGATCAAGCCGCCTATGTGAAGGCAGGTTTCTTGAGCGCTTTGGCGAAAGGCGAAGTGAATTCGCCGTTGATCGATGCACCACGTGCCACCGAGCTGCTGGGAACCATGTTGGGTGGTTACAACATCGAAACGCTGGTTGAATTGCTGGATAACGATGCGCTGGCTCCCGTTGCCGCTGAGGCTTTATCACATACTTTATTGGTGTTCGATGCCTATAACGATATTGTAGCGAAAGCCAAAAATAATGTACACGCTAAAAAGGTGGTGGATGCCTGGGCCAATGCCAATTGGTTTACTCGCCGAGACCCGCTGGCCGAGACCATCACAGTCACCGTGTTCAAGGTGATGGGCGAAACCAATACCGACGATTTGTCTCCGGCCTCCGAAGCCTGGAGTCGTCCCGATATCCCTCTTCACGCAAAGGCTATGTTGATTGCCAAAATGCCGGAGGCGCTGGAGAAAATTGAAGAACTCAAGCAAAAGAACCATCCGCTGGCCTATGTGGGCGACGTGGTGGGTACGGGTTCCTCACGCAAATCGGCCATCAACTCCGTGTTATGGCACATGGGTAACGACATTCCGTTTGTGCCCAACAAACGTCAAGGTGGAGTAGTGCTGGGCGGCAACATCGCGCCGATCTTTTTTAACACCGCAGAAGATTCCGGCTGCCTGCCCATTCAATGCGATGTGGCCCAACTGGAAATGGGGGACGTGATTACCATTCATCCCTTCGCCGGAAAAATTACCAACGAAGCTGGGGACACCGTCAGCACTTTTGAACTGGCACCCAGCACCATGCCAGATGAAATGCGTGCCGGTGGTCGTATTCCGCTGATTATCGGTCGTTCACTTACTGACAAAACACGCGAAGGTTTAGGGCTTGAAGCTTCCGATGTTTTCTTGCGCCCCGCGCCACCCGCCCTTTCCGCAGCAAAAAGCGACAAGGGTTACACTCTCGCGCAGAAGATTGTGGGCAAGGCCTGCGGCCTGGACGGCGTGCGTCCTGGTACTTACTGTGAACCGCGCATGACCACTGTGGGCTCGCAAGACACCACGGGCGCGATGACCCGCGATGAATTAAAAGAATTGGCTTGCCTTGGTTTTTCGGCAGATCTAGTAATGCAGAGCTTTTGTCACACTGCCGCGTATCCCAAGCCGGTGGATATTTCCTTACAACATGATTTACCTGAATTTATGCAAACCCGCGGTGGTGTATCTTTGCGTCCTGGTGATGGCGTTATACATTCCTGGCTCAATCGCATGGTGTTGCCCGACACGGTAGGCACCGGTGGTGACTCACACACTCGTTTTCCCATGGGCATCAGTTTTCCTGCGGGTTCCGGCTTGGTGGCCTTCGGTGCCGCATTGGGCGTGATGCCCTTGGATATGCCGGAGTCTGTGCTGGTGCGTTTCAAGGGTGAGATGCAACCGGGTGTGACCCTGCGAGATTTGGTTAACGCGATTCCCTACGTAGCTATTCAAAAAGGCTTGCTGACGGTAGAGAAGGCCGGTAAGAAAAATATTTTCTCCGGTCGTGTACTGGAAATAGAGGGTTTGCCAGATTTAAAAGTCGAACAGGCTTTCGAGTTGTCCGATGCCTCGGCGGAACGCTCTGCTAATGGTTGTACTGTGCGACTCAACAAAGAACCGATTCAGGAATATCTCGAATCCAACATCACGTTGCTGAAATGGATGATCGCGGATGGCTACGATGATGAGCGTACTTTGCAGCGCCGCATCGATGCCATGCAGGCGTGGTTGGATGACCCACAACTTCTACAACCCGATACCGATGCGGAATACGCGGAAGTGATTGAGATCGATTTAAATGAAATAAAAGAGCCGATTGTCGCCTGCCCGAATGATCCGGATGATGTGAAGCTGTTGTCGGAAGTGGCGGGTGAAAAAATTGATGAAGTATTTATTGGTTCCTGCATGACCAACATTGGCCACTATCGTGCGGCAGGAAAAGTGCTAGAAAAAAGTGGCGCCGTACCTACACGACTGTGGATAGCACCGCCGACAAAAATGGATGAGCACCAACTTACTGAAGAGGGTTATTACGCAATCTTTGGCCGAATAGGCGCACGCACCGAGGTGCCGGGATGTTCTTTATGCATGGGTAATCAAGCACGGGTGGCGGATAATTCCTCGGTATTTTCCACTTCAACGCGTAACTTCCCAAATCGTTTGGGTAAAGATGCCAATGTGTATTTGGGATCAGCAGAGTTGGCAGCGGTCACGGCGTCGATAGCAAAGATACCAACAGTGAAGGAATACATGGAGGCGGTACAGCATTTAGAACCGATGGCTGATGATATTTATCGTTACCTTAACTTTCACCAGATGCAGGATTACAAATCCGTGGCGGACGATGTTATGACCGTGGAGTTGGTATAAGGTGCCAGCCGAGGGCAAATGTCATTGCTAAAGATGTAGTGAGGCATGCGCGGTCAATAAATTACGCGACTGAGATGATCGGGAACGCAAATGGACAACGAAAAACGCGATAGAGAAGAACCCATTCCGGATAATCTGCAAGAAATTCTTTCAGAATTTCAGCTTATGGCGCTACATAGAATTGAGGGCTTTGGTTGGAAATTACGTTTTGTTCGTCGGCCTACTTTTCAAACGCCAACGGCTGTGGTGTTTAGTGCGGACGGCACTAAGATTGGTGTGCTGGAAGAAGATGGTCGAATTAACATGGAATCCGAGATTAAAATTCGGAATCAATAAGCACTTACCTAGACGCTGAGAATATCGCCAAGATATAAAGGATGCTGGCTTTTATCCGCTGATACCCTATGGGCTACTGTATTCAGAGCGGACAGTGAAAAACTTCACTTTTATCCTGCCACTATATTTGTTCTCCTGTGTAACGTATGAAGCTGTGTATCAGTAGACGGATGACAATGGCCATGTCCACTTCGATAGTGTTCCTCCAAGCCCACAAAAAATATATTCGTGAGTGGAGAGATTAACTCGCCACCAAAACCATCGAAGAAATAAGCAGCTTTGGAGGTAAAGCTGGCTGAAAAAAAAGTACAAGAGCCACATGAAGAAATGGTGGTCGAAGAAGACTCACCTATAGCAGTTCATAAATTGAGCAAATAAGCATTAGACCTCCTGATCATTAATCTTCGTCAAGCATCTAGAGGTGACGTACGAGAAAAGCCAAAAAATATAATCCTTTCAAAGGAAAATGGCACGATTTCACCAATGGTGGAAATAAATTCCACAGCAAAAAACAATCCTTTACCAATACCGACAAAAAACCTGGTAATGGGAAAGAACGCTCCGCCTGTTGAGACGACAAATCAGGTGAAGCCAGAAAATGAAACAGCACTCACAGGAAAGCCAACGGAAACAAAAATGATCGAAGTGGTGGAGCAGATACCGACAATCACTTCCAAAAAAGTGACAGAAAAAAAGGAAGTTTTGAAGCATGTTAAGGATTCAGATAAATGCAGTTTGTTCAGCGCTTTTGTTGAGCAGTACGCCTTAAAGAAAAATGATGGCTGCACTGGAGCACATTGTGGCGTGTACAAACGTCAATTGAAGAAATTTCGGATGAAAAAGCAACGCTATTGTTAATGTATAGTCCTGGATTCTTTTAACAGGCGTTCTGCTTCATTTACGATTGTGCGACGTTGAAATAATAATTGCCAGCGTGTGCCGCCGCATTGTCGCCATAACACGGTCGCACGAATGGCGGCGAGTAATAAGGCTCGAATGCGATTGGCATTATTGGGGTTAGAAATGTAGACGTGCTCACCCTGTACCATGATGCGCGGCTTAAGGTGACTAATGGTGTGAGAGTAGGTATTTGCCAGCCCGGCAAAAACGTTGTCGTGCAATAGGGTGAAGTGTTCCACTTGGTCCTGGGCTCGGGAGATACCACTCGCGACATCTCCCAGCATATCTTTATTACTGCTTAGTCTTTTCTCCAGTACCATCACACCGGCTACATATTTGGTGACATAAAGGTCTTTGGCTTGGTCTTTGTCCATTTGATTTTGGCCGCCCAGTTGCCCGATTAGTGTGTGCAGGCCAGTGTGTAGATGTTGCGCGCCATCAAAAACGCCAGCAGCATCATCGACATCAATCTGAAATAGACTCTTGATGCAGCTAGCCATATCTTGCTCGTCCGCGTTTCCCAGATTTGCAATGTCCTGTACAAGTCGTGTTGCTTGAAAAATGCCAGCAAGGGCAATGGTACGATCAGTGTTTGTGTAAGTCATTTTTTTTAGTTTATTGCATTTATTGGATAACGCCGCCACCAAGGCACTCGTCATTATTATAAAATACCACGGACTGTCCCGGCGTGACGGCACGTTGCGGCTGGTCGAAAACAACGCTGCATTGGTTATCATCCAGTTGGGAAATTACGCAGGGTTGATCGGTTTGACGATAGCGGGTTTTTGCTGTGCAAACAAATGGGATATCTTTTGGAATTTCGGCGATCCAGTTTAATTGGTCGGCTTTCAGTTCCCTGCGAAACAGTAGCGGGTGATTGTGCCCCTGGGCAACCAGCAGAATATTGTCATGCAGATTTTTACCAACGACGTACCACGGTTCGCCACTGGCATCTTTTGCGCCACCGATGCCCAGACCTTGACGTTGACCCAAGGTGTAGTACATCAGCCCATCGTGTTGACCGATGCATTTGCCGTCGGGGGTTTGCATGTCACCGGGTTGTGCCGGTAGATAACGGCTGAGAAATTCCTTGAATTTTCGTTCGCCGATAAAACAAATGCCGGTGCTGTCTTTTTTCTGATGATTAGCAAAGTTGGCCTGTTCTGCGAGGCGGCGCACTTGTGGTTTCTCCAGCTCGCCTAATGGGAACAGGGTTTTCCCCAATTGATATTGATTCAGCGCATGCAGGAAATAGCTCTGATCTTTATTGCTATCTTTGGCTTTGAGCAGACGATAAAAACCATCACGAAATTGCACGCGGGCATAATGCCCGGTGGCGATATGACTGGCTCCCATTTCCAGAGCCTGGTCGAGAAAAGTTTTGAATTTAATTTCTTTGTTGCACAACACATCCGGGTTGGGTGTACGACCGCGTCGGTACTCATCCAGAAAATAGCTGAACACGTTATCCCAGTATTCGCTGGCAAAGTTGCGAGTATGTAGGAGAATGTTCAGTGTGCTGCAAACCTGCTGGGCATCTTCGAGATCCACCGCCGCACTGCAATAGTTAGCATCATCATCCTCTTCCCAGTTTTTCATGAACAGACCCTGCACGTCGTAGCCTTGCTGTTGCAATAATTGTGCAGTGACAGAAGAATCCACACCGCCGGAAATACCGACTACGATACGTTGCGGCGTTGCTGGCTCGGTGTTGGGCGCTTGTGCAGTATTGTTGGGGTGGGCAGGCATGATGACTTAACGTGCGGGCTACTCGAATACAATATATGGTTAACGAATTGTACGCCAATCATCGGGGATTTTCGCCTCACGCCACTGGCCGGGTGGCAGACCTTCCAGCGACCAGGGGCCGATTTGTGCACGAATCAGCCGCAAGGTGGGATGACCCACCGCCGCAGTCATGCGTCGCACCTGGCGATTGCGACCTTCACAAATACTCAGTTCAATCCAGGTAGTTGGGATATTGGCGCGCTCGCGAATCGGTGGGTCACGTGGCCAAACAGGTGGTTCCTCAATAATGCGTCCCCTGGCTGGTGCGGTCTTTCCATCCTTGAGTCGCACGCCTCTGTGTAATTTTTCCAGCGCAGAAGGGGCGGGTTCGCCTTCAACCTGTGCCCAGTAAGTCTTGTACAGCTTATGGCTGGGATGGCTAATGCGGTGTTGCAGCGCACCGTCATCGGTCAGCAGGAGTAGGCCTTCGCTGTCGCGGTCCAAACGGCCGGCAGGATAAATGTCTTTAATATCAATGAAATCCGCCAAAGTATGGCGTTTTTCTGCATCCGTGAACTGGCAAAGTACTTGGAAGGGTTTGTTGAATATCACAAGCATGTGGTTGACATTTGAACAGATTTATAAAAAGGTGTTGTGTCGTGTTTACAGGTTTGACAGCATTAGAAAACGATATGTAGCGGCAATTTACGGGATGATGTGGGGCGCGGCAAGCATGGAGTCAAGATCGGATTCATTACAGGATTTACCCGAATCAGAACAGGGCACGCAAGTTGCCAGTATTCGCTGGCGTTTTGTTGTCACGGCGATGCTACTGGCAGCGTTAGCCTTGCCAGCAATCTTTTATACTCAAAATCAAGTACGCCAGGTTTCACAAGATAGCTCCCAGCTAGTACAGGAGCATCGTGATTTGGGCTGGGTGCTTAACTCACTCAAAGATGCTCTGCAGGTCGCAGAAAGTTCGATTTATCAATACCCACTATTGCTGGATGATAGTAGTTATCGCAAAGTGGTCGCGCGCGTTGCCGAAGTTAAATTACAGTCCAACAATATCAATGACCATTATGTAGTCCAGCGATACCCTCGCTTTGGTGATTTTGCTGCCAACTTGGACTTTGTGCTCAATCGACTGGAAAAAGAAACCACTCACATGCTGAAAGTGGCGTCGAATGTTGAGGAGCGCTTTCCAGCCGCACCGATTCTGATTAATAAGCTACTGCCCGCAAATCTGAAATTTATCCAAGCGATTGAACTGGCAATGTCCGAGGCCGCCGAACATGTGGATTCCCCGGATCAGCAGGAAGTGATCCGAGTGCTGGAGGATTTGCGCTACACCTGGGCACAGCAAATCAGTTCTGTGCGTATTTTTATTGCCAACCGCTCGGGCGTATTTGGGCAGCCGAAAAAGAGTATGGCTTTAAATAAAAGCAACCGCGAAATTTATGCACGGCGGGTTGATGAGTTGATCAAGCAGTTAAAAGAATACGATGATGTGGGCAAACTCGGTTTTCAAGCATCACAATCATTAACGATGTTAGAAGAAGCCAAAATGACCTACGACAAAAATTTCATTCGTGCGGTTAAAATTTACGCCTCTAAAAATTGGCGTGCCGACTTACCTATTCTACAAAATGAAATTCGACCGACACTTGACCAGGCCTGGGGCATTATTGAACTTATGCAAGAAGAGTTGGATGATCTTGCACAAAAAAATATGATGAAAGCGCTTGGTACGGCAGATACCTTATCCAATATTATTTGGTTCTTTGCTGGGTTTATGGGGCTGTTATTATTTTTGGCTTATCTGGTCTTCGAGATGCGTATTCGACGTCCACTGCTTGAGGTGTCTAAAGCATTGGATGCCGCTGGTCGCGGCGAGAATTATTTGCCAGTGCTGCATGCCCCAACCCAGGAAACGAAATTACTGGTAACAGCTTTTAATCATATGCAGGGGCAGGTAAGGTCGCGTCAGATTCGCTTACAATCCATTTTAGATAATGCTGCCGAGGGCATCATCACCATAGATGAATATGGGGTTGTTGAGACATTCAATAATGCGGCACAAAAACTATTTATTTGCGATGCATTACAGGCGTTAGGAAAACCAATTGAAGATTTAGTGCGATTCCCAAAAGACAGCGCTTATTCTAATTTCCTCGAACTGGTGAAATCTCCTGTATTGAAGGAGGGCATGCAAGAAACCACGGTAACCGTATTACGCAGTGACCACTCCAGTTTTCCCATGGCCATAAAATGCAACAGAATGGAAGTTGAAGGACGCCTGTTGTACACCGCAATTGTGGAAGATATCGGTGATCGCATAGCGATGATGGAACATCTGCGAGATATGGCCGAACATGATTCGTTGACCGGCTTGTACAACAGGCAATACTTTCTTACTGAGCTGGATCGTGTGGTTGAAAATACGCGACGTGGCAGTCGACGTGATTTTGCCCTGCTGTACATTGATCTAGATAACTTTAAATTTGTGAATGATACCCTGGGGCATCTTGCTGGCGATAAGGTGCTGGTGGAGGTCACCGAAATGTTGGATCAGCGTAATCGTAAAAGTGATCTGCTGGCTCGCATTGGGGGTGATGAATTTGCAATTTTGTTATACGACGTAAAGGAAGAGCAAGTCTTGCAAGCAGCCGAGGCACATCGCAAACTGCTGGATGATTACATTTTCAAATATGATGGCTCGGTGGTGCAAATTGGTTGTTCGATTGGTGTTACCTTGTTTGGACATCGTCCTGTCAACAAAGAAGATCTACTGGTGCAAGCAGACGTAGCCTGTCACCTTGCCAAGCGTTCCGGGCGGAATCGTGTGCATATTTACGAATCTGTGGACAAAGAAAACATGAATGCCATGACCGAAGACATGGGCTGGGCAGGCAAAATTAAAACGGCAATCGAGCAAGACTTATTCTGTCTGGCCTGTCAGCCCATCATGGAGTTAAAGAGTAATAAAGTGTTCCATCAGGAAGTGTTACTACGCATGCGTGATGAAACGGGCGGATTGATTTTGCCATCCGGTTTCATCGCTTCTGCTGAACGCTTTGGGTTAATGCGTGCGGTTGACAATTGGGTGGTGAATCACGCCATTGAGTCGTTGGGTAATCAACTACAAAAAAACCCTCGTTTGCATTTTTCTATTAACCTCTCTGCAGAGTCTATCGGTGATTTCACCATGCTGGAAACGATTACTTCTGTGCTGCTGGCCAATAATGTGCCGCCCACAGCAGTGACGTTTGAAATTACCGAAACCATCGCTATCGCCAACTTGGAACCCGCCGTAGAATTCCTTACCCGGTTACGCAACCTGGGCTGCCAAACAGCACTGGATGATTTTGGTGTGGGCTATTCCTCGTTTGCCTACCTTAAAGATTTGCCGGTAGACTTCGTGAAGATTGATGGTTCATTTGTGCGAGATGTGCATCGCGATAACTTGCAACTAGCCATGGTGCGTTCCATGAACGATATCGCCCATGCCATGGGTAAATACACGGTGGCCGAGTTTGTGGATAACCATGATGCCATGCGCGTGTTGAAGGACATGGGCGTGGACTATATTCAGGGCTATTATGTGGGTGGCCCGCGTTTGCTGGGAGAGACACCATTGTTTGAAACTCAGTCGAATGTGATTCGTTTGGTTTGATGGAATGCTGGCGGTTCTCGCTGGCATTGATCTTGCTCGTATTTCCCCAATAGCAGCTATACTTTGCTGCATAGTCTCATCAACAAACGTATAAATTCGGTACGCTAATGAAACGCTCAAAAAGGCTTGAACCTGTAGTGAAAGTGGCGGAGAACCACAAGCAACAGGCGGCCAAGGCATTGGGTGATTCGCAGTCTGCCTTGCAACAGGCAGAGCAGCGGCTCAATGAATTAAATAACTATCGGGATGAATATATTCAGCGCTTCAACGCCAATGGTGCGCTTGGCATGAGCGCTGCGAAAATGGGCGATTACCGATTATTTTTGAGTAAACTTTCACAGGCAATTGAACAGCAAGTTGAACTAGTGAGGCAAGCAGCCGCAGTGGTGGAGCAACAACGGCAGCAATGGTTTGACCGCCGCGGCAAAGTCAAAATGCTCGATAACGTGGTGTCCCGATTTCAGGCCGAAGAGCAACGTATTGTCGAGAAAAAAGAACAGATCGAACAAGATGAGCGCGCCCAGCGCCTGCCTAAATCTTCCTCTCAGTTGTAATCACCTTTCTTTCTAATTGCGCAGGATTTGTTGTGCTGGAATGCTTGGCACAGTCTGTGCTGATGTCTAGTGGATCGCACCTAAAACTAAAGAGGCGTATTAGACAGAGTCAATGGCTGAATTAGCACTACTTGTAAATTCCACGGATACCGCACTACTCAATAGCAGTGCGGTATCGTCTGGTGTCCCCAATGGTGGAGCGGCTGATACGGCAGCGGGGGGAGGGTTTGCAACGGTATTGGGTAAGCAGCTGATGTCCGGTGGCGGTGCGACGGGATCGGAATCGCCACCCCCCGTTGCCGAAACCCGCAATGTATCGGTGGCAGAAACCGGCGAGGCTCATCCCATAGATGGCAAGGCGTTGCCGCCTGTTGCCACGGAAAGCGAAGCGCAGGCTGACACAGAATTCACTGCGCTTGATGCCTCCTTGATGTCAGCGATCACGCTTAGTATTCCCGCTGTGAGTGAACGAGCCCCCAACACGCTGCTAACCAGCGGATTAACGGCAATGCTTGATCCAACGTTAATAAAACAAGACGCCATGTTTCAACGCGCCTTACCACAAGCGGTTTTGCCGAATGCACAGGGCAATGCTGAATCACCAAACCAGTCGGCCAATCGCGGTGCCGCACCCATTTCGTTATTGAATACGATGGCTGCTCCGCCAGGCACAGCAAGCCCAAGTATTGATTCAGGCTTAGCCAAGATTACGCAGGAGGCTCAGCAAGCAACCATGTCGCCAGCTATTCCCTCCATGCTGGGAAAATCAATTTCAACTACGGCCGAACGCGCTTTGCAACGCGCCAGTTTGCAGGCAGATAAAATGGCTTACTTACGGCCAGGGCTGACAGCGTCAACGGCAGCCAATACGCAGAACCAACCACTGTCTCCAGACGCTTTACCGGGCATGCAATCATTGCTGGGAGGTACCCCGCGACTGGATCTGTTTAATGCAGTCATGGGCGGGATGGCTCAAGCCGGTAACCGAACCGAGCCACGATTACCGACGGTATCTGCCACACCCCCCGGTTCTTTAATCGGTACAGCGACATTGCCTGATACTGCCGTCAATTTATCCGCCGATGCGCCGCGGATTCCTGGTACAGCAGGGAATGGACTTTTATCGCCGTTGACGGTATCCACTCCTGTGGGGCAGCCAGCTTGGGCCAGTGAATTGGGACAACGGGTTACCTGGTTGGCAAACAGCGAATTGCGTGAGGCTCAATTACAGCTGCATCCACGGAGCTTGGGAGCTGTAGAAGTGCGCATTGCATATGGTCACGAACAACAAATCCACGTCAGTTTTAGTGCGGCAAACCCTATTGCCCGGGATGCTTTAGAAGCCTCACTGCCACGCCTGCGTGAAATGTTTGAGCAGCAGGGCTTGAATCTTGCTGATGCCAATATTTCACAGCAATCGCCACGGGAACAGCAACGGGACAACAGTATGACGAATGAATCAACGCGTACCAATGATTACGTCGGTGCGGGTGAAGCAATGGACGTTGACAGTGTGCAGCCACCAACAAGGCAATGGTTGAGTGAGGGAATGTTGAATGCTTATGCATAACAGAGGCTACCTAAATTTACCGCAGAGCAGAGGCCCAATATCATTTGTCCGAACAAGCTTTTTTAATTGTCAGATATAAGCAATGATTACACCGTTACCTTTTATCTTGCTTTTATTTAAGCGAATATTTTCGGTAAGCGATTCATTACGCAGCACTTTTCAGTCCCACCTGTTTTCTGTTAGGCTGTCTCAGCGAGCCGGTGGCGAGCTTGATTTGACAATGTATCCAGACTGTATTCAACATCGTGCACGCTAAGGAAAGTGTGAATGCTGTTGTGAACAGTGCATGAAATAACGAGGAGATAAAAAATGGCGTTTAGTGCAGATTTATCTAGTGATGGATCGGAATTAACCATGGCCATTGACGGCCGGTTTGACTTCAACATTCACTCCGATTTCCGAAACGCCTATCGTGACTTGCCCGGTAGCACGCGCTTTGTCATCGATCTTGGTCGGGCAACGTTCATGGATAGTTCGGCCATGGGTATGTTGCTATTGCTGCGAGAACACGCTGGTGAAAAGGCCGCCAATATTCGCTTGCAAAACTGCAATGCAGACATCAAAAAAATTCTTTCAATTTCAAACCTGGATAAAATGTTTACCATTGAATAAATAGGTAACTTAACGGCCGTACCAAAAATCAGCCAGTCTACAGACCCATGCTTGGCAAGTATGATGCGCCTATTCTTTTATCGGTTCTAATTCACCCGTCAAACTTTGCAAAAAGGCCGCGATATCGTGCACAGCGGTATCCGACAATGTGTTGTTGAATTGCACCTTCCCCATGACTCGAATAGCCTCTTCCAGCGTCGCGACCGAGCCGTTATGAAAGTAGGGCGCGGTGAGAACGATGCCGCGCAGTGGCGGTACTCGCCACATGAATCTTTCCCCTGGATCTCCGGTGAATTCAAACCGCCCCATGTCATCGGTTATGTGATATTGCTGCTCATATTTCGAACCGCGCTTGGTTGGAAATAATTCATAAAACCCATCCCCCATTTTCAGCGCAGGTCCCGGCGCAGGCCCGGCAAAGTTTGCGCCGAAATGACAGGCAAGGCAGCCCGCTTCGTTAAAGGCCTGGATTCCTCGTTTTGCACTGTTGGATAGTGCGGACTTATCGCCTGCGATGTAATGGTCGAAAGCACTGTTGCGCGCCAGCAAACTACGTTCAAAACTACTGAGCGCCCGAGCAATGTTGATGCCGCTGATGCCATTCAGTGTGTCCTTATCATCAGAAAAGACAGTACGAAAGTCCTGCTGGTAACTTGCTGATTGATTTAAACGGTCAACCAGTCTGCCGAGATGCGGCCAACTCGAAACCACCGGGTTGCGCAAATGATCCAGGGTTTGCGACTCAAGACTTGTCTCGCGGCCATCCCAATAGAGCACGGTTTGAAAACCAATATTCCACAGGCTGGGGGCTGAGCGCTTGCTGGTTTTTCCTGCCTGACCTGGAGAGCGCGCGAGATTGTCATCACCTCCGTCGGCCAGATTGTGGCAGCTATTGCAGGAAATGTGGCTGTCCACGCCGAGTAGCTGTGTGTCGAAAAAGAGTCGCTTACCCAGGGCAATTTTTTCCGGGCTTTGGGGGTTGTCGGCGGGAGTAGGCACCTGCGTCGGTAGACTTTGTAAATAATCGAATGCCAGCACGGGAAAAGGGTTTGCCAGCAGCAAGAGGGTCAACAACAGCATTTTGTAGTGTGTCATAGGCTCAGAAGTTCGTGAATTGGGGGTAAGCATTGATTTGCGCACGCATTTTACCCGAGACGTTGCTGGTATCCAAGGCGTGGGTTCCCACTGCCAGAATTCTGGCTGAAATCCAGCCTGCCAACAGTCAATATTCTGACGTACTCTCTGACGTAAATCTTAACTCATTGAATAATATGAAATATGTGTTTATGCCGCTACTGGCATAGCAATTGCTTTAGCTGATCGTAGGTGTCTATTGCATAAAGGCAAACACAAAGGAAATACCATGGCAGATGATGAAGACAACGAAAAAGATGGCGAAGAAAAAAAATCAAAAGGTTCGCTAGTTACCAAAATCCTCTTATTTGGCGTGTTGCCGCTAATGACGGTGATTATTTTAGTGGTCGGCACCTTATTTTTTGCGGGTGTTTTACCTGGTGGAGGTGAGGGTGATCACGGCAAAGAGGCCGTTGCCGAGAACAGCGATGGCGAAGAGGCTGATGCCGAGAAAGGAGATAGTGAAGAAGGTGATAGTGAGGAAGAGGGGGGAGGAGAAACCCAACCCGCTATTTATATTCCGGTGGATCCTGCTTTTGTAGTGAATTTTGCCAGCCAAGGGAAGGCGCGTTTCCTACAAGTGACTGTAGAAGTGATGACGCGCGAACCTGAAATGCCGGAAAAAATAAAACTGCATATGCCCGTGATTCGTAACAATTTGATGTTGTTATTCAGTAGTCAGTCTTATGACGGCGTTAGCACCCTGGAAGGCAAGGAAACACTGCGTGAGGAGGCCTTGGAAGTAGTGCAGCAAATTCTCGAAGAAGAAACGGGTGACACGGGTGTCGAAGCCGTTTATTTCACCAGTTTCGTAATGCAGTAACGGACGTAGTCAATTCTTTTCACACGTAACAAAAATGTGGCAATAAAAAATGGCAGTTAACGACCTTTTATCACAAGACGAAATCGATGCCTTGCTACATGGCGTGTCCGGTAACGACATTGACACGGACGAGGAAGAGTTTGCCGATGGTGAAGCGCGAAATTATGACTTTACCACGCAAGATCGCATAGTCCGTGGGCGCATGCCCACGCTTGAGATGATTAATGAACGGTATGCGCGTTTGTTCCGTATTAGCATTTTCAATATGTTGCGCCGCAGTGCGGAAATATCGGTGGGTGGTGTGCAGATGCTCAAGTTCTCAGAGTATGTGCACAGTCTTTTTGTACCGACTAGCTTGAATATGGTGCGTATTAAACCATTACGAGGCACCGCCTTGTTTGTGTTAGATCCCAGGTTGGTATTTATCATTGTCGACAATTATTTTGGAGGTGATGGACGCTTCCACGCAAAAATTGAGGGCCGTGAATTTACGCCTACTGAATTGCGTGTCGTTGAAATGATTCTTGATCAGGTGTTTGTCGATCTAAAAGAAGCCTGGTCACCAGTAATGAAGCTGGAGTTTGAAAAGCAAAATTCTGAGGTCAATCCACAATTCGCTAACATTGTAAGTCCTAGCGAAGTAGTGGTAGTGAATACCTTCCACGTTGAAATTGAAGGTGGTGGTGGTGACTTTCACATTACCATGCCTTATTCCATGTTAGAGCCCATTCGCGAAGTCCTGGACGCAGGCGTGCAAAGTGATCGAGATGATACTGATGATCGCTGGGCTGAATCATTGCGCGAAGAAGTTAATTCTTCAATGGTGGATTTGTCCTGCACCTTGGCCGAAACTGAAATAAATTTACGTGAAATTCTGGAGATGAAGCCAGGTGATGTGATTCCCGTGGATGTGCCTGATTTGGTGACGGTAAATGCCGAGGGTGTGCCTGTGTTTCGTGGAAAGTATGGCGTATCACGCGGCAGCATGGCAGTAAAAGTTATGGAACAAATTACATTTCCGAATAAGGATACTAATCAATTAACAAAAGAGGTGACCCATGAATGATACAACGGGTACAGAAGCTGGTGGTGACTCTGGGGATGAGTGGGCTGCGGCAATGAACGAACAAGACGAAGCAGAGGCAGCTGCAACTGGTGATTCTGCAGGTGCCGATGATGCAGATTGGGGTGGGGCGATGGAAGAACAGGCAACCCAGGAAGCTGCTGATGCCGCTGTAGAGCAAGCGCCTATGCAAAACCTGATAGCAGACGGAAATGGTGGCAGTATGGGTGATGCAAACCTCGATGTAATACTCGATATTCCAGTGAACATATCTATGGAAGTTGGTGCATCAAAAATCAGTATTCGTAACTTATTAAAGCTTAATCAAGGTTCTGTTATTGAGTTAGAGAGACTGGCAGGAGAACCATTGGATGTGATGGTTAACGGCACCTTGATTGCCCATGGGGAAGTGGTAGTAGTTAATGAAAAATACGGAATCCGTTTAACCGACGTTATTAGTGCCGCAGAGCGCATTCAAAAACTGAAATAATATGAGATTAACGATGTGCAATATGTCCAAAAAGATAGTGATAGAACTTGTGGTATTGGTAAGCACAATTTCATTTTCTCTTGATGTTAATGCAGTGGATAAAACAACTGCTGAATCGATTGTAACAAATTCATCAAAAGCAAAAACACTGGCTGGCAATGGCTTGTCAGACCCGAATATGGCGGGCAATCTGGTGCAAACCACACTGGGTTTATTGGTTGTATTGCTATTGATTGGTGCTGCTGCTTGGGCATTCAAGCGCTTTGGTAATATACATGTTGGTGCGCAGGGTCGAATGAAGATTATTGGAGGAATTTCATTAGGGGCTCGCGAACGTGCGGTGCTATTACAGGTTGGGGAGCAGCAATTAGTTGTTGGCGTATCCCCCGGCCGTGTCCAAACCCTACATGTGTTAGATAAGCCTGTGTTGGTTGATGAAAAACCGGCAGACACAATGAGCTTTTCAACGCGCCTGCAAGCCGCAGTTATGAATCGAAAGAGGAATTATAATGGGGGAGGACAGCCATAATGTCCAACCTTTCAGTGCCAGATAAATCACGTGTAATCTGTTTGTTGGTGTTAATTGTTGGGATTATTTTTCCTTTGATTTCACAGGCCGCCGATCCAGGCCTTTCGGTATTGTCGATCACAACAGAAAAAGACGGTGGCCAAACATACACCGTTGGCTTGCAAGTGCTGGCATTGATGACAGCATTCAGCCTTTTACCAGCTGCCTTGATTATGCTGACCTCATTTACCCGTGTCCTAATCGTTCTGGCAATTGTGCGACAGGCGGTAGGAATGCCGCAGGCACCTTCTGGGCAAATCTTGATTGGACTGTCATTATTTTTGACTTTTTTTATTATGTCACCGGTATTTAACAAGGTTTACGATGATGCTGTCGGCCCTTATCTAGATGAAAAGATTCCTGCTAAACAAGCTTTTAATCTGGCTAGTTCACCCTTCAAGGAATTTATGTTGGCACAGACACGAGAAAAAGATTTGACCTTGTTTGCAGAAATTGCGCAGTCAGGTGAAATTAATGACTCTTCTGAAGTACCTTTTTCTCTGCTGATGCCCGCTTTTGTAACCAGTGAATTAAAGACGGCCTATCAAATTGGTTTTCTTATTTTCATTCCGTTTCTGATTATTGATTTAGTGGTCGCCAGTGTGTTGATGGCCATGGGTATGATGATGTTGTCGCCAATGATTATTTCGCTGCCATTCAAAATTATGTTGTTTGTGTTGGTGGATGGTTGGGCCATGGTGATGGGAACGCTGGCGTCGAGTTTTTATGTGTAATTCATCTGAATTTCGCAATTGTATTAACTGCTAGGTAAATATCATGAGCCCAGAAATGGTAATGACAATCGCAAAACAGGCCCTTGAATTAGTGTTATTGCTTACCGGCGTGGTTCTTTTGCCAGCCTTAGCCGTTGGCTTATTGGTGAGCATGTTTCAGGCAGCAACTCAGCTGAATGAGCAGACATTAAGTTTTATTCCTAAATTGGCGGTAACGTTTTTAACGCTCATGGTGGCTGGTTCCTGGTTGTTACAGATGTTGATGACATTTACGCAACGTATTATCAACGACATCCCGATGATTATCGGCTGAACCTAGGAATGAAATGACATGATGACCTTAGCCAGTTCGGAAATCATGTCTTGGGTGGGCACCTTTATGTGGCCATTGTTCCGTATTGCCGCATTGGTTGCGGCGGCCCCTATATTTGGTGCTCGCACCGTTCCTGTTTCCGTCAAAGTGATTTTTGCAGTGGTATTCACTTTGATTATCGCGCCAGTTTCACCCCCAGTTCCAGTGATTGATCCTTTGAGTGGTGACGCCGTATTGATTGTGCTGAATCAATTGCTTATTGGCGCGGCGATGGGTTTGGCACTGCAAATGGTGTTCGCCATGTTTATTGTAGGCGGACAGGTCATTGCATTTCAGATGGGTCTGGGTTTTGCCTCTATGGTAGATCCTTCATCGGGAACGCAGGTCCCAGTAGTCAGCCAATTCTACGTAATTATTCTTACCTTGGTGTTTCTTGCGCTAGATGGTCATTTGACCTTTATCAGCGTAGTTGCCGAAAGCTTTCACACCTTACCCATCGGTGTGAATGGTCTTAGTAAAGACGGCCTGTGGGCAATATTGATTTGGGGCGGGAATATGTATTCCGGTGCGGTACAAATTGCCTTGCCTGCCATCGCTTCCCTGCTACTCATTAATCTTACCTTTGGTGTTGTGACGCGCGCAGCACCTCAATTTAATATCTTTGCTATTGGCTTTCCTGTAACCATGGTGGCGGGTTTTTTCATCATGTTGTCAACGCTTAAAGCCATTCTTCCACAAATAAAATTACAGCTAGCTAGCGCCTTCGATTTAATGCGTGGCATCGCCGGTGGATTCTGAGGAGGCGATGAAACATGGCTGAAAATGAAAATGGTCAGGAACGTACAGAGGAGGCGACGGCCAAACGTAAACAGGACTCGCGCAATAAAGGTGAGATTGCTCGGTCGAAAGAATTAACGACATTATTGATGCTATTAACATCCGGCGCTGGATTTGTATATTTAGGTAGTGATTTAGTGAAAGATTTAATGGAAATTCTACGCTCTAATCTGAGTATTGAACGGGCGCAAATATTTGATGTTGGCTCATTTCCAAATTACTTTCTTGAAACATTACAAACAGCCATTTCTGCAGTAATGCCATTATTTATGTTGCTGGTTGTTGCTGCTGTAATCGCGCCAATGGCGATGGGTGGCTGGTCATTTAGTATGAAACCATTACAGCCTGATTTAAAAAAGATGGATCCGATAAAGGGGCTGGGTCGGGTATTTTCCTTCAAAGGTTTAATGGAGCTTGCTAAAGCCTTAGCAAAATTCCTACTAGTAGGAACCATGGGGTATTTTTTATTAAAAAATAATATTGAAGGGTTCTTAACGCTGGGAAATGAAGGTCTAAAACAAGGCATTTCCCGCATGGGCGATGATATTGTTTGGATATTTATCCTATTGAGTAGTGCATTGATATTTGTGGCATTGGTAGATGCACCCTTCCAGATGTGGGATCACAGCCGCAAACAGAAAATGACTCGACAGGAAATCAAAGACGAGCAAAAAGAAACTGACGGAAACCCAGAAGTAAAAAGCAAGATACGCCAAACACAGCAGGAAATATCGCAGCGTCGGATGATGCAGGAAGTACCTAAAGCCGATGTGGTGATTACCAACCCAACACATTATGCCGTTGCATTGCGATATGACCAACTCAACATGGGTGCACCTATTGTGGTTGCCCTGGGTGCAGATGAGGTTGCTGGACATATTCGAAGAATTGCGGTGGCAAATGATGTTCCGTTGTTGTCTGCACCTCCATTAGCACGTTCCCTATTTTACAACTGTGAATTAAATACAGAAATACCTGCAGGCCTATTCCTGGCGGTTGCTCAGGTCTTGGCTTACGTCTACCAATTGCGGAATTACGAATTTAACGGTGGTGTCGCGCCAGAATTCAATACCGAAGTACCCATCCCTGATGATTTACGACGAGACAAGTAATTATGAATTATTCTGAACTGTTGGCCATTGGGCAACGACTGATTCGATCCGGTTTAGGCGCGCCGATTTTATTGATGATGATGTTAGGAATGATGGTCATTCCATTGCCGCCATTTTTGCTGGATGTCTTTTTTACTTTTAATATCTCACTTGCATTAGTGATTCTATTAGCCGCTATTTATGTCAATAGACCGTTAGAATTTGAAGTGTTTCCCACGGTCATTCTAGTGGCCACTTTGTTACGTCTTGCCTTAAATATTGCTTCCACCCGCATTGTTTTATTGGAAGGACATACTGGTACCGACGCTGCCGGGCAGGTGATTAAAGCCTTCGGAGAGTTTGTGGTAGGAGGTAACACAGCTGTCGGTCTGGTGATCTTTATGATTTTGGTGATCATTAATTTCGTGGTTGTCACTAAAGGTGCGACACGTGTAGCTGAAGTGAGCGCACGTTTCACCCTTGATTCCATGCCCGGCAAACAAATGGCCATTGATGCTGATTTAAATGCGGGTCTGATAAATCAGGAAGAAGCTAAAACACGGCGTGAAGAAGTCTCGCGAGAATCTGACTTTTACGGATCCATGGATGGTGCAGGTAAGTTTGTCAGGGGTGATGCCATTGCGGGTATCCTGATTCTGGTGATAACGATTATTGGTGGACTTACCGTGGGTATGTTGCAACACGGTATGAGTTTGTCTGACGCCACGCATAACTACACCTTGTTAACTATCGGTGATGGCCTTGTTGCACAGATTCCAGCTTTGTTGTTATCGACAGCGGCTGGTTTGATGG
>CAZXZI010000028.1:0-26934 GCA_964645165.1 uncultured Ectothiorhodospiraceae bacterium
AACTGGTTGATATGCTGGTTATATTACCAGTACCAACAGTTAACGCAAACATAGCTATAAATACACAGTATTTATAGGGCGTGTGTCGTTGCCGCATACTGCGGCGGCCAGCGGGGACCGGGATGCTGCCCGCTACCGGCATCACCATCCCGAGCAGATACTTCTCTATCAGATTGTCGAAGCGTATTTCCCGGCGTTTACTGTCCATTTGGCGGAGCGGGGCGGGGAGTTGCTGGTGTATGTCCGGCACGAATTCGATGACTACCTGAAATGCGGCCGTCTCGAACATGGCTTCCTGCGGGGGTGCTGCGAGTCCTGCTACGCCGAGCACCTGATGGCTTTCAGCTGCAAACGACGCGGCTTTTGCCCAAGCTGTGGAGCACGGCATATGGCCGAGAATGCGGCCTTATTGGTTGACGAGGTATTGCCTGAGGAGCCCATGCGCCAGTTAACGGCAGGGATGGCGTGTAGTAGGGCAATGCAGGAGCAATTGCTGAGGGTGCTGAGTTTCCCGTACTCCTTCGTACTTCCTGTTCGCCAGCCGACCGGTGATCATGGGTCAGCTGCTGGGCATCGTCTACCACTGCATTCGGGTTTCTGCCGCGTAGCGGCCTCGTTTAACAATATTTTTATGTAGAGATCGAGATTGTTGAATTACAGTAAAGGTTATTCAGGATAAATGATCCGGATTCCATCCCTACTTTTGGCTGTTTTTATACTGACATAACCAATCGCATTTGGGTTGCTCGCAACAATCGCACTAACAAGGGTTTCCGATTTTTGCTTTGGAATATTACGCGTACTATTGGTAATTCGTTTATTTTTTTCACGCTGCGCGGCTCTGCGCGCTGAAATCGAGAGTACACTGCTCGAAAACATCTCACGGACTTTCGACGAAACAGGGAGATCGTACAGTTCGATCCTGTCTCCGCTTTTCCAGGTCGTGATTCGGTCAAAATAGATATTCTTGAGGTCTTCGGCTGTTAGCTCCTGATTGTTTTTTGCATTTACGATAATAGCAAATGGACTGGATTTCTCAGCCGCGAGGCTGTCTTTCTGTGCGGCCTGGGCAACCGTCGTGTTGTCGGATTCGATACCCTCCTCCGGATACGCTTCAATGTTGGACTTCAAGAAGGCCTTTGCCAGAGCCTTATTGGATTCGCGAAATTTCCCGCTGGTGGTCTTTGCAACTGTTTTTGCGCTGGCCGACGGCCGAGCCTGTTTTAGATTTACTGCGAGCGATTTGATTGTGTTTTTCTCTGTAACAGCCGGTTTCTTTCGTACGTCAATTTTCTTCATGACCGGTTTGACGACAGTGGGTGCCGGTTTTGGTCTAGTTACCGCTTCGGTTCGAGCGATCATTGATTTAGCCGGTGACGGCTTAACTTTTTTTCGCGCGTAATTTTTAGACCTTGCAAGGACAGGTTTAACAGGTTTGGCAGCAACAGATTTTACCGGTTTAACAGGTGGTTTACCCTCCGGCTTGATAGTCTCCCTGGCAAAGACCTCCAGTTGCTGGTCTTTATATATTTCAGAGGCATCGATCTCCTGTAACTGGCCCCGAAGAACGGCTTGCGATGGCGGTGATTTTTTCTCCACAGGAAGTGAGTCGGAATCGCGAATGACTGCATACGTTTTGGTCGCAATCGTATTCGGGGTCGATTTGTACAGCAGTTCATAAGCAGCCCCGACAAGCGCGACAACAACCAGACTGGCCACGACTTGAGCATACCTGTAGCGGGGCTGTCGCGAAATTGGCAATTTGGAGTTAACATCATCTAGGTCTAGCTGCATGACATCATCTAGCTGTACGGTTGTGGCTGGTAGGTCAACAGCTTGTTTGATGGCCATTGCCTGCGTTGTTGGACGAGCCGGTGGTTTTAGTTTGACGGTGTTGTTTTTGATTGCACGACTATCAGGTTTGATCGGTGTCGTGGTGAGAGCCGGAGTCGGTTTATTCTGGTTGATCTGTTGCTTTCTGGAATCATCCAGTTGGGAAAAATTGTACCTTTTGGCCTCTGTAGCCAATTTGGTTGCGGTTGTTCGGGGAGTACTCTCCGCGGCTTTTGTTCGTGTCGGCTTCTTTTCTTCATTAGTCTGCGTCGTTGGTTCGGAAAATCGAAAGTCTTCGCCTCCCACGGCTTTTCTAACTGGCTCCGTAGCCTCTGGAGGTTTGGCAGACGTTTCTGTTTTTGCTGCTCCTTTGTCTGTCTTTATTCGTGCTTTGGCGGCGTTTGGAGCCGCCGGTTTCTTTTGTGCAGGCTGGTCGATTCTCGGAACGGATGAAGTCCCCCGAAGGTTTATCAACTCAAAATAGGCCTTATCCAGAATGGCTAGATTTTTTTTATTGTCGGCCGTCCTGATTTCCGGTTTCTGCAACAGACCTATCAACAGACCGTAATGTTTCTCAATCAATTTGTTGTCAGTAGGGCTTTGCAGACCCAGGATCTGTTGATAGTCGGTCGGATCGGAGAACAAAATCTTGTCCAGGAACATGCTGATAGCCTTATGGTACTGGTCTACCGAGATACTGGTCGTAAATCGGGAAAGAATTTCGGCATCCATGACAAGTCCAAATTTCAGGATCTCCGTGGTGATATACGGCGCGACCGGGGGCTTTTTGGAGAAATGAGGGTAATCCTGATAGATCTTGTAGATCTTCATGACCAGTTTGATTACGCTGATTGCTGTCTTATTCTTGGCCAATCTTCGCACCCCCTATTTTGTAATTCGTCAACGTCCACTGTAAACCCTGCGTAGCTCATTCGGTCCACCAGACATTCCCTTGGTAACCCAGTTTCTAAAATGTACGCGCCGACAGACTGATCCGGCTTGTCAGAGTTATTTTCCCCTGCGTTTCGTGGAAGAATTATGCAAATATCAACCACTATTCAGGCTTCAGATGGCAGGCGTCTATGTTTCCCGTTTTTGCCCCTTCTGCCGTAATTTAACCAGTGTATGGCTACAGACTGGCCTGTTATTTCCCAAAATATGCCCCGAGACTTAATACTGTCAGGGTCTCGTTTCCGGCCGCCTCATCGATTTGGTGGTGCTCCAGTTTTACGACGATATTGCTGGTGAAAAAGTAGTTGGCGAAGACGGAATCGATGACCCTTGGGTTGATACCATCACCTTCAGTTTCGTCATACCAGTCATGACGAACACCAAATGCCCAGTGCTGCAATTCGTACATTAATTGTGTGTAGTAACCCGAGCTCGATGTGGTTGCGCCTGAAACAGGATCAAGGTTCGCAGTCGCATATTCGCCTTGAAAATTAAATTTTCCCAACTCAATCTTGCTATGAGCCCCCTGAACATCCTTTTTTGTACCGTTATTCAGCGTATCGGAATAGACGGTTGCCCCAATCTCAAAGTGCTCGAAATATGGCAAAATCAAGGCAACATTCAAACCCGTCGCCTTGTCCGAGTTGAGATCAGCTTCTCCGGGGTTGCCTTCGCCGTTGCCGACGAACAAATTATATTTTAGAAAACTGCTTGAGAAGGATTTTGCGCCGTAGACGACGACGCCATCTGTAAAGTCCGGGAATATACTGTTTTTTATAAGCTGGGGTACTTCACGGGTCGGGACAAACGGCGGATAGTGGTTCACCGACCAGATACCTGCCGGTGTAGGGAAGCGTCCGGCCCGGAAATTAAGCTGAGGGGAATAGAGGTAGGTAAAATTCAATGTTTCTACAAATATTGCTCCGCTGCTGTTGCCTAGATTTGCGGAATCGATTTGTGGCGCATCCTCGTATTCCAGCTCGGAAAAAAACCGCCACTTATCGGACAACAGCTTTTCGGAAATTACTGAGAAATCGCCAAGGTTGAAACCATCATTGGTTCCGCTGCGTGAGGATGTTTCCATTGAAACAGTGGCGTAACCGTAGATTTCCATCTGGTTAGCCGTCTGCGAGTTTATGTCAGTGATCTGTTCCTTTGTGATCGCCAGCTCGTCTTTTAATGACTGGATTGTTGCTGCATTTTCCTCGGGTGTTACCGCTAGTCCGACCAATGGGTAACAGCAGACAAGACACAGCAGAGCCCGCAACGAATTTTCCTTAAATGACATGCGCAACCTCCATATTAAATTGGCAGCTTGTAGCAGAACCGGCATTGCTGCGGCAATTGATCCGTATGTCTGCCTCAAAATGGGGAAGGCATCCGGATTCACTTCCGGTAATTACGACGGGGGCGACGTCGTGCAATCTATTTTAATGTTTTTGTTCCCGGTTCAATCCATTGTGACAATCCAGTGACGACCCCTGACCTGCCTTGGGTATCCATTAAATCACTAATGGAGATTAGCTTATCGTACCAACAAATACCCTTTTGTTCAAAAATAAGCCAGATGACTTGGTACGATCATGGGTATTTGGTAATTAAGCTTTGATTACAATGACATACATCGTAGCAAAAGTTGGTCCATGCAGCCCAGGCCCAATATTTGGATCTAAGAATCTACCGCCGCAGGGTGCCGTCTAGAGGTTTTACTTCGAGTAGAGGTCGTACTTAGAGGGATTATTACCGGTGATCAGAGGTAGCAGTTTCTGGAGGTGATTGGCCCTTTTTTTGGAATCATGGCTTAGCTCGCCGATAATCGATAGTCCGGAGGCAGGTTACATTGGCTTTCCGGAGTTTGGCGCGAGTAATGCGCATGGAACGGCAAGTGCTGAAACTACTCAGTTTCTCAAAATAGCTTTCGGTGGCTTTGTCCGGTGAATCGAATCTGGCGGCTTCGTGATATTTCCTTGGTTCCCGGCGTGCCGGTATGATTCCGCAGTTTAGTATTTTTCACATAGTATTTTTCATGGTATTGTCGCCTGTTACATAATTAAGCCTTTGATATTGAAGTGTAAATGCGGCTTATTAACAATCGAGTGGGAGTAATTTAGTGATGAGGATCGAGTGACGAGGAAATCTTACAACGTATACACTCCTAGCTTTTCGACACTTGAAACACGCGATTTACATTGGATGCGCCATGCGTTGGCATTGGCACAGTGCGCCGAGCGTGAGGGCGAAGTGCCCGTCGGTGCCGTGATCGTGCGCAAAAACGAAGTAATCGCTGAAGGCTGGAATCAGCCAGTGATGAGTCACGATCCCACGGCGCATGCCGAGGTGATGGCATTGAGAGCGGCAGGTGTAGTAGAAAAAAATTACCGTCTGTTAGATACGACGCTTTACGTCACTCTGGAACCTTGCGTGATGTGTGCTGGGGCGATTATTCACGCGCGCATTAGTCGCGTGGTTTTTGGCACTACCGATCCCCGAGTGGGTGCGGCGGGTAGTGCCTTTTCTCTGCTGGGTAGTGACCAATTTAATCACGTGGTACAGGTCGACGGTGGTGTATTAGCAACAGAATGTGGTGATGTATTGCGGCGTTTTTTTCGTGCCCGTCGCTAAACCTGTTTAATGAATGATGTGAACGTTAAATTAAAGGAAGTGTGGTGAACGTTGTACAGCTGAGTTTTCTTTTTTTGTTTAGTGCTGTGCCGAGTGCACATGCGGCAGATATTTGGGTGAATGCCCCCTACGAATCTACCTCGGTTGTTATGCAACCGGTTCAGGTTTCACCACATTGCTATTACGTGCAAGGGCCAGCCGGCACGCCTACCGATAACGACGGCTTCATGTCCAACGCTGGTTTTGTGGTGACCGACGAGGGTGTGGTGGTATTTGATTCATTGGGCACACCGTCCTTGGCCTATTTGCTGTTATCCAAAATTCGTGCAATTACCGACAAGCCGATCGTGAAGGTGGTGGTGAGCCACTACCATGCCGATCATATTTACGGATTGCAGGTGTTCAAAGCACTGGGCGCAGAAATCATCGCGCCTATTGGTGCAAAGGATTATCTCAATTCACCTGCCGCAGAAGGCAGACTGAAGCAACGTCGTGAAGCTCTGTTTCCCTGGGTGGATGAAAAAACCCATCTGGTAAAGCCTGATCGATATATTGATCAGCCATTCCACTTTCAGTTAGGTGGCCTGGATTTTAAGATTCAACCACTGGGCTCTACACATTCCGATGGCGATCAAACCATGCTTGTGGCACAGGATAAAACCTTGTACGTGGGCGACTTGGTGTTTGAGGGACGCATCCCATTTGCAGCCGGGGCGCAACCCGAGCGGTGGATAGAAAACCTGGAGGCATTGGATGCGTCAAAGCTAAAAGTGATTGTGCCGGGACATGGCCCCGCTTCCCACAAACCAAAAAAGGCATTGCAATTTACTCTAGGTTATCTGCATTTTGTGCATGACAACATGGCCGAAGCGGTGGAAAATCTTATGCCGTTTGATGAAGCCTACGCGGCGCTGGATTGGTCGCGTTATGCAAAAATGCCGGCCTTTAAAGTGAATCGCATGAATGCATATTTTATGTATCTTGCCCTGGAAGCGGCCTCAGTGGGTCAATAAGGTTTCAAATATGCTGCGGAATGCGTATGCTGTGCGATCTTTTTTACCGGGCCGAAGAACGAAACGCTGAAATGGTTAAAAAGTTTGGAGAGGTGCCAGAGCTGGCCGAATGGGCTTGATTCGAAATCAAGTGAACTCTTACGAGTTCCGAGGGTTCGAATCCCTCCTTCTCCGCCATATACAAAAAAATGCCCCGCTTGTCGGGGTATTTTTTTGTGTATTGTGGTGGGGGCGTTGCAAACAAGCTGAAGCGCGCCTTGCTGAATCAACCCCGGTTCGACGACTTAGCATAGCGAAAGAGAACGTCGTGTTTTTACGATGGCTCGAAAGACGAAGGCCTAAGAAATCCCTCCCTCTCCGCTTATCCCAATCTAACTGCCGTAATAAAACTTCAGTAGCCGCGAGAAACAGCCCAGATTATTTCCCCTCAATTTCCCTCAAGCACCGAGCGGCATTTTGCTTGGCCTTCGCCGAGCACTGCAAATGCCCTGCAGGGTCATTTTTATGCAGCTCGCCACAGACTTTGTAAGCCTGGATCAGTGTCCAGTTGCATTCCAGTCGATGGGATAATTCGTCAACCTGCGTATTTTGTTGTTGGCGCTGTTTGGCGGCCTGATCCAGTTCTTTTAAGACGGATTGTAGTTGTTGCTGGTCCTTTGCCTGGCCGGTGTTGGCCGTTTCGGCATCGCTGTTTGTTGTGAGCAAGCAGAACAGGACAAGTAGAGGGGTGGAAATGAACTGAGACATGTGACGCATAATCATAAAGCTACAAAAGAATCGATTACTGATATGCGTAGAATAACAGGGAGACTGTATTTTTTCAGCTGTATTCTGTGCTTGATCGCGAAAATAAATACTAAATCAACAGCTTAGCTATTTGCATTCAGGCCAATCTTTGGAATACTGCCCTATTGTGTGCATCAAGGTTTTGCGTGACTATGCCGATGGCAGTCTTGAAAATCATTTTGACGGGGTTTTGTTATGAGTAGGGTCTATGCTTGCCAAATGGGGTCAGCAAAAGGGTTGTTTAAGTAAATGGAACCGCTGCGCGTTTTATTGATTGAAGATTCCGAAGATGATGCGGCTTTGCTGCTTCGTCAACTTAGAAAAGGCGGATACGAACCTTCCTCCAAAAGGGTGGATACGCCCAAGGCCATGCGGGCGGCATTAGAGCTGCGCGAGTGGGACATCATTCTTTCTGATTACAATATGCCCGAATTCAGTGGCTCTGCTGCGCTAGCCTTGCTGCGCTCTACGGGCATTGATCTGCCCTTTATCGTCATTTCTGGCGCGATGGGTGAGGAGTCCGCAGTTACCTTGATGAAAGCGGGCGCTCACGATTACATCATGAAGGACAATCTGGCGCGGCTGATCCCTGCTATTGAGCGTGAGCTGCGTGAAGCCGGTGTGCGCCGTGCTCGTCAACGTGCAGAAGCGGATCTGCATTTGTCGGCCAAGGTGTTTGAGTCCAGCGTGGAAGGTGTGATTATTGCAGATTGGGAAGCGCGCATCCTGCGTGTCAACAAAGCCTTTACCGAAATTACGGGTTATTCCGAAGCTGATGTGATCGGGCAGAAGCCGAGTATTTTGCAATCGGGTCGGCACGACAAAGAATTTTACCGTGGTATGTGGCAATCCATAAATGACAACGGTTACTGGCAGGGTGAAATCTGGAACCGACGGAAGAATGGAGAAATTTTCCCCGAATGGTTGACCATCAGTGCCGTGACGGATGCTAACGGACAGCGCACACACTTGATTGGTGGCTTCACGGATATGAGTCAGCAAAAACAAGCCGAAGACCGTATTCAGCATCTTATGTACTACGATGCCCTGACCGACTTGCCGAATCGCGCCTTGTTTCGTGAACGGTGCAAACAGGCCATGTCGCGTGCGCGACGTGGAGGAAAGCGTGTTGCGTATTTGCATTTTGATATCGACCGTTTTGTAAAAATTAACGATACCCTGGGGCACCAGGTGGGAGACCAGCTCTTGCAACAGGTTGGACAACGACTGGTGGGGTGCGTGCGTCAGGAAGATTTAGTTGCCCGTTTTGTGGGCGATGAGTTTGGAATAGGCATGATGGATGTTGGCCGAAACGGAGCTGTGGTTGATCTGGTGCTGACGGTGGTTGACGCTTTCGCAGAACCATTTTACGCAGAAAAACGGGAAATATTTTTAGCCCCAAGCATGGGTGTGTCTATTTTTCCAGATGATGCAACAGACTTTGACGAGTTGGCACGATTTGCGGATACTGCATTGCACGTAGCGAAACGTGATGGTGGCGCGAATTACCACCTCTATAAAAAATCCATGAACGCAGACGCAGATGAACGTTTGACCCTGGAAAGCGCGCTGCGTCGCGCATTGGAACGTGAAGAATTTCAACTGCATTATCAACCTCAGTTGTCTCTGGCTACTGGTGAGGTTATTGGCGTAGAAGCATTGTTACGTTGGCAGCGCAAGGATGAAGGCATGATGTTGCCAGGAAAATTTATCCCGCTGCTGGAGGAAACCAGTTTAATTATTCCGGTTGGTGAATGGGTGTTACGCCAGGCCTGTCGGGATCATCGTGCATGGATTGAGATGGGCAAGAAAGCCATGCCGATTGCCGTTAACTTGTCAGCGCGCCAGTTCCGTGACAAGGGGCTGGTGGAAATGATTCGCCGAGTGATTTCAGATGCTGATGTCGCTGCGGAAATGATTGAATTGGAAATCACTGAAAGTTGCGTGATGGAAGACCCGGAAGATGCATTGCTAACTTTGAAGGCCTTTCATGAAATGGGAATTCGCATCGCCATCGATGACTTTGGCACGGGCTATTCATCGTTAAGTTACCTCAAACGCTTTCCGTTGGACGTACTGAAAATTGACCAATCTTTTGTGGCGGACATTCCCGAAGATGAAGATGATGCTGCGATTATTGATACCATTATTGCCATGGGGCACCGCCTTAAGTTTTCGGTCATTGCCGAAGGCGTAGAGACAGCGGAGCAAGCTGAGTTTTTGCGTGAACATGGTTGTGACAATGTGCAGGGGTATTTTTATGATCGGCCCATGCCCAGCGATGATTTGATTTCCCGGTTAACGCAAGAATAAATAATAAAATGAACTGGGGACTTTATACTCGGGTTATTGTCAGTCTTGGCTTGGTACTGTGTGCTTCGATGGTATTGTTAGGTTATGTGTTATTACATGACTATAGCGATGCAGAAAAAATAAAAGATGCCGCCGCCACGCTGGGTGGAATCTGGCTGCTGGTCATGCTGACGATTCATTTGGTCTTGCGTAGTACTATTAGGCCACTATCAGTACTCACAAAAAATATCACCAATACGTCTCTGGAAATACCTCGGCGAGAAATCACCGAAGACCTGCGTACCAGAAATGATGAGGTTGGAGTGCTGGCATGTGCTTTTGACGCAATGTTATTAAATCTTCAGCGATCATATTCCGACCTGGAAAAAAGAGAGGAGCATTATCGAGATTTAGTGGAATCGGCAAACGTGATTCCCTGGGAATTGGATTTAAACTCACGCCGGATTACTTATGTGGGGCCGCAGGCGAAACCCATGCTTGGTTATGAGCTTGGTGACTGGTACAAAGAGAAATTCTGGCTGAACCATCTTTATGAGGATGACGTTGCAGCGGCGGAAAAATTTTACCGGCGCATTGCCTCGACAGGCGAAAGAAATGAAATCGAATACCGTATACGTCATGCCAGCGGGAAGCTGGTGTGGGTGCGGGATTGTGTGCACAAGTCAAATAGAGATCCGCGTTCACCAATATTACAAGGCTTGATGTTTGATGTTGATGAACGAGTTAAGGCGCGCCAGGAATTGCAGCGTTATCGTGAACATTTGGAAAATGTTGTTAATGAACGTACTGCCGAACTGTTAACAGTCAATCAAGAACTACAATCGTTCGCTCATTCCTTATCGCAAGACTTGCGGGTGCCATTGCGCGTCATAAACGGCTTCAGTGATGCAATGTTAGAAGACTATGGTGACGTGGTTGGTGAAGAGGGGCGCAGCTACTTAAAAAGAATTTGTGGTGGCACAAAAAAAATGGGCAAGATGATTGATGACATTCTGATTCTTTCTCGCGTCTCCCGTAAAGAATTATATCGGAAAAAAATTGATCTTACAGACATGGCAAAGATGGTCGCTGAGGATCTAAATAATGAATTTTCTGATCACTCAGTAGAATTTATCGTTGATGAAGGGATGCTGGCCTACGGCGATGCAGAATTGCTGAAGGTCTTGGTCAATAATCTGTTGAGTAATGCGTGGAAATTCACCCGGCAAGTGGAGCAGCCTTGTGTTCAGTTTACTAGTGAGTTGTCAGAAGGGAGTAATGTTTATTCCGTAAAGGACAATGGTGCTGGGTTTGATATGCAGTATGTCGATAAATTATTTTTGCCTTTTAGGCGATTGCATAATTCAGATGAGTTTGATGGTGCTGGAGTTGGTTTAGCCACGGTAAAGCGTATTGTGTTGCGACATGGCGGAAAAATATGGGGAGAAGGAAATATTTCTGGAGGGGCAGTTTTTCGATTCACATTGGGAGATTATTCACTAGAACAACTGAACTCGGATAAAAAAATTCCAGATGAGAATGATTCAGTAGTCTAAATATTTTATGTATGGTTGATACATCACTAACCCTGGATGATATGGATAGGCGGGTCGTCGACAAAGTTGAAAGCAAGATGTTAGTGCCGAAAACTGTCGGACGATACCATATCGTATTGGGTTTTGTGACAGTGTTGCTAGTGATGATTGTGGTAACCGGATATACACTTTTTCGTATTTCAGCACTTAATAACGAGTTATCGGCCGTCGTTAATGTTCATAATGTTAAAAATGAGTTGGTTGCCAAATTGCGCGACTCTATGCGACAACGTCAACTGAGTTTGCGCGACATGTTGCTGATTGATGATCCTTTTGAGCGCGATGCAGCTTGGGAAAAACATACGCTTGCAGCAAGCCGTTTTATTGCCATTCGAGTGAGATTAATGGAAATGCCGATGTCAATAGATGAGCGTGTGGCATTTGATTCGATGTCAAAGGGAGCGCTGGATGGGGCAATACTGCAGCGTGAGCTGGTTGAAAAATTAAAGAATAATGCTAAACGTAAAGATCTTGTTTCTCTATATACAAAAGCGCTGTCTGCACAGGACTCTGCGTTTGAGGCAATGAACCGTTTAGCGACCTATCAAAAGCATGCTGCACACTTGGTGGCAGAAAATGCGCAGCATGCCTTTAAAAAAACCATCGGAGCAACTCTAATTCTTGTTCTAGGCGGGCTTGCTATTGGTGTGCTTGTCACTTTGTCGGTTCTTGCGCGGGATAAACGTATGCGTACTGCACTACATAGCTATCAAGACCACCTGGAATTGCTTGTGCAGAATCGAACTGCTGATTTACTTAATGCCAATAGTGAGCTTGAATCATACAGTTATTCTTTAGCGCACGATCTTAATGCTCCGCTGCGCGCTATTACCAGTTATTCACAGATTCTTGCTGCGGATGCAAAAGAAAAGTTAGATGAAAACGAATTAGATAGTTTGCGGCGTATTACCCGTGCAGGGAGGGTGATGAACCATTTGATTGAAGATATCCTGAAATTATCGAGAATTACTCGTTCCGGGTTCCATCGAGAAATAGTGAGTCTCAGCGAGTTAGCAAAGAGCCAAGCTACACGACTTTCTTCGGAAAATCCGGGGCGTAATATTCATTGGGATATTGCTGATAATATTTTGGTCAGTGGAGATTCGTTATTATTGAATCAGTTGCTTGAGCATTTGTTAGAAAATGCTGTTCGTTTTACTCGAAATAACCCAAGCACTGAGATTCAAATTGGCGTTAAGTCGACAAAGGGTTCCCCGGTGTATTTTGTGAAAGACAATGGCTGCGGTTTTGATATGCGCTATTCCGATCGGCTATTTACGGCGTTCCAACGATTGCATTCTGAGGAATTTAGCAGTGGCACTGGGGTTGGGTTGGCTATGGTGCAGCGGATAATACAGCGACATGCCGGAAAAGTCTGGGCAGAATCGAAGTTGGGAGTTGGTTCAGAATTTTATTTCACTTTGCCAGAATAAACCGAAAATACTTGTTTTATGGCTAAAGTTGTTCGACAACGTGTTGGGTAAATACTTATTCCATTGCTAATGATAAGGTTTTAATAAAAAGTAGTGCAAGCTATTCTATATCCTTGTTTGTGGTAATTACTGGTAATAAGCGCTAAATCGACTAGATTGAAACGGATAACCGTTGTGTTTAGAGAAATAGCCAAGACGACAGAAGGGGACTTGGATGTCAGATAAAGTTATTTTATTGGTTGAGGATAACCCAGACGATGAGGCGCTGACGCTGCGCGCCTTGAAGAAGAATAACATTCTCAATGAGGTAATAGTGGCGCGAGATGGAGAGGAGGCACTGGAATATTTATTTGGAACCGGGAAATATGAAGGTCGCGACACTAACATTCAACCCCAGGTCATTTTATTAGATTTGCAGCTACCAAAACTCAGTGGGCTGGAAGTGTTGAAACGATTACGAGCTGATAAACGCACGATCCTTCAGCCTGTGGTCGTGCTGACGACCTCCAGTGAAGAGATGGACATCATGGCCAGTTATGGCAACGGAGCGAATAGCTATATTCGCAAGCCAGTCGATTTCAACCAATTCATTGATGCGGTGAAACAGCTGGGTTTGTATTGGCTGGTATTAAATCAAGCTCCGTCAGGCCGTAAGGGAATTTGACAATGACGGCCTCACTGCGGATTCTCCTGGTTGAGGATTCTGAAGATGATGCCTTATTACTAAAAAGAGAGTTACAACGCGCGCAATATGAACCCACCGTTTTAAGGGTGGACGCTGCACTGGCCATGCAACAGGCTTTACAAAACCAGAATTGGGATGTTGTGGTTACCGATCACAATATCCCCGGCTTCAGTTCCGAAGAGGCCATTGCCATCGCTCTGAACATCAAGCCTGACATCCCCGTGATCATCGTTTCTGGTAGCATCGGCGAAGACATTGCCGTGGCCGCCATGAAGATGGGCGCGCATGATTACATCATGAAGGATAACCTAACTCGTCTTGTACCTGCGATTGAGCGGGAGTTGCGCGAAGCAGAAATGCGACGTTCGCATAGAATTGCCGAGGCAACGATTCATCACCTTGCCTATCACGATCAGTTAACCGGTCTGGTTAATCGTAATGAATTTGATCGCCATCTTAACGACGCATTAGATTCTGCTAAATGCAATGATATTTCACATGTCTTGCTGTACTTGGATTTAGACCAATTTAAAGTCATAAATGATACCTGCGGTCACCAGGCGGGTGATGAGTTACTGAGTCAGTTAGCGTTACTGCTGCGAGAAGAAGTGCGAGGTAATGACATTCTTGCACGTTTAGGGGGGGATGAATTTGGCCTGTTGTTAGAAAACTGTCCGCTCGATAAAGCAAAAGTGATTGCAGAAGATTTGCGCGGGTTGATTAGTAATTTTCGTTTTGTTTGGCGTGATAAAAGTTTTAGTATTGGCGTCAGTATTGGCATGGCAAAAATTACCAAAGATGCGCAAGGTGCAGATGAAGTGTTAAGTGCCGCTGATATTGCCTGTTATGCCGCTAAAGACCTGGGGCGAGACCGGGTTCATGTTTATCTGGATGATGATTCAGAGTTACGTCGTCGGCAGACCGAAATGCAATGGGTTGCTCGTATTAAAAATGCGTTAGAAGAAGGGCGCTTTGTCTTACATCAACAGAAAATGTGCTCACTCAATCGATTGAATGGCACGCAACATTGTGCGGAATTTCTCGTGCGCATGCTGGATGAGGAAGACAATATTATTATGCCAGGCGCCTTTATTCCTGCGGCAGAACGTTACGGCATCATGTCATTGCTGGATCGCTGGGTCGTGCGTTCGGCAATAGCCCATTTGGCGACAAACCTACCGGAAGAGGGCGAAGATACCAGCGTATTTTTTATCAACCTTTCAGGGAACTCGCTTAACGATAACGGGTTTTCAAATTACATTCAGCAACAAATTATCCATTACAACGTACCTTCCAAATTATTGTGTTTTGAGATTACTGAAACGGCGGCCATCTCGAATTTGAGCGAAGCCGTTAAATTTATAAATGAAATACGTGGTTTTGGTTGTCAGTTTGCATTGGATGACTTTGGCTCAGGGTTGAGTTCTTTCTCTTATCTTAAAACATTACCAGTAGATTATTTGAAGATCGATGGCTCATTCGTGCGTGACATCGTTGTTGATCCAATGAATTTTGCAATTGTGCAAGCGATCAACGAAATAGGGCATGTGGCTGGTTTGTATACCATCGCAGAGTTTGTGGAAGATGAAGAAACGCTGGAGATCTTACGCGGTATCGGTGTTGATATTGCGCAGGGTTACGGCATTTCCCGCCCACAGGCGATGAGTGCGGCTGCTATTGCTTGAATTGAAACTTCGTTTTAATCTCGTGTCTTAGCTGAGCAGAGCTGTGGGGCCAATGGGTGCCGCAAGGTGCGCTGATGAAAAATGGGCGTTGACGCGAGGGCTAAGTTGGCCAAGTAGCTTGGCCGCGACGCCATCAAGATCCGTAGCAATGTCAGCATCTTCTATTTCAGCCTCTTCGGAATTATTTGCTACAATATGATCACCGTTCTCTAGCAAAAATCCTCCGCATTCTAAATCTAGTGAAAGCAGGGATTGTGCGTTGTCACACAAAAACCCAAAGAAACGGTTTGCCGCTACTTTGCTTTTTGCACCCAGCATGATCACGCAAACATTGAAATCGGTATCCAACGAGGCCATAAACGCCAGTTGATCGTAGGCGACGCGTACTCCGCCTAAAGAAGCATGCACTGCAATAATCAGGCGGTCACTCTGCAGGGCGAGTGTGGTTGACGGTGAAGAGGCAGGAATTAAACAATATTCCGGTAGGCTGGAGTCTTCATCATTCGCCGTATCATTTTGTGCCAGTGTCGATATATCGTTTGACATCGCTACACGGTTCTCAATATTCAACACCATGCTGCTGCTGTTTTGCTGATTGAAGGCGCGATTTAATTCATACACAACGTAGTCATCAGATTTCGAGCCCAATAACACTGGGATTACTGTTGTGTTTTCCCAGGCCGGCAGACGTTCATTCTCATCACTGAGAAAATGGTGGCTGATTTTAGCCAGGCGATGTCTGGAGCGTATGGCGCTGTCCATGGTTTGCTTATTGCTGTGTATTGTTTCTGACATGTGCGAGTTCCATTGGGATTACTGGTTAACTGATTGTTGGCTGTTATATCCGCGGCCAACGCGCAGCATGGAATTGTGTACGCCAAGTGGGTTTAGAATCTGATCGGGATTGGTGGGGTCATTTCGCCATTTGCCATCTATGACGAGGCGGTATTGGTATTCACCCGCAGGGGCGAAAAATATCTTGTGTACAACGCCTCCCTCTTGAGTCGTTTCGATACCTTCATCGGGGATCCAGTCATTGAATTCGCCAGCAACTTTTAGATCGCGGGTCATGAAGTTTTCGTAGGTCAGTTCTACGCGGTGCAGCGTATCAGCAGCACCTTCTATGGTGATGACACTGTTGTCGGCATAGTTATTTTCTTCAATGGCGAACCGCTCTTCCTCATTTAAGACGATTTTCAACACCTCTTCCATGGGGTTTTCCACATTTTGAGATCCGAGATTATTTTCTGCTGGGCTGTTCCCTTCGTCGTTGAGAACGACGCTGGTTGCGGCGACTGAGGCGGCTTGATTAGCTGGTTCAATACGGTTCATAAGCCAGGACATTTCGGCTTCAAGGGAGGCCTTTTCGTCACCCGAGCGCCTAATAACTTCATCCGCCAGTTCCATGTAGTCTTTTGTTGCGATTGAGTTTTTGTCAAAGTGAATAATGGACTGTCCTTCACACACTGCTTCTTTAAGACGCACAGTATTGTGAATAATGCTGGCTAGCATGTTGTCCTGATAGCGTTCCCAAACGCCCAATAAAAACTTTCGACAGAGGCGGGTGCGGTTATCGACAAGCGTAGGCAGTATGTTGATGTCAATATCGAGGTTATATTTTTGTGCCACTAAGTCCACCGTTTCACTGAGTCGTTCAATGCCGTCGATGGAAAACAAGCTCATGTCGATGGGCACGATGACGCGGTTTGCGGCACGAATCGCGTTTATGGATAACAGGCTGAGTGACGGTGGGCAATCGATGATGACAAAGTTATAAATGGATTTCACTGTTTGTAAATGGTCGGTGAGTTGACGCTCACGTTTGGGCATGTCGGAAAGCACATGCTCGACGGCGGCCAGCGAAATGGTAGCGGGTACCAAATCAACGCCGTTGCAGACATGGGTAATGATGGCATCGGCTAATGGAAAATCCAGGGCAAAAACTTCGTATAAGCCAGGGTCGTCTTGCTTGCGTTGCCCCAGTCCCAGTGATGCGTGTCCCTGAGGGTCGGCATCCACCAGCAAGGTACGATGGCCTGTTTCACCCAGCGCGGCCGCGAGGTTAATCGCCGTCGTTGTTTTACCGCAACCACCTTTTTGATTTGCAATAGCAACAATATTCATAAAACCCCCTGGTTTGTCTGAACTTCGCGGATGCATTGGTGGGTAAAGTCCCACATGGTTTGCACGGTGTTGCAGTGCGGAATTTTTTTTGCGGCTGATTCGCGTTGTAAGCAAAGGCTCATTGGTTGGCGACCTTTTTCGGCGTAGAGGCTATCTCGGACGTGGCAAATAATTCACTTTGTTCAGGTTCCACAACACCACGGCTTTTGGCGGCTTCGTGTTCCAGCTCCGCCACAGAATAAATCCATTCCTGCCCAGTGAGTGCTTCAAAGGCGCTTTCCTTGTGCAGGACTAAAATCATGTCGCCAGTAGCAACTAGCGAAAGCTCTGTGAGTGGCGCGGTACAGGAGGGTAGGAAATTAGTGAGAGAGGTGATGCTTTTGCGGATTCGTTGCACTGAAACCCCGGCGTCAATTAGTTTGCGTGCAGTTTTGAGCGCCAGCAGGTCAGCAAACGAATAACGCGCATGTCCGCCGTCAGTCCGTTGCTGGGGTGTAATTAGGCCAGTTTTTCGCCAGTAACTCAGTTGGCGGCGACTGAGGCAGGTGATGTGCATCACCTGCTGAGAGGAATAACCCACTTCGCTCATCGGATCCCCCTGGTTGTCTCGTTACGTGGCCACCAGTCCGAGGTGATTGTCCGTGCTCCCTGCCTTGTGGTTACAGCCTGTGGCCAGCGTTGGTTAGAATTAGTACAGTGTGATGAGTGGATAAAAAATGTCAAGGAAAAGTGAACAAAAAATGTCATTTATGTTCACTTTGACGACCAATCAGGGTAACTCATCACCATCAGTAGCATTCTTAAATGAGATAAATAGAATATAAAATAGAAAAGTATTATTTTTTAAAATAAGAGGGGGATGCTAATGTCTATCTCACGTGCCACCCAACACGTATGACCAACGAGCCAACGAAAGACCGCGATGCCCCCCTCATCGCGGTCTTTCGTTTTCCGCCCATTTTTTCTTCAATTAACGCTCTTTCTATGCATCTGCTATGGCCATAAAACGGCCGCTTGCGGCATGCATGCCTGTCAATATCAGTGCATTAAAAGATAATAATTTACTGTTGTTGCGGGCAACTAAATTACGACCTAAAAAGTGCGTGAAACGCCTTGAACATTTCACTGTGAACGGTAAGATACCTGCACACCTCGAGTGAGGGAGGGGGGGAAGTGCTTGCCCTGGCCAGTCCAGGGCATGCGCTTTTTTAATTACACGGCAATAGCTTTTCCTCGCGTCAGATATTTGTTTTACGCGTTGTTTCCACATCACCTGATTTACTCCGCGGTATTCTCCTGAGTTGATTTCAGTACGGTCACGGCTTTCCAGAGTTTATCGACTGCGGTACCGTACTGCCACAAGATGTTCAGTATCGCTTTCATTGGACGATGTTGAATAGGAGTAGAAGAGTGAACAGCAGATATTTGCAGGAATAATCCGGGAACCTGGCAATCAATGACCTCAATCAGTACGGAAGATATCCTCAAATCGGCCTACGAGCTACTCAATAGCGCCGTGGTGACATATAAGGGCGAGCCAACCGGTACCTCTGCGGCGCTGGATAGCCGCGTAGCCGCGCCAAATTATGAAGAATGTTTCGTGCGTGATTTTGTGCCCAGTGCGTTGGTATTTTTGTGCGATGGAAAATCTGAGATTGTGCGTAACTTCCTGAAAATGGTGGTGAGTCTTCGCAATCAGCAATCGGTAATGGAAGGACATGAGCGTGCGCTGGGTTTGATGCCAGCCAGTTTCCGTGTGCCGGGAGAAGGTGACAAAGATGGCAAACCTACTGCCGACTTTGGTGAGCTTGCTATTGGTCGAGTGGCTCCTGTGGACTCGGCAATGTGGTGGGTGATCCTGTTGCGCAGTTATGTGCTGGTGACCGGAGATGTTGCGCTGGCGCATAGCGCGGAATTTCAGGAAAGCATGCGCTACACCCTGGATCTGTATTTGAAAGAAAGTTTTGAAACCTCACCTGCCATGTTAGTGCCCGATGCCTCGTTTATGATCGACCGGCGCATGGGTGTGTACGGACATCCGCTGGAAATTCAGGCATTGCTCTACGGCATGTTGAGTACTGCACAGGAACTGTTGTTGCCTACACCGGAAAATGAACGCCTGTTGGCAAACAGTAAAAAACGCATGCAAACCCTGCGTTCGTATGTGCGCATTTATTATTGGCTGGACTCTCAGCGTTTAAACGAAATTCACCGTTTTCGCTCGGAAGAATTTGGTGAAGATGCCTCGAACCACCTGAATATCTATCCCGAGACCATTCCCGACTGGATGGATGGCTGGCTGCCCGCCGATAGCGGCTATCTGGTGGGTAATCTGGGCGTCGGGCGCATGGATTTTCGGCTATTTTCGTTCGGCAACATGTTGTCCATCATGTTTGGTTTAACCACCGATAAGCAGTCTGAGCAAATTATGAATTTGTATGAAGCACGTTGGGATGAGTTGGTGGGCTCCATGCCATTGAAAATTGTGTATCCCGCCGTGGATGGCGACAAGTGGCGTTACACCACGGGTAGTGATCCCAAAAATGTACCGTGGTCATATCACAATGGTGGGAGTTGGCCCTGTTTGGTCTGGGCCTTTGTGGGCGCGGCTGTGCGCACCGGTCGACATGATCTCGCGCGTAAAGTGATGGCGCAATCGATGGAAAAAGTGTGTCGTGATGATTGGCCCGAATATTATGATGGAAAAAATGGTAGTCTTATCGGACGTCGCTCGAACATCAGACAAACCTGGTCGGCCAGCGCGATTATACTTGGCCACCAGTTTCTTGAAGACCCTGATGCCCTGGCGGTTTTTGAATCTATCAACTTTTAGACGCCTATCTCTACCTCTTATTTTTTAGCAGAGTTAAACAAAGAAACAATCGTGACATCACCCATTAAGCTGGACCAACTGACTATCCCCAAAGCATCTCCTCAGGCGGCCAAAGTGCTCATTTGCCTGTCGAGCGACGAGCCGGATATGAATGAAGTAAACCGAATTATCATGCAAGACCCCTTGCTGGCAGGCACACTGTTGCGTTACGCCAATTCACCGCTGTATCGGCGCGGCGGAGAAATCAGCAATGTACCCACCGCAACACAAATGATTGGCCTCAAAAATGTGCGCAGCGCCGTGGTGATGACCACCTTGCGCGCGACATGCTCTGCTGAAACTGATGTCACCCACGCCATTTTGCAACATTCCCTGGGCATTGCCGCATTATGTAAATTGATCGCGCAAAAAAGCTGCCCGGGAAAAGCGGATGATTTAGAGTTGCTGGGTTTGCTCCACGATGTAGGTATGGTGGTATTGGCGACGAATGTTGAAGAGGAATACCGGGCTTTGCTGGCACGTGCCAAAGCTGAAATGATTCCCGTGGATCAACTGGAAACAGCAGAGTTTGGTTTTAATCACGATCAAATCTCTGCTCGTGCCCTGCACGAATTCCGGTTACCCAAACGGCATGAGCATGTTTTAACCCATTTTCACCGGCTACCTGATGAAGAAGAAACGGATATTGAGTTGATCAAAGAGCGTGCCGTACTGGCGTTGGCACATCATCTGCTGTACGAAATGCGTGGCGATGACACATGTGATGAAACGCTGTTTGAATCAACCGAAGAGTTAATGGCTATCTTAGGGCTTGATGAAGCAATGTTGGAAACAATTCTTGATCATGCGCTGGCGCACCTGTCCGATTTTGCGGGATAATCCGCACACTTTCTCTTTTCTCACCACGTAGTGAAATTTCTCAGTTATGGCATTAATTAAATTCGATAGTGTTTCCCTGGCGTTTGGGCATGTTGCCCTGCTTGATAACGTTGATTTTCAGATCGACCCCGGTGAGCGTGTTTGCTTAGTGGGTCGCAATGGCACCGGTAAATCAACCTTGATGCAAATTCTGCGTGGCGCCGTCGTGCCTGATGATGGCAGCGTCTGGTTGCAGAAGAATATTCGCATTGCGTATCTCGCCCAAGAAGTACCTGCAGATCAATCACAATCGGTGTTTGATGTAATAACCGAAGGGCTCGAAGGTGTGGGTGCTTTGTTGGCGGAATATCATCATGTCGCGCTGTCACTGGCAGAGGATGCCTCGCCAGCGGTGCTGGAGCACTTTGCGGAATTGCAAAGTAAGCTGGAGGCCGAAGATGGCTGGCGGCTGGAACAAAAAGTCGAAGATGTGATTTCACGGTTGGAATTGCCCGCAGATAAATTGCTCTCGGAATTATCGGGTGGACTCAAGCGTCGGGTGATGCTGGCGCAGGCTCTGGTGACAGATCCGGATTTGCTGCTACTGGACGAACCCACCAACCACCTCGACCTCGCGGGAATTCAGTGGCTGGAAGATTTTTTGCTGAGCTGGAACGGTAGCGTGTTGTTTATCACCCATGATCGTGCCTTTCTGCAAAGACTGGCTACGCGCATTGTGGAATTGGATCGCGGCAATCTCAGCTCATGGCCTGGCGATTACAAAAACTATTTACTCAAAAAAGAAGAAGCCTTGGCCGTTGAAGCCGATCACAACGCCAAATTTGACAAACGCCTGGCGCAGGAAGAAGTGTGGATACGACAAGGCATCAAAGCGCGTCGTACTCGTAATGAAGGCCGGGTGCGCGCGTTGCAATCCATGCGCCGTGAATACAGTGACCGCCGCAAAGTACAGGGAAAAGTGAGTCTTAATCTCGAAACAGCTGAGCGATCCGGCAAGCTGGTGGTGGAAGTGGAAAACGCCAGCGTCGGTTACGACGGCACGACGATTATTCGTGATTTTTCTACGCGCATTCAACGTGGAGATCGCATCGGCATCATCGGCCCCAATGGTGCTGGCAAAACGACACTGCTTAAATTGTTGTTGGGAGAGTTGGAGCCGACGCAAGGTACGGTGCAACTGGGCACCAAACTGGAAGTCGCCTATTTTGATCAACAGCGCGCTGTGCTGGACCTAGACAAAACCGTGATGGACAACCTCAATTCCGGCAGCGACATGGTCACCATCAATGGCCACGACAAACACATTATCAGTTATTTGCAGGATTTCCTGTTTCCGCCGCAACGGGTGCGCTCACCGGTGTCATCTCTATCTGGTGGTGAACGCAATCGTCTGTTGCTCGCACGGCTGTTTACGCAACCCGCCAACCTCCTGGTTCTTGATGAGCCGACTAACGATCTCGATGTGGAAACATTGGAACTGCTGGAAGAGTTGCTGAGCGAATACAAAGGCACGTTATTACTGGTGAGCCATGATCGTGCTTTTCTTGATAATGTGGTGACGCGCACTCTGGTATTTGAAGGGCAGGGCATCGTTAACGATTATGTGGGTGGTTACGATGACTGGCTACGTCAACGCCAGCAGCCGGGTGCACAGGCTGTGGTCAAAACGGCCAAGGCTAAAGTCGAGCCTTCATCACCTGCCAGCAAAACTAAAAAACTCAGTTACAAGACACAGCGCGAACTGGACGGTCTACCCGCCAAGCTCGAAGCCTTGGAAACAGAGCAAAGCAGTTTGCAGGCAACAATCGGTGAGCCCGAATTTTATCAACGGGACAAAGATGAAGTCGCAAAAACGCTGGCCCAGCTTGAACGAGTGGGTAACGAGCTTGAGCAGTGTTTTGCACGCTGGGAGGTGTTGGAGGCAGAGCAGGAGGGCTGACCACTACAGCCTCAATATTTGCAGGCATTCGCCGATAATTCTCAAGAGTTGATCAATGCTCACAAATAAACAAAGGCGAGAAAAACATGCTGCTGAAATCCCCGGAGAAGGCCCCTGAAATCTCGGTGACCCGCCAACCCATTTACAGCGAAAACGAAGATACCTTCGGTTACGAGCTCTTATTCAGAAACAGCGATGCGGAATTCTCCAGCATCGACGACAATGATCCCGAGTCCTCACAGATCATCGCCAATGTATTTATGGAAATTGGCCTCAAGCTGCTGGTGGGCGATAAGCCTGCGTTTATCAATCTTCCTCATGGTTTTATTCGAGACAAGCAAAGCATTCCCTTTGCCAAAGACAAGTTCATCCTGGAAATTATGGCCGACACAGAAATGGACGATGCGCTGAGTAGCGCGATCAGTGAATTGCACGAACAGGGTTTTAGTATCGCGCTGGATGATCTCGTGATTGGCGAGAACAGTAGTGACAGTAAAAATCAGTTGATCCAGCAATGCGACATGATTAAAGTCGATATCACGAATTACGACAGTGACGCATTGGAAAAATTTAGCCAGCAACTCAAAGCCACCGGCAAACTTTTACTGGCAAAAAAGGTAGACAGTCAGGAAGATTTTGAACGTTGCAAAGCATTGGGCTTCACTTATTTTCAAGGTAGTTTTCTTAGCGAACCAAAAGTGGTGAAATACAAAACGCTACCATCGAATAAAGTATTATTGATGGAAATACTGGCCAAGACGCAAAATCCCGATGTCGAGTTCGATGAGTTGGAAGAATTAATCAGTCAGGATGTGGGCATTAGTTTTAAGTTTCTACGTTTAATTAATTCGGCAAACTTTGGTTTGTCAAAAAAAGTAGAATCACTGCATCAAGCCATGATGTTATTGGGCCTCAAGCAAATTAAAAGCTGGGTGTCGCTGACTGCGCTATCGAATATTGATTCCATCCCGCAGGAGCTGACGGATATGTCCATCATGCGTGCGCATATGTGCAAGTCGCTGGCAGAGAAAGCGGGCATTGATAATGCAGATGCCTATTTTACCGTGGGCATGTTTTCGCTATTGGATGCGATTATGTCGAAGAGTATGGCTAGTATTTTGAAGTCGTTGCCTTTCTCCGAAGAAATCAACGAAGCCCTGTTGCGTGTCAAAGGCGGGACGAACATGGGTGAGGCGTTGGACTGTGTGATTGCCCATGAGCAAAGCGAATGGCACATGATCAAGTTCGCCAATTTGACGGCGCTGGAAATTAAAGAAGTTTACATCGACACGCTGGAATGGTGTCGGGGTGTGCGTTCGCAGTTGGCGTAATAGTAGATTCGGTTTTTACGACAGCGCAGCAAGTTCCCGGCTTAATCGGTCGCCGCATTTGCGACAAAAATATTGGGCTTTTCCCCGGCTGATTCTATTGTGCCGCACCGCTGTCAATTCATGCGACATGCACTCGCAAACATAGGTAAAGCGTCTCTGCCGTTTAACCGCTATTCCTGAAAGATCATAATTTCCTGTCACCCGGGGTTCGACACCCAGCTTGCCCATAATGGCCTGCCACTCTTTACCGTGTGGAAGGATGTTTTTAAATCCAAACAACATATCGGCCACATAATGCGCCACCTCGTGCGGCACAGTGGTGGCCATACTGTCTTCAAAATACTTTGCAAAGATAAACGGGTTAAACCGCAGATAACGTTGTCGGTTTTTTAACACGTACATACCCGAGGTGCGGCCGCGTAAATCAAAACGGATCTCGATGGGTTTGAAATCGTGGTCGAAGTGTTGTGTGCATTGGCGCAGCAAATCAGCAGTGCGGTTGATGACCTGCTGCTGTTGCTCGGCATTAATGGGTTCAATGATGGGCATAAAATTTGTCGGTTTTATATAGCCGTCATTCCGGCGCAGGCCGGAATCCAGTAGCAGAAACTCCTGGACACCGGCCTACGCCGGTGTGACGTGACGTTTTATTTATGTGGGACACTGTTTATTGCAAAACCAACTCATTGCCATCCGTGTGCTCAAACACACCACCGTAAATATCCACCATCGTAGTTTCCGAATACGACAGTTTGCCATTACCCACGGTAATGCGATGCTTAAACGCCGTGGTGCGTGCCTTGTCCTGCATAAAGGGCGATTGAGTAATTCCCCATTGCGCGTCATCAATTTTGGCCGCTACTTCCAGCGTCACACTGCCATCATCGTTTGTCGCGCCTGTGTGTTCGCCGCCCGCCAGCAGGCACACCGCACGGGGAATGGTCAGTGATTGCATTATGGTGCCGTTACTCGCATCCCACATCCAGTAGCCAGTCTGGTCGTGGAACACCTTGTCATCCGATTTGCGTCGCACCACCTGTCGGTAATACAGCGCCATCAACATCTGCGACTCTGCATTGGTCACATCGCCAATGGCCTCAAAGGTGATGGTTTCGTAATAGGGATTGTTTTCGGAACCGTCCGGGTCGGGGGCGATGTCTGTGCCTTTGTCGCCTTTCCAGGTGCCAATCAAACCGGTTAGTGGGCCGTAATCAATATCAGTGTTTTTGCTCATGGCTTTAGTCTCTTTTGGTAATGTTTAACGCGTTATTAGTGTCATATTATTAATTGCCAACTGGGGCGGCAAGAATAAGGAACTGCAATAGCAATATTGAGATATATATGGCAAAAGAAAAACCAAAAAATAACAGAGTAACTGCAAGTCTTCTTTTCCATGCGGCCAATATTGGTTGAGGATACATAGCTATTGTTGTTGCCGTACATTGGTCGCTGCGCGCATTTACGAGATTGGGTAGGTCATTGTTAATCGATAACAATTCAAAGCCTATTTGTTCGTTTGGCGCAAGGCTGTCGAAGATCATTACGTGACGATTATCTTCTTCTGTATGCTCTTCGTAATGCCGAGATGGCCATATGTTTATACAGAGTGGTTTCCAGTTAAATACCAATTCGACATTGGTGGCCGTTTCTCTTCCGGAGTTAGTCAGAACATGTGAGGCGGTATGAACAGTTTGGGTGGCTGAAAGAATTTCACCATCAGCATCTCTCAAAGGTTCTTGAACTATAAAAGTGAAGCTATGTGGAATTGCCAGCAAGAGCTTGGCGCGAGCTTTGAATTGGTTGTTTAAGAGCCAAGTTATTAGAGGAATCAATAACGAGAATATTTCCTTAGCATATGATTGCAGAAACCCCATCCTGTATTTCCTCTTTTTGTTGTACTAGCAGTTAAAGCTCATACTGTGGTGCATGGCATGCACGTCTGCAATGTTACTCGATTTCTCTCTCCGTGGGATCCTTCTGTTTCTAACTCCGCCAAACACTTGCCTATTCCGCAGCTCAACCCGCACAATGCGCAAATGATTGATTGCAGGAAATTTTACGTTTAATGCGCGGGGCGATGACATGCCACTGCTGATTTCCCGACTGGCCAGCGCTGCGGTGGTGATCTTCGGTGTGCTGGTGCTGGTGTTTATGCTGATCCATCTGGTGCCGGGTGATCCGGTGGAGGTGATGCTGGGTGAGTCGGCTCAGGCGGCGGATCGTGAGGCGCTGCGCCAGTCGCTGGGGCTGGATCAGCCGTTGCTGTCGCAGTTCACTACTTATCTCGGCAATGTGCTGTCGTTTGACCTCGGCACCTCGTTGCATTCCAAACGACCCATCCTCGATATTCTGCTGGAGCGCCTGCCGGCCACCATTGAGCTGACCCTGGCAGCGCTGCTGGTGGCGGTGCTGGTCGCCTTCCCGCTGGGGGTGATGGCGGCGGTGCGCAAGGATTCGGCCTGGGATCATTCGGCCATGGCGGTGTCGTTGCTGGGGGTGTCCATTCCCAACTTTTTGATGGGGCCGATTCTGATTCTGGTGTTCGCGGTATGGCTGGGCTGGTTCCCGGTGAGCGGTCGCGATGGGCTGGCCTCGCTGGTGCTGCCGGCGATCACCCTCGGCACGGCCATGGCGGCGATTCTCTCGCGCATGGTGCGGGCGACCCTGCTGGAGGTGCTGGGCGAGGACTACATTCGCACCGCACGCGCCAAGGGGCTGGCGCCGGGCGCGGTGATCTGGCGGCACGCGCTACGCAATGCGCTGTTGCCGGTGATTACCCTGCTGGGTCTGCAACTGGGCGCGCTGCTGGCGGGGGCAGTGATTACCGAGGCCATCTTTGCCTGGCCCGGTGTCGGCAGTCTGGTGATTGAGGCGATTCAGCGACGGGATTATCCCGTGGTGCAGGCCAGTGTGTTGTTGATTAGTTTGACTTA
>CAZXZI010000029.1:0-26891 GCA_964645165.1 uncultured Ectothiorhodospiraceae bacterium
TACTCACTGGCCCAACTTTTTCAATGCGTGGCGCACTTATGACTAAAATCCGCGTAACAAAGGACGGCACAATAGGTATAGTTAGAATTATTGATACGGATGTTGAATTCTCCATTTTTGTATCAGTTGCTTTAATAAAGCCTATCGATAAAAGTATTTCTCCTTATTTGAAATATGTACTCGAATCCCCTCTTATTCAAAGTCAAATTAATCCTCAGGGCGCTGCCTTGAAGCATTTATATTTAAGAGATTTGCGGGAGTTTTTAGTTCCATTACCACCTAAGGCAGAGCGAAATGTAATTGTAAAACAGCTTGATTCATTTTTTGCGGAATCCTACAGGCTCGAAACCATCTACCAACAAAAACTCACCGCCCTCGCCGAACTCAAACAATCCATCCTGCAAAAGGCCTTCGCGGGTGGGCTAACGGCGGACGCTCAAACCACCACCCGGGAAGGTGCCGTGGCATGAACAATGAAATCATCATCTATCAGGAAGAAGGGCAGGAAGTCGAAGTACGACTGGATGCGGCCCACGATACGGTTTGGCTGCGTCAGGAACAAATGAGTGCACTCTTTGGGCGTGAACGCTCGGTTATTACCAAACACCTGCGTAATATTTTCAAGGAGGGGGAGCTTGAAGAAGATTCAGTATGTGCAAATTATGCACATACTGCTGAGGATGGAAAAACCTACCAGGTGAAGCACTACAACCTCGACGTGATTATTTCGGTTGGTTATCGGGTTAAATCCCAACAGGGTACTCGCTTTCGCCAATGGGCGACCCGCGTGTTGCGCGAGCACCTGACCCAGGGGTGGACTCTCAACCAGCAGCGCTTTGAGTCCAATGCTCGCGAGCTGGAGGCGGCATTGGCGCTGGTGCGCAAGGCGGCACAAAGCCCGGAGTTACAGGCCGATACCGGGCGCGGACTGGTTGACATTGTCACCCGGTATGCGCAAACCTTTTTGCTGCTGCAACGCTATGACGAGGGTTTGCTGAGTGAGCCGCGTGCGCAGGCAGGTGGTGATTTACAAACACTCAATGAGACGCGCATGGCATTGGCCGGTTTGAAAGCTGAACTGATGACGCGCGGTGAAGCGACAGATTTATTTGCACGCGAGCGTGAAGACGGGTTGGCTGCACTGCTTGGCAATCTCGATCAGACGGTTTTTGGTGAACCCGCCTACCCCAGCATCGAAGCAAAGGCCGCGCATCTGCTTTATTTCGTGATCAAAAATCACCCCTTCTCCGATGGCAACAAACGTAGCGCGGCCTTTCTGTTTGTGGATTTTCTCAATCGCAATGCCCGCCTGCTGAACCGGCAGGGCGCGCCGGTCATTAACGATATTGGACTGGCGGCGTTGACTCTGCTGGTGGCGGAATCTGATCCTGCTAACAAGGAGACGATGATTCGGCTGATTATGAATATGCTGGCGCAAGGGGAGGTTGAAGACTAAGTGATATCGTGTCGGTAATACTTGTTTTTTGAAAACAAGTATTAGAATAGTTTGCCGCGCCTCAACCGGTTGTTTTACATATAAAATCAGGAATGAAAAAGCATTTAATCAATATGAACAAAGCCGCTCTCAATGAAGCCGAAACCCGTGCCGAGCTGATCGACCCTGCCCTTGCAGCCGCAGGCTGGGGCAAGATGGATGGCAGCCGGGTGCGGCGTGAGGTGATTGCGCCGGGGCGTCTCATTGGCAGTGGTAAGCACAGCAAGCCGGACATTGCGGATTATGTGCTGGTCTACCGTGGCCAGAAGCTGGCGGTGATCGAAGCGAAAAAAGTCAGCATGGGCGATACCGAAGGATTGGCGCAGGCCAAACGCTATGCGGAACGGCTGCAAACCCGCTTTGCCTATTCCACCAATGGCAAAGGCATTTATCGCGTTGACATGCAGACCGGGGAGGAAGGCCATGTCAGTGGCTACCCGACACCGGATACGCTGTGGGATGAAACCTTCATCAACCCCAGCCCGTGGAAAGCGCGTTTCGCTGCCGTGCCATTTGAGGACAAGGGCGGCAGCTGGGAGGCGCGTTATTACCAGCACAATGCCATCGATAAAACACTGGATGCCATCGCAGAAAATAAAGACCGCATCCTGTTGACGCTGGCGACGGGAACCGGGAAGACCTTCATCGCTTTTCAGCTGGCGTGGAAACTGTTTCACAGCCGCTGGAATCTGAAAGACTGGAAGGGCGGCGAGGAGCCCAGGCGCAGACCCCGCATTCTGTTTTTGGCGGATCGTAATATTCTGGCGAACCAGGCCTACAATTCTTTTTCGGCGTTTCCTGAAGATGCGCTGGTCAGAATCTCACCCGATGAAATTCGCAAGAAAGGCAGGGTGCCAAAGAATGGCAATATCTTTTTTACTATTTTCCAAACCTTTATGACAGGCGCGGATGCAGATGGTAACCCCGCACCAAACTTCGGCGAGTACCCGCCGGACTTCTTCGACTTCATCGTGATTGATGAGTGCCACCGGGGCGGCGCCAATGATGAAAGCAACTGGCGCGGCATTCTGGAATATTTTGCCCCTGCTGTGCAGCTGGGACTGACGGCAACACCCAAGCGCAAAGGTAATGTGGACACCTACGCCTATTTTGGTGAGCCGGTTTACATCTACTCACTGAAAGAAGGCATTAACGATGGCTACCTGACGCCGTTCAAGGTGCAGCAGATTGCCACGACGCTGGATGATTATGTTTACACCGCTGACGACACCCTGATTGAAGGCGAGATTGAGGAAGGCAAGCGTTACACCGAGGATGATTTTAATCGCGTGATTGAAATCAAGGAGCGCGAGGCCTATCGAGTCAAGCTGTTTATGGAGATGATTGACCAGCGCCAGAAGACGCTGGTCTTTTGCGCGACGCAGGAACATGCGCTGGCTGTGCGTGACCTGGTTAATCAAACCAAGATTAACAACGATGCAAATTATTGCGTGCGGGTAACAGCCAATGACGGCGAAGAAGGCGAACGTTGGCTGCGGGTATTTCAGGATAATGAAAAAACGATTCCCACCATTCTGACCACATCGCAGAAACTCTCGACAGGTGTGGATGCGCGCAATATTCGCAACATCGTGTTGATGCGCCCCATCAAATCCATGATTGAATTCAAACAAATAGTGGGGCGAGGCACGCGGCTGTTTGACGGCAAAGATTACTTCACCATTTACGATTTCGTAAAAGCCTACGAACACTTTAATGACGAAGAGTGGGACGGTGAGCCATTGGAGACAGAAGTTTGCAAACGTTGCGGCAATCGCCCCTGCACCTGTGAAACAAATCCGCCGAAAGAATGTTCGGTTTGCGGCAAGCTGCCCTGCGAATGTGATGCTGGGGACGAGTGCCCGGACTGTGGCGAATATCCCTGCGTGTGTGAGCTTAACGTTAAAGCAAAGATCAAACTGGCAGATGGAAAAGAACGCACCATTCAGCACATGAAGGCAACCACCTTTTGGGGGCCGGATGGCAAACCGATGTCTGCGGCTCAATTTGTTGAACGCTTATTCGGCGAGCTGCCTGAGCTGTTCAAAAATGAAGACGAGCTGCGCGCGATCTGGAGCAAACCGGATACCCGCAAGGCATTACTGGAAGGCCTTGAAGAAAAGGGCTACGGAAAAGCACAACTGGCAGAAGTGGGTAAATTAATCGAGGCCGAAAAAAGTGATCTCTACGATGTACTGGCTTACATCGCTTTTGCGCAGACACCGATTACGCGAGAGGACAGAGTTTTTGCACGCAAAGGTCACATGTTTTCACATTATGATTACGAGCAACAACAGTTTCTGGATTTTGTGTTGACGCAATATGTAAAAGAAGGCGTCGGCGAACTTGTCCAGGAAAAGCTGCCAAAGCTACTGGAAATAAAATACCACGCAGTGAGTGATGCGGCTGACGAACTGGGCAGTGTAGCGGGTATTCGGAATGTGTTTGTTGGCTTTCAGCAGTATTTGTATGATGACAACAGCTCATAAATAACAACATTGCTGTCCCGTAAACTTGAATTTTTCTCTACTGAAAATAGCGGCACACTTAAGTTGTAGAGTAGTTAGCAGTATTTGAGACATGAAAATAGGTAACCTCTTTCCGTCATTCCGGCCTACGCCGGAATGACGGCTCAGGAGTTAACGGGACAGCACTGAAATAACTACACAAAATAGGCATAACATGAAAATAGGCACTCCCCTTTCTGATACCGCATTCCGCGTGATGCTGCTGGGCAGCGGCGAGCTGGGCAAAGAAGTGATCATCGCTTTGCAACGTCTGGGCGTGGAGGTGATCGCTGTAGACCGTTACGAAAATGCACCGGGCCATCAAGTGGCGCATCATGCACACACCATCGACATGACCGATGGTGCGGCGTTGAGGGCTCTGGTGGAAAAAGAGAAACCGCATCTCATCGTGCCCGAGATCGAAGCACTCGACACAGACATGCTGGCAGAGATTGAAGCCGATGGACTGGCGCAGGTAATTCCCACCGCGCGTGCCACACAGCTCACCATGAACCGTGAAGGTATTCGCCGGCTCGCGGCGGAGCAACTGGAGATTCCTACTTCACGTTATGCCTTTGCGGAATCGCGCAACGAATTGCAAATGGCCATCGACGGTGGCGTCGGATATCCCTGCATTGTCAAACCGGTGATGTCATCTTCCGGCAAAGGCCAGTCCACCATCAACGAACCTGAAGACGTGGGCAAGGCCTGGGACTACGCCATGAGTGGCGGTCGCGTTGCACAGACACGGGTGATCGTCGAAGAGATGATCCGATTTGATTTCGAGATCACTCAGCTCACCGTACGCGCACTCAATGCACAAGGTGAAGTGCGCACCTATTTCTGTGACCCCATCGGCCACCTGCAACAACGGGGTGACTACGTGGAAAGTTGGCAGCCGCAAATCATGAGTGAAAAGGCCTTGGCACGTTCCCGGCAGATTGCCAGAGAGGTCACTGATGCGCTTTGCGCGGAAGGTGCAAACGGTCGCGGCCTGTTCGGTGTGGAATTATTTATCAAAGGCGACCAGGTCTGGTTTAGTGAAGTCAGCCCACGTCCGCACGACACCGGCATGGTGACGATGGTGACCCAGGCACAAAATGAATTTGAGTTACACACGCGCGCGATTCTCGGTCTGCCGGTGGATACCCGACTGCGCGAACCCGGTGCCAGCGCGGTGATTTACGGCGGCCACGAACTGGCCGGCATTGCTTTTGAAGGCATCGACGATGCCCTGCGTATTCATCAAACCGAACTGCGCCTGTTCGGCAAACCCGAGGCCTTCAAACGTCGCCGCATGGGTGTGGCGCTTGCCTATGGCAATAGTGCAAACGATGCTCGTCAACGCGCCAAACATGCCGCGTCGCTGGTCAAGCCCGTAGCGAAATAAGCGCATGACTCGTCTCGTTATTCTCATCGCGCTTGCCACTGTTGCCTGGCTGCTGATTCGCTGGTTCATCAAAACACCACCCAGGCAAGTGGTGGCTAGCGCCAAACGGGCAGGGCTTGCCGTGGCTGTGCTCGCCCTGGGTTTTCTCGCCATTACCGGACGGCTAAACTGGATTTTCGTTGTGGGCGCGGCCGCATTACCTTTCCTGAAAAAAGGTTTCGTCATGCTGAAATATCTACCCCTGGTGCGCGGGTTGTTTGGTGGTTCGGCCACGGCGGAAAATCTTGGTGGCCAGCGCAATCCATTCTCCACCCTGGAAACCCGCTTCCTGCGCGTGAGTTTGGACATCAGCACCGGCAACCTGGACGGTGAAGTGCTGGATGGAGGATTCGAGGGACAATTTCTCAGCAAAATGCCTCTGGCTGACCTGTTGCGATTACTCAATGAATGCAACGCCGACCCCCGCTCTGCCGCTCTGCTCGCCGCCTATCTCGACCGTCATCATTCTGGCTGGCGCACACAAACCAACAGCGGTGGCCCCCACGAAACAAGCCCGGAGCAGGGCATGTCCGCCGCCGAAGCCCGGGATATTTTAGGCCTTGGCAACCACCCCAGCGATGAAGAAATCACTCAGGCGCACCGGCGGCTGATCCACAAACTGCATCCGGATCGCGGTGGTTCCACCTATCTGGCCGCCAAAATCAACCAGGCCAAGGACTGCCTGCTACACAAATAAATGGCACAGTGCCGAGACGATCCTTCACAAACCTTAAATACCCAGCTTTACAGATGCCTTTTCAGAACGATTCCTGACATGCTCTCTCTGCGGCCAGCACCCCCAAAGAGATACTTGATCATTTTCCTTGGTTATATGTTAAAATCGCCCCAGAATAGATTTAGGCAACCCTCAGTTCGACCCCCTCCTTTAGAATTTGAATATAAAGACAGGGCCATTTATTGGAGTAAAACATGCAAGCAGAAGTAGACGGTAAAATCATCGAACTCAGCGAGGCCGGCTGGTTGGAAAATCTCAACGAGTGGAGCGAAGCCCTCGCCCATGAGATCGCCAAAAATGAAAAGGTCGAACTCACCGACGAGCACTGGGATATCATCAATGAAGCCCGTGCTTATTTCGAAGAAAATGGCAAAGTCTGCGAACCCCGCGCCTTCTCCAAGCTCATGAAAAAGAAATACGGCAAAGATCGCAGTGACAGCAAATACATCTACGCACTGTTCCCCTACGGGCTGATCAAATCGGCCAACAAGATTGCTGGTCTGCCACGCCCCAAAGGTTGTAGCTAAACTCCAGCACATAAAAATCCCCGCCGGCTCTATTAACCTGGCATCAACATAGATCACCCTGATCCATTTTGAGCCGCCCGCAAAACACTCGCGAAAATATGTGGGTTTGCTTGTGTTTTGCGGGCTCGCGTTGGCTATCGCCAACGGCGGTGCATCCCTCGGCAACGGCGCCTACTGTTGGTGCTCCACCTCCTGCATCCATGCAGTCGTGCGCCGCACTATTAATCCAGTCTATAATGCGACCGGATTAAACCTGTCGGGGCTTTTGTTTACCCGCCTGTTTTATCCTCTGCACAAACCTTTGAAGCGGCCGCCGTTCCGCCGTAGGCTTAAGCCCTGCATTGGCCATTCACAGGAAACCTGCAACACGTGGCACCGAACTTCGCCCCACACAGCTTACTAACACCGAAATGCCGCAGGCAAACCATCCTCTTTTGCCTGTGTCTTGGTATTCTATTTTCTTTCCCTCTGTACGCCGACGGCAGTGGTCAGCCAGAAACCTCAGCGCAACCAAACATCTCGCTGATAGCGCCGCTGGACAGTTCACGGGACGCTATTTCAAAACAAGTGACCGATTTCGCCAACTGGTTGGATAATTTTTTTGGCGATGAGCGCATTTATGATGAATCCCAAAACAGTCACCTGAAGCTCAATCTGTTGAACATTCGTGAAGAGGGCGGTCAATCCCGCTATGAAGCCAACCTGCAAGGCAAGCTCACCTTACCCAACACCCAAAAGCGCTTAAAACTTTTGCTCGAAAGCGATCCCGGAGAAGAAATCCAACAAACCGACACCACTGTCGTACAAGCGGTGGAATCTCAGGAACAATCCCTCGGCTTACGCTACATCCAATACAGCTCTGACTGGTTACGCGCGCACACCGATGTTGGCGTCCGGTTTCGCTCCGGGCTGGATACCTTCGTGCGTTTTCGACTGCGCGGATTATTCACCCTCGGTCAATGGAACCTGCGCGCCGCAGAAACCCTATTCTGGCGAGAATCCAGCGGACCCGGTGAAACTACGCAATTAGATCTCGAACGGCGTCTCGCCGAAGACCTTTTGTTCCGCTCCACCAGCAAGGCCAGCTGGTTGGATGACACTCAGCAATTCGACACGGGACAGAATTTTTTTCTGATCCACAATATTAATACACGCCGTGCTGTCATCTATCGTGCTGGACTCAGTGCAGTCAGTGAACCCAACACCCACACCACGGGCTACATACTTTCTGTACGCCTTCGTCAACAGATTCATCGCGACTGGCTGTTTTTTGAAATCAACCCGAAGGTGCTTTACCCGGAAGAAGAGGACTTTCATCCGCAGCGCTCACTGACGCTGAAACTTGAAGTCATGTTTGGTGGAAGTTGACGTATTGGTCATCCGTTGCACGTTGATTCAGCCAGCCAATTCACGCACCACACAAACTACGTTTGTGCTAAATTAGCCCATCGTTTTAACCATCAAAAGGAACTCATCAATGGCATCAGGTGTAGACAAGCTGCTGCGCAAGGCCGGTAAGAAATACCAAGAAGGTAGCCCACGTGCTGCAGCCAGCATCTACAAAAAGATCCTCGCGCGTGATCCTAGTCACCTGGATGCCAATTACCTGCTTGGCGCAATCTACGCTGAACAGGGGCAGTTGGAAACGGCACTGAAATTCACGCGCAGCGCAGCCAACATCAATCCGAACTCACCCTGGGTACAGAATAACCTGGGCAACCTGTTACGCCTTAAAGGTAAATACGCCGCCGCCGTCACTGCCTATAAAAAAGCAATTGCCACAAAACCTGACTTAGCTGAAGCGCATAGCAATCTGGGCATCGCCCACTATCGACTCGGGCATGTGGACGAAGCCATTCAGGCCTACGAACAAGCACTACGCTTGCAGCCGGGACTGACGCAAGCCCGACTCAACCTAGGCGGACTGTTGCAGGATTCAGCGGAGCTTGCCACTGCGGCTCAATGTTTTCAGACCGTACTCAACGCGGATCCACAAAACCTTATTGCCCTGAAGGGATTGGCGGAGATTTACTTGACTCAGGGAGAAGATGCCAAGGCCATTGAATATTTTGAACGTTGTCTCACAATAGACCCGCAAGACCCTTACGGCGCTCAAGCTAAACTAGCCTATTTGGGACGAGCAAAAACACCCGACAAATTACCCGCAACACTCATACGCGATATCTATGAAAAGAAAGCACTCAACTGGGATCAGAATGTCACGCAAAAAGAACATCAATTATTCGGCGCAGACAACATTCAGCAAGCCCTACAACCATTGGCGCTAAAAAACTCCAGCCAACAGGTATTAGATTTGGGCTGTGGCACAGGCGCCTGCGGGACATTCCTGCGCTCCTTCGCGACACACCTGGCGGGCGTAGACCTTTCACAAGCAATGCTGGATGTCGCCGCACAGAAAGCTACATACGACCAACTCAACTGTGACGATGCTATAAACTATCTCCAATTACATCCAGGCAGGTTTAGCCTTATCACCGCATCGGCAGTACTGATATTTTTCGGAAATCTGACACCGGTACTACAAGCAGCACGAACTGCGCTACTGCCCGGCGGTTACTTTGTTTTTACGCTCTACGAAGGCAAAGAGGACTACCGGGTACGCCACAATTTTCATTATGAGCACAGCCAGGACTATCTACGACAAGCATCTGAACGAGCAGGTCTTGACCTTGTAAAAATGAATCAAGTCGTACATGAATTGCACGAAGGGGAACCACAGGCGGGGCTCGTCGTGACATTAAGTTTGCCTGCTTAAGACCGATTTATTGGTGCAAGCTTAGTTAAGTCTTCACTAACCCAACGTAGATTTTTATTCCGGAAAAAACAATGCTTTCAATGATTCTGCCGATCAAAAATCATCATCTGATTCACTGGTAGGTACATCCTTCAACGTCTTCGATATTTCTTTCTGCAAATAATGATTCAAACTGGCAACCAATTTATTTTCTGCTGCATGCAGGCTTGCTGCCAGCTGTTTTATTTTATCTTTTTTGTCTGCATCACTTAAGGCATCTTCATTCTCTGTTACAAAATAACTGTCTTCCCATATAGCTCGGCTCTTATAAACAAGGTGAGCCTCCAATGTCACAGGGGCGTAGGCTTCGCCTAACAACCAGTCAACACCATTCCAGGTTAGATATTCCGAGCCCATTTCTTCTGCGGCCACAGCAAAGCCTATCCAGGGTGTGGTTGCTGCCCCAACAAGCACGCCCTGAAAAACAGCTTCAACTGCACCTGTCCCGATTAAAATCCTTTTCCATTTTTTCTTTATGCTGCCGTAGCCAGAAATTTCCACAAATAAATATAATCCCGAATCAAATGTGGCTTCTTCTGCGGCATCAAGACACATTGGCATCTCGGCAACGGACACCAACGCGCCACCTGATGTTTCTGAGACGACAAATTTTTCTACGTCGCTGACTGCCAGGCGGATTATTTTCTCGAACTCTTTCTTACTGTCTTCGTCAGAAAGTGTCTTGCTTACTTTATTCATTTCGCTGGAGGATGTTACACACCAGCTCAGCTCCACCGATTTAACCGCTTTATCCTGAACAGGGTCATGCACATAAATAGTCGAGCAGCCGGACAGCAGCGTCCACACGACCAATATCAGATAATGAATCTTCATTTATTTCTCCAACCCAGGACGCCAAATAATGAGCGGTTTAACGCAGTCTCTCAGTGCTGTTCCGTTAACACCGCAATCGTTATACCGGCGAAGGCCAAAACACCCAATATGCTTCGCGGGGAAGACCCTTTCGGAAAGAAGTTTCCAGTGTCCATGTCACCAACGCCGCTGCACAACCGGTTTCTCAAATACGTCGTCAGTTATAACATTCCACATAAGACCACAATTCAGAACAACCCAAACCACTACACTTTTTTAACATGATCATCCTCCACGCCTGGTTCTGACTACACCAGCACCCTCTAAAAGTCTCTCGCCCTTTCGACAGCCCGCACCCCAACAAAGAATTCGTATTACAATAGTCTGATCAAATCACCTGGCCAAATAGCAGCCAAGTGAAGGCATTGTCTTCTTATGCAAAGGTTTCAGATGTCTAACACGACACGCATACTGCTGTCCCTGTTCGCTTGCCTGTGTTCCACGTCGCTGTTTGCCCTGAACAACGTCAGTGTGGACATCAAGGGTATCGATGGCGAACGGGCCGACAATGTGCGCCTGTTTTTGAGCACCGTGCAACAAAAAGACCACGCGTTACTTAACGGGGGTCGCCTGCGCCGCCTACACGCCAAGGCACCGCAGGAGCTTACCGCCGCCCTGCAGCCCTTTGGTTATTACCGCCCAGTAATTACATCGACGCTCACCCAACCCACACCTGATCGTTGGCAGGCGACCTACACCATCGACCCCGGCCCACCATTGCCCATTGGCCAGTTATCCATCGTGCTTAACGGGGACATGCTCGAAGATCCGACCTTTCAGAAGCTGACGGCTGACCTGCCCCTGCACAAGGGCGATACCTTCGACCATCGCAAGTATGAAGACTTCAAGGCGAGCCTCGCCAAACTTGCCGCCGAGCGCGGCTATTTCAACGCGCGCTTTGTGGAACACCGGGTGGAAATCGATCTCGTTGCCTATGAGGCGCGAATCAACCTGCAATACGATGGCGGCCATCGCTATCACTTCGGCGAGATATCACTGACCCAGGACGTGCTCGAGCCGACACTGTTGCAGCGTTACATCCCGTTCAAGCGGGGCGACCCATACACCATCGGCGCGTTGATCGATTTGCAACAGGCGCTCAACGACAGTGATTATTTTCAGCGTGTTGAGGTCTCACCGGGCCAGCCGCAACTCGACAGCGCCGAAATCCCTATCGATGTGTTGCTCACGCCGCGTAAACGTAATCGCTACAGCCTCGGCCTAGGCTACGGCACCGACACCGGCGCCCGCACCAAGCTCGGCTGGCAAATCCCGCGCGTGAATAAGCACGGCCACCGCTTCAACTCCGAGGCCAAGGTCTCACAATCGGGTTACAGCCTCACCACGCAATACCGCGTGCCGGTGTTTAATCCACGCACGGACCAGATGGTCTATAGCGCCGGCGTGGTCAACGAAAAGACCGACACCAGCGACAGCACCGTGCGCACCATCGGCACCAGCCTCAATCGGGTCAAACTGCATTGGCGCAAATCCTACTCCCTCAATTTCCAGCGTGAGGAGTACGTCGTCGCCAACGACCGCGGCACCTCCACCCTGCTCATGCCAGGCGGCAACTGGAGTCGCACCTGGGGTGGTAATCTGATCAACGTCTTTGACGGTCTGCGTATTGACCTCGGCCTGCGTGGTGCCAGTACGCAACTGGGCTCCGACACCAACTTCTCGCAGGCACAGGGGGGCATCAAGGCGATCACGCCCCTGGGCCAGCGCGATCGCATCATTACCCGCGCCCGACTGGGCGGCACCTGGACGCAGGACTTCCACGCGCTGCCCTCGTCGGTGCGGTTTTTTGCCGGTGGCGCACAGAGCGTGCGCGGCTATGCCTATCAATCCCTCGGCCCGGTGGATGCTTCGGGCAAGGTGGTAGGTGGTAAAAATCTCATGGTGGGCAGCATCGAATACGAGCACAGCCTCAATAGCAGTTGGGGTCTTGCGCTGTTTTACGACGGCGGCAACGCCATCGATGACATTTCCGAAAAACTGGAACGTGGTGCCGGTTTTGGCGTGCGCTGGAAGTCGCCGGTGGGACCGGTGCGCATTGATGTGGCCAGCGCCGTCACCCGTGACGGCAAACCCTGGCGTTTGCACATCAACATTGGGCCGGACCTGTGACCGACACGCCCACCAACACCTCGGCCAAAAAGGTGTGGCGGATACTGCGCCCGCTCATCGCCATTGTGGTGCTGGTACCCGTGTTCGCGCTGGTGTGGCTGGCCACGTCGCAAACCGGCCTGCGCTGGGCCTATGATTACGCCCTGCCCTACGTGCCCGGCGAACTTAAACTCGCATCACTGGACGGCAGTCTAATTGGGCCCATTACTGTAAAAGATATGGAGTACACGCAGGACGGCGCACGCATTACGCTCGATGAACTGACTCTGGACTGGTCACCCGCCACCTTGTTTGCCGCTCACGTGAATATCGATGAACTGCATGTGCAGGCTCTCGACATCGTGTTGCCTGCAAGTAATACGACAACCGCGACCACCACCAGCGACCAACCGCTGACCCTGCCCGACGTCCATCTGCCCTGGCGGGTGATGCTGGACGACGTGGTGATCGATGGGGTGACCCTGCACCAGAACGAACAGGACTTTGCCCTGCAACAGGTTCGGCTCGATGCGACGACGCTGTTCAGCCAGCTCGATATCACACAACTCACGGTACGTGCCGACCAGTTTGAGTTAACTATGAATGGCGAACTTGAACTTGCCCAGGACTACACGCACGACCTGAACATGCAGTGGCAGGCCCGGCTCCCTTCTGCGGCGGCAATAAAAGGTACCGGACACTTGCAGGGGGATCTCAACAATACCCGGCTGCAACAGACCCTGAGCGGCCCCGTGAAATTATCGCTGGATGCAACGCTCAGCGAGCTGCTCACGCATCCCCGTTGGCAGGCCAGGGCCAAGGCGCGCACCGCCAACGTGGCCGCACTTCATGCCGCCTTACCTGCGGCCAGCGCTACGGTAAAACTCACCGGCAAGGGCGATCTGCACACGGCCAGCCTGAGCGGCACTGCAAAGGGCAATTACCCCGAGATCGGCCCCTTCACCAGTGACTTCGCCGTGCAACGTCTAACGGATAATAGTCTCTGGATCGAACACCTGATGCTGCAGGCTCCGGCCACGGACACCCAACTCCAGGTTCGCGGCCAGTGGATGCCCGGTGACAACGGCGGTACCGTGGACGTGGCCTTGCAGTGGCAGAACCTGAGCTGGCCGCCCAAACAGAAAACCTGGTTTGATAGCGCCGTGGGCAGTGCCTGGATCGTGGGCAGTCTACAACATTATCAGGCGGGGCTAGCCACCGATCGCCCCTGGCCGCAATCGCCGCCCTCCGACTGGTATGCCAGTGTCGATGGCACGGTTGACGGTCTCAACTTTCATTCGCTGCGCGTACACACACCGAAGGGTGACGCGCTGGCCACCGGTGCGCTGGACTGGTCACCACGTCTGGCGTGGCAGGCAAAGGTTATCGCCAGCGACGTGAACCCCGCCGGTCTGTTTCCCCAGATTCCGCAACTGACGCAATGGCCTGGTCAAATCAAGGCGACAATTAATAGCAAGGGTCGCACGGAAAATGGCAAGCTCACCACCACTACCGATATTACCAAGCTGACGGGCACACTGCGCGGCTACCCGGTGTCGCTGCGCAGTCGTGCAACCTGGTCCAACAACGGTGTTGATATCGCGCAGTTTGATTTTCATTCCGGCACGGCGCAGGTGACGGCCCAGGGTCGTGTCGCTGACAACCTGCAACTGGATTGGTCCATCGCGGCCAACAACGTGGCAGAACTCTATCCGCAGGCGAAGGGTCAGCTCAACGCCAGGGGTCGACTGACGGGATCGCAGTCCCTGCCCCTGCTCAACGCCACCGTCACCGGCAAGGCCTTAGCACTGCCGGGTTACGCCATTGGCGCCATCGATGCCACGCTGGCGATAGATCTGTTTCACTGGCAGGAGCTTGGCATCAAGATCGCAGCACAGTCGGTAACTATTCCCGGTTATGCCCTGCAGTCACTGGATGTCAACGTGGACAAGCAGCGACTGAAGGCGAAGGCCGTGTCGGACACGGAAACAGCGCTACTCGAACTCCAGGGCGAACAGGACGCCAACGGTTGGCGTGTAAACATCGAGCGGGCCGATGTGCAAAGCCGCCGCTTTAACGATTGGCAACTCCAGCGGCCTGCGGCATTGACCATTAGTAAAGCAGCGGTCCACGCCGATGCCTTGTGTTGGCACAACCCCGACAAGGCACAACTGTGCGCCACACTGCACCGCGAAATAAAACCGGGGGAGCAGGGTGAAAAACTGGCATGGCAAAGCCGACTCGACATCAAACAAATGCCACTGGCGCTGCTCAGCCCTTGGTTGAATCCCTATCTGACCATCAGCGGTGTGGCCAATGCCACGGCCGAGTTGCAGTTTGCCATGCCGGATCAACTTCTCGGTCACGCCGTCATCGAACTGCCGCCCGGCGCGTTGGGCTATCCGTTACTGGAAGGCGAGGCGCATCGCTGGGACTATCGCCACGGCAAGCTGACGATCACCCTCGATGAAAAAGGACTAGAGGCCAGTGCCGATCTCGCCCTGACCAATGATGATCATTTGCAGGGGCGTGTCCGCCTGCCGGGCGCAAAACTGCTTGCCCTGGATGTGGATAAACAACCGCTGGAGGCCCGTGCGCAATTGTCGCTGCACGATGCGGGTTTCATCGAGGCGCTCGTCACCGACGTGCAAGGGGTGCACGGCGAAGTGGCATTGAAAGTTGCCGCAACGGGTACCCTCGCTCAACCCACCTTTAGCGGGCAGGCCCACCTGCGCAACGGTGGCCTGCGCGTACCTCGCCTGGGGCTGGATGTCACCCAGCTGACGCTGGATGGTGAGAGTGATGACCAACATCGATTGCACTTCAAGCTCGCGGCACATTCCGGCGACGGCGATCTCACCATCGACGGGCATACCACGCTGGACCCATCCGCTGGTTGGCCCACCGAGCTCAGCATCAAGGGCAAGGCGTTTGAGGTATCACGCATCCCCGAGGCGCGGGTGGTGGTGTCGCCAGATCTGCGTATTACATTGCAACAGCGCCGTATCGATATTCAGGGTGACGTCCACGTTCCCTACGCCAAGCTACAACCCAAGGACCTGACCACCGCGACGCGGGTATCGCCGGACGCGGTCATCGTCGGCGATCAGCAACTGTCGCAGGAGAAGTGGGTGATCACTTCCCGCGTGCGGCTGACCCTGGGCGAGCAGGTCAGATTTTATGGCTTTGGTTTTGAAGGGCGCTTTGGCGGTAATCTGCTGATCACTGATGAACCTGGCCAGCTCACCACCGCCAGCGGCGAACTCTCCATTCCCGAGGGTCATTATCGCGCCTACGGACAACGACTTGATGTTGAGCATGGCCGCCTGCTCTACACCGGCGGACCGCTAACCAATCCCGGGCTGGATCTGACGGCCGTGCGGCATGTTAACGAGGTAACGGCTGGCCTCCGGGTTCGGGGTAGCCTCTCCCAACCCCAGATCGAACTGTTTGCCCTGCCCGCCATGGGACAAACTGATACCCTTTCCTACTTATTGTTAGGCCGACCCATGGAAAATGCCACAGGTGAAGAAGGTGCGATGATGGCCAAGGCAGCACTGGCGCTGAGCCTCAGTGGCGGTAATCGACTGGCCCGCTCCCTCACCGACCAATTCGGGCTAGACGAGATGCGTGTCGAAAGCAGTGACAAAGGCGACCAGGCATCGCTGGTGATGGGGCGCTATCTATCGCCTAAAATTTATGTCAGCTACGGCGTCGGTCTCATCGAGGCATTCAATACCTTTACCGTGCGTTATCAAATCTCCAGCAAATGGCAGCTCAAGGCGGAGAGCGGTGAATATCAGGGTGCGGATCTTTTGTATACCATCGAACGGTAAGCAGACCTATTTTTCTCTGTCCTTTATTCACAACAAAAGACCGGTACAAAAACATTATGAAAATCATCGAAATCATCACGCATCGCGGCCATATTGATACCGTCGAGAGTATCGCCGAGCAACACGGCGCCCTCGACCAATGGCGCGTTGGCCCATTGGAAACAGAAGGCACCGATGAGCGCCTCGTCATGCGCCTACTGGTCGATGACAATCACCGTCAGACTGTGATGGACGCACTGCAAAGCGGCCTTGGCGTAGACGACTCAACCCGCATCGTGGTACTGCCCGTGGAAGCCACCCTGCCACAACCAGAAGTAGAGGATAAAACCAAAGACAAGGCGGGCTCCAGCGGAGTTACACGAGAAGAGCTTTATCAAAGCGTCTCCAAGAATGCCGAGCTAAACAGCAACTACCTGCTGCTGGTATTTTTATCGACGATCGTTGCGGCTATTGGTTTGATTGAAAACAACGTCGCGGTGGTTATCGGCGCTATGGTTATTGCGCCGTTGCTCGGACCCAACATCGCCCTTGCGCTTGCCACCGCACTTGGTGATAAGCCGCTAATATGGATCTCTCTAAAAACTAATCTGGCCGGTATGGGGCTGGCGCTCGTTCTTTCGCTGCTCATCGGCCTGCTATTACCCATCGACGTCAACAGCCATGAGATTATCTCCCGCACCTATGTGGGCATCGACTCGGTGGTATTGGCGCTGGCCTCAGGTGCCGCAGCGGTATTATCGCTGACGACTGGCCTGTCGAGTGTTTTGGTCGGCGTGATGGTCGCGGTAGCCATCCTGCCACCCACGGCGACCCTGGGGCTGATGCTGAGTTCAGGCCAGCTTGAATTGGCCTTCGGCGCCGCGTTGTTGCTGGCCGTCAATGTGGTCTGCGTTAACCTGTCAGCCAAAGTGGTATTTCTTGTGCGTGGCGTGAAGCCGCGCACCTGGCTTGAAAAACGCAAGGCCAAACAATCAACCACGACCTACCTGATCATCTGGATCGTTTCACTGCTAATACTATTAGCAGCGATCTATTTTCGCAGTCACATAAGGTGATTGCCCACTTAAGGGCATCTCTAACAGGTCCATTACCTGGATGGTGTGGTCGTAGCAATCGCGCAGATAGACCAACGTATCTTCATGCACCGACGCGTGATCATCTCGCGTTGGGGCCATAACATGCGTCGCAATAAGATTAGTTCGCGTTTCAGGGTGTGAACCTTTCCAGGGTATTGCTGCCGCCAGCCACCACAGAGTATCTGTTCTTACAAATCTTCCAGCTGCAGACCAAAGTTTTCCAGCACAGGAAAACCTCGATCAACTAGAACATTAAGCAAGCTATACAATAGAAAATCGACTGCCCGTTGACGCAGACGGCTACCGCTGTCTTGCAGGCGCTTGACGATAGCAGGAATGGGGCAAAATCATCCGCGCAAAAACTGACAAGGAATGTGTCGCTTAAAAAGAAGCTGGCCAGCTGAACATCAATGAGCTCCGCTTTTATCATCGGCATGTTCATTACGATAAACAGCTGATCATCAAAGGACTCAACTTTTGGCCGTTGCCCAGTATTGAGTACATCTTCAAGTGCAAGCGAGTGCAACTGAAATATTGCGTCCAGCTCGCGCAGCGCCTCCTCAATCAGCTGACCCTGCACATGCATCCACGTTACCGTACCCGCTGTAAATAAGGGGCGCACTCTGCAACCGCTATATTTTTTCCGGACAATGATCTCATCTGCAGTGTAATCAATCAGCCGGATACGCAACGCAGCCGCTTCCGTCACTGCAGATTCAATCAGCGTACCCGGCGGCGATCCCGGTGAATGATAACCTTTGGTGAAGAAGGCCATCGATCTATTTCCCTGCCCTACGGCGGATGTAAAAAAACACAAACCATCGCGACCGTAAATGACAGCATCGCTTAATAAAACTTATCTTCACCTTCCGGCCTGGTCTTAAACCGTTTATAACCCCACTGGTACTGCGCCGACAGCTGTAAAACACAGCGTTCAACGGCTTGATTTAGGTTGGTTGCTTTCTGCGTTTCATCACCTTCAACTAGCTTCGTACCCGGTTCCTGAAAATGCAGTCGGTATCCCTGTCCCTTCGGCAACCGTTCTGCGTAAGCCATTAGTACAGTCGCGCCCGTTTTACCCGCGAGGCGTGAAAGCAAGGTCATGGTGCTGGCTTGTATTCCGAAAAAAGGCGCAAAAACACTACCTACACGACCAGGATCCTGGTCGGGCAGAATCGCCACCAACTCACCCCGGCCTAACGCCTTGTAGAGGGCACGCACACCGCTTGCGTCGGTCGGCACTAACGTCGCACCCGCGCGTTCCCGGCCTTGTTGCATGATTCCGTTTACTGAGGGTTGGCGTGGCGGCCGATAGAGGCTGGTCATGGGCCAGTGACTTGAACCATAAAGACCTACCATTTCCCAGGCACCCAAATGCGGAACGGCTAGAATCACGCCGTTGCCTTTGGTCATGGCCTGCGCTAATAGGGCTTCGCCGCGCACCTCGCGCACCAGCGGCAACACGCGCGACAATGGCCGCAACCAGAGTACGCCCACTTCCAAAATAGCTTTGGCGGTTTCCTGCAAGCACTGTGACAACAAGGCGCGTTGTTGCTGCTCTGTGCAATGGGGAAAACAACGTTGGATATTAACAAAGGCTACCTTGCGCATATCGTTGGCGAACCACATCAAGCTGCGCCCCAACAAACTGCCAAGCCAGTGAACCACTGACAGCGGCAGCCACGACATCACAGTAAATATCTGTCGAACAAAAAAGCTGCGCATTCCCTTAGGTTTCCGCCATGGCTGTTATGGTTTTGCTTTGCGCCGTGTTTGCGGGTGACGCGGTTTCTGCAACAGCCGCGCGATAATAGTCAGGCTCCATCAGCGGTTTGAGCGTGGTCAACAGGCTCTTGAATAACAACTTATTGTTAGCCTCTTCGGCTGCCAGCAGCTCCTTCATGTGTTGACGCTGGGTGGGCATTTGAAAACAGGCGGGACAACTATCGGGAATCACTGGCAGGCTTGCCGCTTCAGCAAAGGCGGCGGTTTGATGCTCCCGCACATAGACCAGCGGGCGAATCACCCGCACATCACCGGCATCGTTGACGTAACTGGCCTTCATGGTGCGCAGTTGCCCACCATAAAAGGCAGACATCAAAAAACTTTCTGCCAGATCATCAAGATGCTGCCCCAGCGCCAGCACGTTGTAGCCTTCGTCGCGCAGGATGCGATACATAATGCCGCGCTTGATGCGCGAACAAAACGAGCAATAGGACGGCTTGCCCATGTGCTCCTTAGCCAGTGCCATAATCGGTTGCGCTTCGAAAAAATAGGGCACGCCCAGCTCAGCCAAATAGGGTTTAAGCCGCGCGGGCTCGAAACCCTCCACCATGGGATCCACGGTGAGGGCAGCCACTTCGAAGCGCACCGGCGCGTGGCGCTGCAGGTGTAGTAACAAGTGCAGCAGCGAGAGTGAGTCCTTACCTCCCGAGAGGCCCACCAGGATGCGGTCACCTTCGCGGATCATTTCATAGTCGCCGATTGCCCGCCCCACTGGGCGTAGCAAGGACTTCGGCGGGGCCAATTGTTGGAGAGTAGTTGCCTTTTTCATGGGGGCGTAGTGTACCCTGTCGACCATGTATGCTGGGTACTCTGAAGCGTCAGGAGCCTTTTGATGGAAAAAAACCGCCACTTATTGCATAAATTTATTCTATGTGCACATAATAATATTAGCCTGGTTGTCAGCGTTACTCATTCGCGCAGGGCCTCTCGCTAATGGAAATGTTTTACACCCTGAACCATTGGCATTGGTGGGCGCTGAGCAGCCTATTCGTCCTCGGTGAGCTTTTGGCACCCTGCGCTTACTTTTTGGCGATTGGCATTGCCGCGATGCTCGTCGGTTTGGTGACTCGCATCGTGCCTGACATGCCGGGACTGTGGCAACTGGGTCTGTTTATCGTTCTGACCTTGATCGGCACAGTGATCGCGCGCAACATCCGGCATAAACGCGACGCTCAGGTACAGGCTCGAAAAAACAACGAGTAAGCACATCAGCAAAGGACGTAATCATGAGCACCAACAACCACGTAAAAGGCGTCAGCCCCGTCGAAGCGCAAACACTACTGGATGAAAACCCCAGCGCCGTGTTGATCGACGTACGCTCCGCCATGGAATTCCTGTTTGTGGGCCACGCCAAAGGCGCGGTACATGTAGCGTGGATCGATGAGCCGGACTGGAAAATCGACCCGAATTTCTCCGCGCACGTACGTCAGGTAATGCTCGGTGGGCTGAGTTGCGATGACGACGGTTGCACGCCGGTTGTGCTAATTTGCCGCAGCGGCAAGCGTTCCCACGAAGCCGGTGAAGCATTAGTTAAAGATGGGTTTACTAACGTCTACAACGTGCTGGAAGGTTTTGAGGGCGAGCTGGACGATGACCATCATCGCTCCACCCTGGGCGGCTGGCGCCACCATGGTTTGCCGTGGGAGCAGTGCTGAACCCGCTAGGACTAAACGCTAAGGACTAAGAGCGCAAGTCCGAAGGGCGCACCCAATAGGCTTAATCGTTGCCCACCGGTAAGGAATAATCCCACAACAAGTAGTCGGGATGCCCAACCTGAAACATTTCCCTTTCGCGAGGACTAACGCCCGGCCTGCCCCACAGGTCGGGCGTTGTTTGTTCAGGCATGTTAAAATTCGCGGCTATTTTTGGTACCCCAATCTAACTCGTGGGGCACTGACCCAAAACCGATATCCGAGTCGCAGACATGACTGAATTCGAGAAACGCCTCAACCAACAAATTCTCATCCTCGACGGGGCGATGGGCACCATGATCCAGCGTCACAAACTGGACGAGGCTGGCTATCGCGGTGAGCGTTTTGCCGATTGGCACAGTGATCTGAAAGGCAACAACGATCTGTTGTCGCTGACTCAGCCGCAAATCATCAGCGACATCCACGAACAATATCTGGATGCCGGCGCGGACATCGTGGAGACCAACACCTTCAACGCCAATGCGGTGTCCATGCGCAATTACCACATGGAAGATATGACCTACGAGCTAAACGTGGAGTCCGCTAAACTCGCCCGTGCGGCTTGTGACTCCCGTGCTACTGCAGACAAACCCCGCTTCGTGGCTGGCGTGCTCGGCCCCACCGATCGCACTGCCACATTGTCACCCGACGTGAACCGTCCCGGCTTCCGCAACATCGATTTTGATACCTTGTGCGAAACTTATCTGGAAGCAACAAAGGGTCTGGTCGATGGTGGCTCCGACATTATTTTAGTAGAAACCATTTTCGACACACTCAACGCCAAAGCCGCACTGTACGCCATCGAAGATTATTTCCAAACTTCAGGCAATCGCTTGCCGGTAATGATTTCCGGCACCATTACCGACGCCTCCGGCCGCACCTTGTCCGGCCAAACTGCGGAAGCCTTTTGGAATTCCCTGCGTCACATTGAACCCGTTAGCTTTGGTTTCAACTGCGCGCTGGGCGCCGCCGAATTACGTCAATACGTGGAAGAAGTCGCAGGCATCGCCAACTGCCACATCAACAGTCACCCCAACGCTGGCCTGCCCAACGAGTTTGGTGAGTACGACGAAACGCCGGAAGAAATGGCGGCGGAAATCGGCGAGTGGGCGAAAAACGGTTTTGTGAACATCATCGGCGGTTGCTGTGGCACCACTCCGCCGCACATTAAAGCCATCGCTGATACCGTGGAAAAATATGCACCGCGGACCGTGCCGGAAGATGATCACACCCTGCGCTTAGCCGGACTGGAACCCTGCAACATTACCGCCGAGTCCTTGTTTGTCAACGTGGGCGAGCGCACCAACGTGACCGGTTCCGCCAAATTCAAACGCTTGATTCTCGAAGAGCAATTCGACGAAGCACTGAGCGTGGCACGAGAACAGGTTGAAAATGGCGCACAGGTCATCGACATTAACATGGACGAAGCCATGTTGGACGGCGTTGCCGCCATGCGCGACTTTCTCAACTTGATTGCTTCAGAACCGGACATCTCCCGTGTCCCGGTGATGATCGATTCATCCAAATGGGAAATCATCGAAGCCGGACTTAAGTGCAACCAGGGCAAAGGCATCGTTAACTCCATCTCGCTGAAAGAAGGCGAAGAAAATTTTATTCGCTACGCTAAAAAAGTCCGCCAGTACGGCGCGGCGGTAATCGTTATGGCCTTCGACGAAGAAGGACAGGCAGACACCGAAGCACGCAAGATCAGCATCTGCACGCGCTCGTACAAAATTCTAACGGAAATTGTTGGCTTTCCGCCGGAAGATATTATCTTCGACCCGAACATTTTTGCGATTGCTACCGGCATCGAAGAACACAACAACTATGGCGTGGACTTTATCGAAGCTACGCACAAGATCACCGAGACCCTGCCTTACGCGAAAGTGTCCGGCGGCGTATCCAACGTGTCATTTTCTTTCCGCGGCAACAATCCGGTACGCGAAGCCATTCATTCGGTGTTCCTGTATCACGCCATCAAGGCCGGCATGAACATGGGTATCGTCAACGCTGGCATGCTGGCGGTGTACGACGACCTGCCCGCAGAATTAAAAGAACGTGTGGAAGATGTGGTGCTCAATCGCCGTGACGACGCCACCGATCGCCTGCTGGAAATCGCCGATGATTTCAAAGGCGATGGCGTCAAAAAGAAAAAAGAAGACCTGGAATGGCGCAAGCTACCTGTCGCAAAACGTCTCGAACATGCGCTGGTTAAAGGCATCGATACTTATGCCGTGGAAGATGCCGAAGAGGCACGACTGAGTTTTGAACGCCCCATTCAAGTGATCGAAGGCCCGCTGATGGACGGCATGAATGTTGTCGGCGATTTGTTCGGCGAAGGCAAAATGTTTTTGCCGCAGGTGGTGAAAAGTGCGCGGGTAATGAAAAAGGCCGTGGCACATCTCATTCCGTTTATCGAAGCAGAAAAACAGGGAAGCCAAAAAGCCGCCGCTAAAGTATTAATGGCCACGGTGAAAGGCGATGTGCATGACATCGGCAAAAATATCGTCGGCGTGGTGCTGCAGTGCAACAATATTGAAGTCATCGATATCGGCGTAATGGTTCCTGCACTAAAAATTCTCGATGCTGCACAGGAACACAATGTTGACATCATCGGGCTTTCCGGTTTGATCACACCCTCGCTGGAAGAAATGGCGCACATCTCCGGCGAGATGCAACGGTTGGGCATGGATATTCCACTGATGATTGGTGGCGCGACGACTTCGCGAGCGCACACCGCGGTAAAAATCGAACCTGGTTATCAAAACGGCCCCAGCGTGTGGGTGAAAGATGCCTCGCGTGCAGTGGGTGTGGTGCAAAACCTAATCACCCCTGGTGTTAAACAAGACTTTATCGAAGAGTTACGCAAGGATTATGAACAGGTGCGCGAAAACCACGCCAATCGCCAGCGCACCATCAAATGGTTAACACTAGAACAATCACGCGCCAATAAAACCAACATTGACTGGGATAACTACACGCCCCCTGCGCCCAAACAAACTCGCCTGCAGGTGTTTGACAACTTCCCGTTAGAGGAGCTACGCGACTACATAGACTGGACACCGTTTTTCCATTCCTGGGAATTAAGGGGAAGCTACCCAAAAATTTTTGACGACGCGCAAAAAGGAGAAGAAGCTAAAAAGTTGTTTGCTGATGCGCAAGCCATGCTGGATAAAATCATCAGTGAACATTGGCTACAGGCAAAAGCGGTGGTAGGCATCTTCCCCGCCAACAGTGTCGATGATGATATCGAAATTTACACTGACGATTCACGCAGCGAAGTCAAAACCGTATTCCGTAACCTGCGTCAACAGCAGCAAAAAGCAGATGGAAAACCTAACCGCTGCCTCACTGATTTCATCGCACCTAAAACCAGCGGCAAGTTTGATTACCTGGGCGGCTTCGCTGTGACTACCGGCATCGGCATCGATAAGCACATTGCAGCATTTGAAAAAAATCATGACGACTATCAAGCCATCATGCTCAAGGCACTGGCTGATCGTCTCGCCGAGGCCTTTGCCGAACGCATGCATGAAAAAGTGCGCCAGGAAATCTGGGGCTACAACACCGAGCAGCTCAGTAGCGAACAGCTCATCAAAGAACAGTACAAAGGCATTCGCCCTGCGGCGGGATATCCCGCCTCACCGGATCACACGGAAAAAGACACGTTGTGGGAATTACTCGACGTGCAAAACAGCACAGGCATTTGGCTCACTGAATCCAAGGCGATGGTGCCTACCGCGGCAGTGAGCGGCCTGTATTTTGCGCATCCGGAATCCACTTATTTTGCAGTGGGTAAAATCAACCGGGATCAGCTGGAAAACTACGCTAAACGTAAAAACATGACCTTAAAAGATACCGAATATTGGTTAGCACCCAACCTGGGTTACAGCAAAACCTAGACAAGCTCAGATTCTTCATTGCGACTATTCGCAATAGTGAGCCATTACCTGCGTTTCGCGCCTCAAACGCGATATTTTCGGTCACACTCTTTTTGCCCAGACTTATTCGGTCTGCCCGAACGCTCATTCTAGCTTGCGCCGCACTAATGGCGCCGCCACCTCCATTTTCTGCATCCTGAACCGTTTCTCCGCGCCGAACACACGGGTCATGCTAACAGCTACCCTCATTAGACCGATTCAAGATAAATCCCCACAGGACGTAAATAGTAAAGGAATATGCGTTCTTCATTTCGTAAAGGAACCCCTCAGCTATCTATCAGATGCGCAAGTTATCCTCCAAAACCATCATTGCTCTCGGCTTTACCACCATCATCCTGCTATTGATTGTGCTCATGGTGGTGTGGACTAAAAACGTCGCTGATAATAACCAGCATCTGCGTAATCTTGTGGCAAAACAGATGGAATCCCGACTGGTTAACATGCTACAAAATCGCGCCAAAGACCGCGCCATTTCTATTTATCGCATGACCTCTCTGAGTGACCCCTTTGAGCTGGAGGATGAAATTACTCACTTTCGGGAACTGGGCTCGGAATTTATCAGCACCCGTGAAAAGCTACTTACCCGAAAACGCACACCGTTGGCCGAAGCCACCTGGCGCAACGCACAACCGTTTATTGCACGTGGCGGTAATATCCAAAACAAGGCCGTAAAACTGATTCTCAATGGCGATCTCAACGGCGCGCAAAAACTGGTATGGAAAGAATTAATCCCCACACAAGATCAAGTCATGGCGCGGCTGGCCAACATGGTGGATCTACAACGCAGCACTGTTGAAGCCGACTTGGCACAATACGCCGAAGAAAATCAACGCGCCTATATTCTGGTGGTCTTGTTGGCCAGCGTAGCGGTGCTGCTCGGCTTATTTACCATTTTTGTGGTGCGCCGAACCGGTAAAACTGAAGGGGCTTTGCTTACCCAGGGCAGCCGCATTCGCGCGCTATACGAGGTGTCATCGCTGCCCGGCCTGAGCAATGATCAACAAGTCACTGAAATGTTGCGCCTGGGTTGCCGTCTGTTAGGCATGGCCTCGGCCACCGTGGTAAAAACCAACATTGAGACTAACGAGGCATTGGTACTTCATGCTGTGGCCGACGCAAACTACCCGGTCAAACGCGGCTTGATCATCCCTTTGAATGAAACACCTGCGAGCAAGGCCTCCGCGCAGAACCAATACATCGCCTTTGAAGATGTCGCCGAAACAGAATTCTTCCAATCGGACGCACACACGCAATTCGGCATGCTCGCTTACATGGGTTCCCCCATTTCCGTGCGCAACCGCCATGTTGGTGTCATCAGCTTTTGCGACACCCAGGTGCGAAAAACACCTTTTGTCAGCGGTGACAGGGATATCGTCAATCTGATTGGCGGCTGGGTTGGCGTGGCCATGGAGCGGGAGCTTAGCCAACAGGAACTGCAACAAGCCAAAGATGAGGCGGAAAATGCCAATCAAACCAAGAGCGCATTCCTGGCCAATATGAGTCACGAACTGCGCACTCCACTGAATGCCATCATCGGCTACAGCGAAATCATGCTGGAAGAAGCGCGGGAAGAGGATCGTGAGCAGGAAGCAACCGATCTTGGGCATATCCACAGTTCTGGCAAACACCTCCTTAGCCTCATTAATGACGTACTCGATTTGTCGAAGATAGAAGCCGGCAAAATGCACCTAAATCTGGAACACTTTCGCCTTGATGAGCTACTGGAGGAAGTGGTGCAGATTACCGCGCCACTGACCCAAAAAAATGACAATCATTTTGAGCTTACCGACAATAGCTCCGTGAGCATCGTGCAAAGCGACCGCATTAAGCTCAAGCAAATTCTCTTAAATCTACTGAGCAATGCGGCGAAATTTACTCGCCGAGGCAAGATCGTACTTACGGTGAGTTCCAGTTACAAAAATGGCATCCCCTGGCTGTCCATCAAAATTAGAGATACCGGCATCGGCATGAGCCAAAAGCAAACGACTCAGGTATTTGATAGCTTCACCCAGGCCGATATTAGTACCAGCTCGCATTACGGGGGAACCGGCCTCGGTTTGGCCATCAGCAA
>CAZXZI010000030.1:0-26377 GCA_964645165.1 uncultured Ectothiorhodospiraceae bacterium
GTGCAATTAAAAATCGATGACAAGATTATTTCCAATCACCTTTACACCAGGCGCGAACTGGGTGCATTGAAGCGCGGTGGCGTACAGCGGTTATACATTGGTAATGTTAAATCCGGAGAACATGAGTTGATTGCTACGTTCAGGGGGCCGGGACCAAATAATCGTGAATATCGGCGTGGCACCACGATAAAGTTTAAAAAAGGGACTGCGGCAAAATTTATGGAATTAAAAATTGTAGATTCCAGTCGAAAACTTCAGCCAGAATTTGTGGTTAAAGAGTGGGAATGAGTGGCTGGGGTTGACGTTGTTTATGAACAAACTTTTCCGCTTGTTATCATTGCCGCTAGTTGCGCTACTTGGCTTGCTGGGGTCATCTGTTGCAGTGTCCAGTACACCGCTGCCTTCAGCCGTTAAAGATCCCCACTACGGCGAAGTCTTGTATGAGTTTTATCAGCAAAATTATTTTTCCGCCGCGGTTAAATTATTAATCGCGAAAAAGCTAAAACGACTTAAACACCATGATGCAGATAGCGAGTTGTTGCTCGGTGGTTTGTACCTCTCTTATGGCTTGCATATGGAAGCTGAAGAAATATTCAAAAAATTGCTGGATAAAGGGGCTGCACCCGAAGTACGGGACAGGGCATGGTTTTATCTTGGTAAAATTCGTTATCAAAAGCAATTGTTTAAAGAAGCCGAAGAAGCGTTATCGCATGTGGGCGATGCTCTCGATGAATCCTTGCAGGAAGAGTTCCTCACGCTGAAAGCTAATTTGTTGATGTCCCGAAAAAAATATACAGAAGCAGCAACGGCATTACAGGGGTTGATTGACAAAGACGGTGAGCAGGAGGCCAATTACGCGCGATTTAATTTGGGTGTTGCATTGATACGTACCGGGCGTGAAAAAGAGGGCTCAGATTTATTACGTAAGGTAGCAGAATTAAAATCCACTGCCAGTGATCAAAAAGCCTTGCGTGATAAGGCCAATCTTGCGTTGGGTTTTTCCTTGATCAAAACGGCTCCTGTTCTGGCCAAGGATTTTTTACGCCGCGTTCGCTTGCGTGGTCCATTTTCAAACAAAGCTTTATTGGGCTTGGGTTGGGCGGAAGTGGAGTTGCAACGATACGAGCAGGCTCTAGTGCCTTGGGGAGAATTGGCCTCTCGCGAGAAAACAGATCCCGCGGTATTTGAGGCTTTGTTGGCCCGAGGTAACGCACTGGAACGACTACGTGCTTTTCCGCAAGCCATGCAGTCTTACACTAATGCGATCAACACATTTGAGTTGGAATTATCAGCGCTTAATAACACTGTCGAAGCAGTCAAAGCAGGGCGACTTTGGGCGGACTTACTGGCGCAGGTATCACGTAATGAAATGGGCTGGTTCTGGGAAGCTGAATTGCTACCGAACACTCCTGAAGCACGTTATTTACCTATGGTGATGGCCGGACATGGGTTCCACGAAGCGATAAAAAACCTGCGTGACCTTTGGTTCTTGGATCGAAATCTGAATCGTTGGGACTCTGAGATCCCTGCGTTAGAAGATATGTTGGCACTGCGGCAGACCAATTATGAATCACAGCTCAATAAACTGACACCAGAACAAACATTGGATCGAGTACTGGATGTGCGCACCAGCCGAGACATTTACGTTGGCGAGTTGGCACGCATTGGCAAAACTAAGAATGCTTTTGAACTGTTAACGGCCAAAGAACAAAAATTAATGCAACGCCTGACCAAGGTTGAAGAACGTATTTGGCATTTGTCGAATGAGCCGGGGCGTCATACTCGGCGGATGGGCAGTTACCGCGATAAATACCGACTATACAAAGGATTACTGGAATACGAAGTGGAGACAACCTTTGCGATACGTTTTCGTAAAGTCCAAAAAAGTCTGGGTTCGCTGGATGCCGAGTTAAAAGAAACCTTGAAAAGACAAAACTCTTTGCAGCGGGCGCGGGGGAATGCGCCGATTACCTTTTCAGGCTATGAACAAAATATCAGTAAAAAACATCAACGGATCATCCTGTTGCGCAAAGATATAAAAGCCGCTTTTGATGAACAGCAGCGCCAACTGCAAGCGATGGTGGATGTAGAGCTGGATAAGTTGCGTTTGCGTCTAGTGGATTATCTGGATAAGGCCAGGTTTTCTCTGGCTCATTTGCAGGATTTGGCTACTGATGGCGCCGAGTCTGGCAAGGAGCTGAAGTAATGGCATTGAGTTCACGCTTTTATTGGACGTTACTCATGCCGGTGATTTTATCGCTAGTACTATCGGCCTGTGCCAGTAAAAGACCTATTGATGAAGACCCCACTATTCAAATGCTGGCAGATAGAGCCGCGAAGATTGAGCCGCAGACCTTGCCACCGTTGTCACGAGCCGATGTGCAACACACGTATGAGCAGCTGGCTAGAACAACAAACAATGGTGCTCTGCGTGCGATTGCCTTGCAACGTTTAGCCGATATCGCTTTAGAAAATAAACAGGCTGAATTAGCAGGTGAGGATGTAACCAGCAGTACGCCCAAGAAAATTGTAAAGAAAGTAACGAAAAAATCAGCAGGAAAACTGCAAGAATCGGGTGACGTCAAAGCTGTACAAGCAGAGGTGGATGCAGCCGTGCAAGAAGCAGCGATGAATGAAGAAGTTAAGAAAGAGTTTGAGGGGGAAAATGTTGGTGGCGCAATTCACCAATATGAACGACTACTGAGCCTGTATCCTGACTATACCGGCAATAATCGAGTGATGTACCAGCTAGCACGTGCGTATGAGTTAAATGGTGAGTTGAAAAAAACGCTAGGTGTACTTAACGGTCTGGTAAAAAGATACCCCAATGAAAAAAATTACGATGAACTACAGTTTAGGCGTGGTGAAATTCTTTTTACCTTTCGGGATTTTGAAGCAGCAGAGAAGGCGTACAGTAGCGTGCTTGCCCGTGGCGAGACTAGTTCATATTATGGGCGTGCAATGTTCAAACACGGTTGGTCGGTATTCAAGCAGGGTGATACCAAGCGCTCACTAAAATCCTATTTCTCAGTGTTGGATCGTAGCTTTGCCGGTGGACGTAAACTGGCGGACTTTTCCCGCAGCGATTTGGAGCTGCTGGAAGATACGTTACGAATTGTGTGTTTGTCTTTCTCGTACCTAAAAGGTTATGAAAGTGTCGCGGATTTTTTCAAGGGTTATGGTCATCGTGATTATGAATTCCGTATTTACGAGCGACTGGCTGATTTATATTTGACGCAAGATCGTGCGGGTGACGCGTCTGAAACTCTGATGGCCTTCGTAGAGAAGTATCCCCAGCATCGCAATGCGCCTTTATTTACGGTGCGGGTCATTGATATTTACAAAGCGGCAGGTCGAAAAAATGACTTGTTGCGCGCCAAGGCAGATCTGGTAATGGCCTACGGAGTTGGTGCCACTTTTTGGAAGAAACATGACAAGGCGTTGCTTACACAATTGTTACCGCATCTGAAGAGCAATCTGGATGATTTGACACGCTACTATCATGCGCAGGCACAAAGCAGTAAAAAACCAGCTGACTACCGCATTGCCGCACATTGGTACCGCACTTATGTGCGCTCCTTCCCCAATGACAAAAATACGCCTGAAAAAAATATGCTGTTGGCAGAAAGCCTGTTGGATAGCGGTGATGTGCAAGCAGCTGCTGCGGAATTTGAGTACACGGCATACCAGTACCCACCCCATGCGCAGAGTGCTGAAGCTGGTTATGCTGCGTTGTTAGCACATCGGGCACAGATAAAATTATTAACGGGTGCTGCTGCATTGGTGAAAACAAGAGTTTCCATTGCCAGTGACAAACGTTTTGTGGCGACGTTCCCGAGCGATAAGCGGGCTGTCAACGTAATGTCCAGAGCCGCCGAGAAGTTGATGGCTTTGAAGGATTACCAGAATGCCGTGGGTACTGCTTATTATGTGGTAGGTCACAAACGGGTCATCAATGGAGCAGAGGGAACTCAGAAATTATCCAGGATCAATTGGGCGATTATTGCGAAAGGTGAATTTAAATTAGGCCATTATCCTGAAGCTGAAACGGCCACTTTGAAACGCCTGCAATTTGCAACGGCGAATGATAAAGAACGGAAGGATTACCTGGAGTTGCTAGCCGCTGTTGTTTACAAACAGGGCGAGCAGGCCAGAGCAGCCGGCAATCAACGTTTGGCCGCGAAACATTTCTTACGTATCGGCAAACTTACCCCGAATGCGAGTATTCGTGCTAGTGCAGACTTTGATGCAGCAGCCTCACTGTTTGCCAATAAAGATTGGGCGATGGCCATCCCAGTATTAAAGGCCTTTGTGCAAACTCACCCCAGCAATAAATTGCGTGCAGATGCAGATAAAAAACTGGCGCTGGCCTATGAGAAGAGTGGTGACTGGAAGCATGCCGCAGACTCGTACGAAGTTCTGTATCGCGGTGAAACTGACAGCAATAAAAAACACCTGCTGTTATGGCAAATTGCTGAATTTTATGAAAAGGCTAACCGTCAGGATAAAGCGCTTGAAGTTTACAAACGTTATGTTAAGGCGTTCCCCCGACCATTCGATGAAGCTATGGAGGCGCGGAATCGTTTAGCGACACTTTATCTCAACAAAAAACAAATGCAGTCACGCAATTACTGGTTAGGAAAAATCATCGAAGCCAATAAAGAAGGGCCGGCCACGGATCGCAGTCGATTCCTTGCGGCAGGTGCAGCGTTGGAATTGGCGGGCCCCACTTATGTGGTGTATCGAAAGGTGCGCCTGGTACAACCCTTGAAAAAGAATCTGAAAAAAAAGAAACAGCTAATGCAGGAAAGTATCAAGGCTTATACCGACGCGGCTAATTACGGCATTGAGGCAGTGACCACGGCTTCTACCTATCGCATTGCAGAAATTTACAGTGATTTTGGTAAGGGCTTGTTTGACTCTGAACGGCCCAAGGGTTTGTCGGCGGAAGAGTTGGAGCAATACGATATTCTATTGGAAGAGCAGGCCTATCCTTTCGAAGAAAAAGCCATTGATGTGCATGTGGTGAATGCGGCTCGTGCCATTACAGGAGTTTATGATAAATGGGTCAAAAAGAGCTTTTCTGCCTTGAGTAAGTTGGATCCTATTCGCTATGCTAAATCAGAGAAAATGGAACAGGTGATTCATGCGATTGAATAAACAAATTTTCATTGCTGCAGTATCAGTGTTACTGCTGCTTATGTTGACGTCGACGATGGCTGAAGTCACCCTAAAGTTGGATGAAACAGAAATCACCGGTGCCCGAGAGTTACCCAAGGTGCTCTACATTGTGCCGTGGAAAAGGACAGCACCGGACTCCCGCCCGCTACCGATGAAAAGTCTGATGGATGAGGTGCTGTCGCCCATCGATATGGACGTATTCCGTCGCCAGGTGCGCTATCACGAGTTTACTCATCCTGCTCCTGAGCAAGAAGCCGCCCCGAAATAGTGATCGAGTCGCTGCCCGGGCGGCCTTCACTGGAAGTATCCGTTATACTCTCGCACCATGAACTTCGCTATTTTTACGCTTGATGCGGGAGCCACTTTTTAAATGAAGACTGCAAACCCAATTGATTCGCCGGAAACGTCTCCCACCACCGCGCCATTGTCGGTGGTGATTCCGTTGTTTAACGAAGAAGACAGCGTCGGCCCACTGATTCTTCGTACCAATGAGGCGATGGCCAACTATCCGGATAAGTGGGAATTGCTGTTAGTGGACGATGGCAGTTCGGACGATACGGTAAAAAAAGTATGCGAGTTACTGGATGCGCAGGAAATCAAGCATGTGCGCCTTGTCGAGTTGCAACGCAATTTTGGCCAGACCGCTGCCATGCAGGCCGGTATTGATGCCGCGCGTGGCGAAGTGATTGTGACCATGGATGGTGATCTGCAGAATGACCCTATCGATATTCCCCGCATGGTCTCGCGGCTACTGCGGGAGGATCTGGATTTATTATCCGGGTGGCGCAAGGATAGGCAAGATAACCTGCTGATGCGGAAAATTCCCTCACGTCTGGCGAATCGCTTAATCGGTAGTATTACAGGAGTGGAGCTACATGATTACGGTTGTAGCCTGAAGATTTACCGCGCATCGATCATCAAAAGCGTGCGACTGTACGGAGAGATGCACCGTTTTATTCCGGCCTGGGTGGCATCCAACACCTCACCCTCACGCATCAAAGAAGAAGTGGTGACTCACCACGCACGCCAGTTTGGTGAGTCCAAATACGGCATTTCCCGCGCCTATCGCGTGCTGTTAGATTTGCTATTTGTGTATTTTTTTATGCGCTTTCGCGCCCGGCCGGGACACTTCTTTGGTCGCATTGGCATGATAGTGGGTGCACTCGGCGGTTTAATGCTGGGCTATCTGGCGATTATAAAAATAATTTTCGGCGAAAATATTGGTGAACGGCCACTGTTGTTGTTAGGCGTTTTGTTAGTGGTAGTGTCGATCCAGTTTTTTACCACCGGCATCATGAGTGAAATGATGACCCGCACCTATTACGAATCATCCGATACCAAACCCTACATGCTGAGTGTGCGTCCTGCGCAGTCGGATGAAAGTGTCTCCTGGAAGGAGTCAGTGTAAGCGAAATATTTTACGGTTGAATTGCCAGGGTCAAGCCTTGAGCTTCCAGGATTCTCCGTACTTAAATTGGCGAACGCTGTTCAGAGGCGTTAGCTAATAGCGACTAGCAACGGTGTAGTACGATGGAACCCTAGCTTCGACCCGTCAGAAAGACGTGCCCGCCAATCTCACGAGTGACACTATGCACCTTGGCCCAGTAAGGCGATGCTAGGCGGGGGGCATAGTAGTGTAATGCTCCCTTAGTCAAATCCAGTGCCTTGCGGCTGCGTGCAGATAATTTTTCAAAACGTTGATAGGCAAACCGCGAAATCTTCTGTGCCAATGCCCAGGCACGCTTGTCGGTGGGGCGATCGCTTCTACCGTCATGCGTCCAACTGAATTGGTGTTTTTGCCAAACCACGCCACACACACTGTTGGGGTAATGTCGGTTTCTCAAACGATTCATGGTGACCAGCGCGACGGCCAACTGACCCTCTGCGATTTCGCCACGGGCTTCAAAGTAGATGTTGAGCGCAAGGCAGCGCATTTCTTTCGCGGCACGTTTTTGATCATTATTTGACCCGGCTGCCGCGGGGCTTGCAAGGCTGGCCAGCCACGCACCACATAGTAGGAGTAAAAAACTAGAATTGCGTTGAGCGCGCTGTTTGAAATGGTGCTGGGTGTTGTGTCTCATCGGTATTCTTGGCTCGCTGTTGCGTGTGAGTCATCTGCCGACAAAGATCCCTAGCGGGTATTATGCAGCGGTTAAATTATGAGCAGTTTTACGTTGGGGGCGAATTATTGATCATTTATTGGGCAATAGCAATATTCGAGCCATAATTATTATATTGCGATAAATCAATAAGATAGGTGTTTTTTGGCGTAAAATATCCAGAATAACTGGGCTAACTGTAAGAAAAACCGACAGTTTCTGTCCGTCGGAAGCAATGGTTGGTATTTGCGTCAGATGAAGAACCGTGAAGAAGCGGCCGGTGAGTATGCTGCCATTTTCTGGCCTGGAGCGATGTGAATAAGGGGAAGCCGAAACCAGCTTTAACAGGACATAGCTGCAGGGGCGGCGTCAGAGGCACCGCCAGGCGAACAAGATTTAAACGGCGGACTTCACCAATCGACCAATCGTGAGCCCTTGAACCACGATGGAAAAAACCACAATGGCATAGGTGATTGCTAAAATAATCTCGCGCGGTTCGCCCGCAGGTAAGGACAGAGCCAGTGCCACCGACACACCGCCGCGCAATCCTCCCCAGGTAAGCACCTTCACCACACCGGGACTAAATTCACGACGCATGCGCAGCAGGTTGATGGGCAAGCCCACGCTGATCAGCCGCGCCAGCAATACCAAGGGGATCATCGCCAGTGAAGCCAGTAACACATCCCGAGTGAATGGCAGTACCAACACTTCCAGACCGATGAGCACAAACAGCACGGCGTTGAGAATTTCATCGATGAGCTCCCAAAAAGTGTCCAGGTGTTCGCGAGTGTGTTCGGTCATGGCCAGCATGCGCCCCTGGTTGCCGATGAGCAGCCCGGCCACCACCACGGCAATGGGACCAGAGGTATGAATGGCAGCTGCTAGTGCGTAGCCGCCCATCACCAGTGCCAGAGTGAGCAGGATTTCAACCTGATAATTGTCTACCTGCTTGAGTAGCTGATAAGTGAGCCAACCGATCACAAAACCGAAAACCACTCCGCCGATGGCTTCTTCAAGAAATAACAAAGCAATGTGGCTGACGGTGACATCATGACCGCCTGTGGCAATACCCAGTAGCACGATAAACACCACCACGGCCATGCCGTCATTGAACAGGGACTCCCCGGCAATTTTGGTTTCCAGTGTTTTGGGTGCATTGGCGGATTTGAGAATGCCCAGCACGGCAATAGGGTCGGTGGGTGATATCAGAGAGCCAAACAACAGGCAATATATAAAATCCAGATGAATATTCAACGCACCTAGCAAATAATAGCTGGCTCCACCGACCAAAAAAGTAGAAGTCAAAATACCCACCGTCGCGAGGCTGGAGATTACCCATTTTTGTTTGGCAAGGTCGCCCAGATTGATGTGCAGAGCACCCGCAAAAAGTAGAAAACTTAACATCCCCTGCATTAAGGTTTCATTGAAATCAATGGAATCCAATAGCAAGTGTGCCTGTGCCTCAAAATGTCCCCAGCCAAGCTTTCCTGCACCAAGAAACAATAGAGAGACCACCAATGAAATCAGCATCAGACCAATGGCTGTCGGTAGCTTTATGAAGCGGTAATTGACGAAACTGAAAAGTGCGGAAACCGTGATGAGGATGGCGGCAATATTCAGAATATCCATAATGATTCGCTGTGCAGGGTATGTGAAAGGATGTGTTTAACGCAGCGCGGAAATGAGCGCTGTATTAAACAAATGGATTATACCGATAGCGGCATGGGCTGTCTGAAAAAAATTAATGGCCTATTTGAGCCGGGAAAAATTATGCATTACCCCGGGTTTGGTTAACTACGTTTTGTGCTTCGTAAATAGGGTTCGTAATGCGGTGTAAAACACCGGTGTCAGGAGTAAACCAAACAAGGTAACGCCGATCATTCCCGAGAAAACGGTAATGCCCATCACTTGTCGAACCTCGGCGCCGGCGCCGCTGGCAAAAACCATGGGTAGTACGCCCGCAATAAAGGCAACTGAGGTCATGATAATGGGGCGAAGTCTCAGACGGCAGGCTTCAATGGCGGCATTGATTGGCGTCTCACCCTGCAGTTCAAGTTCGCGCGCGAACTCCACAATCAAGATTGCATTTTTGCAGGCAAGCCCCATGAGTACAGCGAGCCCAATTTGTACAAATATGTTGTTGTCACCCTCCGCGAACCAGATGCCAAACAAGGCAAACAACACGCACATGGGAACGATGAGAATAATGGCCAGGGGTAGTGTCCAGCTTTCGTAAAGTGCTGCGAGCACTAGAAAAACCAGTAACACGGATAACGGAAAGACAATAAGTGCAGCATTACCCTGTGTGGTTTGTTGGTAACTCAGGTCGGTCCATTCCAGGTTCATGCCACTGGGTAAAATTTTTGCAGCAACACTGCTCACCGCGGTAAGAGCCTGCGATGATGACATAACGCGTGGATCGGCCTGGCCGATGAGGTCGGCTGCCGGATAACCATTGTAACGAATCACCGGATCCGGGCCGAAGGTTTGGCTAACCTTGACCAGACCACCGATGGGCACCATATCACCCTTCAGATTGCGTGTTTTCAGGTTGGCAATTTCCTCTGCATTGTTACGAAACGGTGCGTCGGCCTGCGCAATAACCTGATAGGTACGACCAAAACGGTTGAAGTCGTTAACGTACATTGAACCAAGATAAATTTGTAAAGTTTCAAACAGGTTTCGCAATGGCACGCCCTGCATTTCTGCCTTGGTTCGATTCACGTCGATATCAAGTTGCGGTACGTTAGCTTGATAGGATGAAACGGGAAACGTGAGCCCGGGAACCTGTGTGATCGCACCGGTCATTTGTTGGGTGGCTTTTTGTAATGGGCCGTAACCCAGACCGGCGCGATCCTGAATATACAGGGAATAGCCGGAACCAGTGCCGATGCCGAGAATGGGCGGCGGCATGATGGCAAAGCCAAAACCCTCCTGGATGGAAAAGATCTTTCCCTGAAGTTCAGCGGTAATTGCGGCGGCAGAACGTGTGCGCTCCTTAAAGCTCTTTAGTGGAAAAAAGATTGTGCCGGTATTGGAGGTGTTGGTGAATTGCAGCGTATTCAATCCAGGGAAGGCAACGGCATCCGCGATGCCCTCAGTCGCTAGAGCCAGTTTACTGATCTTTTTAACCACCGCCTCGGTACGGTCAAGTGATGCACCTTCCGGCAACCTTACCCCACCAATGAGATAAAGTTTGTCCTGGGTGGGGATGAAGCCGCCTGGAACGGTCTGAAATAACATCCACGTCAAACCCACCAACAATAGGTACAGCACAAAAACAGGACGGCGGTGACCCAGCATATGGGTTACGGTGCGGGAGTACGTATCGGAACTCCATTGAAACAACGTATTGAAAGGCCGGAACACCCAGCCAAAGAGCGCATCAATAATACGCGTGAACCGATCGTGTGGCTCATCGTGTCCCCTGAGAATCACTGCCGCGAGTGCAGGCGATAAGGTCAGCGAGTTTATCGCAGAGATAGCGGTGGCGATGGCGATCGTTACGGCGAACTGCCGGTAAAACTGCCCAGTCACCCCTGACAAAAAGGCCATGGGAACAAATACCGCAATCAATACCAGACTGATGGCAATGATCGGCCCGCTGACTTCGCGCATAGCACGATGAGCCGCAGCGACAGATGACAAACCCGAGGCAATATTACGTTCCACATTTTCGACAACCACAATGGCATCATCAACCACGATGCCAATCGCCAGCACCAACGCAAACAAGGTAAGCGTATTGATTGAAAAACCCAGTAGCAACAGCACTCCAAAGGTGCCGATGATGGACACTGGCACGGCGAGCAATGGAATCAGTGAGGCACGCCAGGTTTGCAGGAATAACACCACGACGATAACCACCAGCAACACCGCCTCGAGTAATGTGGTGACAACCGCCTTAATGGAATCGCGTACAAAAACAGTGGGGTCATACACAACCTTCCAGCTAAGGTCTTCCGGGAAATGTTTCGCGAGCTCTGCCATTTTAGCGCGTACGTTGTCCGACAGCTCAATGGCATTTGCACCGGGTGCCTGCATGATCGGTATAGCAACGGCTTGTTTGTTGTCCAAAAGTGAGCGTAAAGCGTATTGCGAAGCGCCAAGCTCCAGTCGGGCAACGTCTTTCAAACGAGTGATTTCTCCATTGCTACCGGACTTTACGACAATGTTGCCAAATTCCTGCTCAGTCACTAGTCGTCCCTTGGCATTGATCGACAAAGTGAAGGCCGGGGTATCGGCTTGTGGTGGCGCACCGATTTGTCCAGCGGACACCTGAAGGCTCTGGCTGCGAATCGCGCCGACCACATCACCTGCAGTAAGACCACGCGAGGCAACCTTGCCGGGATCAAGCCAAATGCGCATGGCGTAGTCACCGGCACCGAAAATTAACGCATCACCCACGCCAGGAATGCGCGCCAGCTCATCCTTGATATGTAGCACGGCGTAATTGCGCAGGTAGGTGGAATCGTAACTGCCATTGGGGGAAAGCAGATGCACCACCATGGTGAGATTAATCGAACGCTTTTGTGTTGACACGCCCAGGCGTCGAACATCGTCAGGTAGTCGAGGGGTTGCCTGGCTCACGCGGTTTTGCACGTGCACCTGGGCAAGATCGACATCGGTACCGGGCTTGAAGGTGATGGTCATGGCCAGCACACCGTCGCTACCGGCCACCGACTTCATGTACATCATGTTTTCGACGCCGTTGATCGCTTCTTCAAGCGGTGAGGCCACGGTTTCGGCAATGACTTTCGGATTGGCACCCGGATAAACGGCGTGCACGGTAATGGTCGGCGGCACAACATTTGGGTATTCGGTGATGGGTAATAATTGCAACGCGATCAGGCCGGCCGTGAAGATCAGGATAGACAACACGGCGGCGAAGATTGGCCGATCAACAAAAAATTTGGAGAAATCCTTCATGGGCGCTATCTCTCTATGCCCGCTGCGATCAATGTTCGGCAGCGGGTTTTGCCCCGGGCGCGGGCGCAGGATCACTCATTCCAATGTCCTGTGGTACCACCGGCATGTTTGGGAAAAATATTTTTTGTATGCCGTAGACGATGACCTTGTCGGCGGCCTTTAGCCCGCTGTGAACAACACGTAATCCGTTCTCAAGACGACCGGTGCTGATGTTCCGGCGCATGGCCGTATTTTTTTCGCCTAGAATGTAAACGTATTTCCGGTCTTGATCCGTAAGGATGGCATGATCGGCAACTAACAGGGTGGTCTCCGGTTTAGATGCCAGTAATTTCACGCGGGTATACATGCCGGGAATTAATCGTTGGTCTTTGTTGCTGAGTACCGCGCGCAAACGGATTGTTCCGGAATTGGTGTCCACTTGATTGTTCACAAAATCCACATAAGCTTCGCGCGGGAAACCCTGTTCATTACCAAGGCCGACATAAACAGTACGCTTAGTGCCGTGAGTGCTTGATGTCGAATCAGTTTTCGCATTTTGAAAGTAACGCAGATACGTCATCTCATCACTATCAAATACGACGTACACGGGATCAAAAGAAAAAACGGTGGTTAGCAAAGCGGGTGAGGGAGAGGCTGATGCCAGATTGCCTTTTGTGACCAGTGCCCGGCCAGTACGCCCGGTGATGGGAGCACGAATGTTGGTGTATTCGAGGTTGAGGCGAGCAATTTTCAGCGTGGCTTCCGCCGAGCGAACGGTGGCATTGGCCTGCATTTCGGCGGCAATGCGTTGGTCATATTCATTTTGAGAAAGTAGTTTGCGAGCCAGTAGGTTCTTTGCGCGTTTTATTTCTGCGCGCGCAAGCGCCGCTTGAGCGTGTGCCCTCGATAGATCCGCCTCGGCGCGGTTTAGCTCAGCGCGGAAGGGTTCCTGGTCAAGCACAAATAGCAGATCGCCCGGTTTAACGATACTACCTTCCTGGTAAAGAATTTTTTCGATAACCCCGCCAACGCGGGGACGAATTTGTACGCTTTCTTTTGCTTCAACGTGGCCACTAAATTCTACCCAGGGCGTAATTTCACGCTGCACCACTTGGGCAACGCTCACTGTCGGTGGGGGAAAGCCACCATCCTGTTGCTCAGCTGCTTTTTCACAGCCCGAGAGCAGCGGTATCCACACCACAATGAGCCATAAAAATGGCGATGATTTTTTGGGCAACAACGTTCCTGATGTTGGTCCTGCGCACATTTTTATTTTCCAGCTGTGGTTATAAGTATTTTCGAAGCCAGTTGATAGTACATGCATTCTATGTAGAGCTAACCGGACTTTCTAGATAAATTACTGGATGGATAGCCTTATCCTAGCTGAGGTTTCTCTAGTGTTGCCTCGGCAACCGGTGCATTACGAGCAGGTTATTTTCCAGGCGTCTGGTACCCTGGTAATTAGCCCAGTGCTTTTTCCATAAAAAAATGTTTGATGACCGAGGAACGGTTTGCAACATTCAGTCCGGCGTTGCGTAGCTCGCGCAAGCCGGGCGTAGTGTTGCTGAATAACTGTTTGAAAACACCCATTGCTTCCAGCATGAGTAAGTTGTCACCGCGGCGGCTACGTTCATAGCGACGCAGTGTTTTGAAGCTGCCAATGGGTTTGTGTGCTTCGTGTGCAGCGAGCACCGTCTCGGCGAGACATTGCGCATCGGCAAAACCCAGGTTGACACCTTGTCCTGCTAGCGGGTGAATGGTGTGTGCGGCATCGCCAACGAGCGCGAGATGGGGTTTTACGTAATGCGCTGCATGTTGACCCTTGATGGGAAAGCTTGCGCGTGGTCCGCTTGATATTATTTTCCCCAGTGTGACATCGAAGGCAACTTCCAGTTCTGCGCTGAAACTGGCTTCATCCAATTGACACAGGCGTTGTGCCTCACCGGCGGTGGTGCTCCATACAATGGAGCTGATGTTTTCGTTGGTCAGCGGTAAGAATGCCAGAGGGCCGGTGGGTAAAAAGCGTTGCCATGCCGTGTGTTGGTGCGGGAATTCTGTGATGACGTTAGCGACTACCGCGGTTTGTTGATAGTCGCGCGTGCTGACAGAAATTCCGGCCTGTTGTCGCACCCAGGATCGTCCACCGTCTGCGCCTACCAGCAATCCAGTTTTAAGCAGAGTGCCGTTATCTAGTTCCAGTTTGGTAAAGTCTGCATCGAGCTGAAGTGTGCTGGGATTATTGGGGCAATATATCTCGATGTTGTCAAACTGTTTAGCGCGCAGGGCGAGCGCCTTGTTGATTACGCGGTTTTCAACAATGTGTCCCAAGTTGGTTTCACCAATCTCGGCGCAATCAAAATGGATGCTGCCATCGCCGCCGGCATCCCACACCTGCATGTCGTGGTAAGCGTTGGCACGTTCATCGCTGATTGCCTGCCAGACACCCAGTTGTTCAAGAAAATTTTGGGATGCGTGGGTGATGGCGCTTACGCGTAGATCAAAAGAATCAGCAGGCCAATCGTAGTTAGGCGCATTGGCCTCAATGAGTGCGACCGACAACGGGCCATCACCCAAAGCGCAGGCTAGCGCAGTGCCCACCATGCCGCCGCCGACGATAATCACATCGAAAGAGGTTGTGTTTATGTCTTTTCTCACAATGGTAGTCCCCGTGCTAGTCGAGGAAGTTTGCCGGTGATGCCCATCGAGTGACGCGCCAGCAGATGTTTGAGCGGTGGCACAACATCGGTTGCTACCAGTCCCAGGTTGCGCGCGAATGCAAGCGGGGGAAACTGGTTGGAAAATGTTTGCACTAAGGTGTTGGTAAAAGCGATGACCTGGCGATGATCTCGTTGTCGCCATTGTGAATAATTCTCCAGCACGGAGAGTGCGCCGATGTCGTCTCCTACGAGGGAGGCATCGACTACATTTTGTGCCAGTGCGGCGACGTCACGCAGACCGAGGTTGAATCCTTGCCCGGCAATGGGATGCAAAGTATGTGCAGCGTTGCCGATGAGCGCCAAACGTGCGCGCACCTGTTCCTGTGCTTGAATGAGCTTGAGTGGATAGCTGTTGCGCTTGCCCACTTTTACAAAGCGCCCGAGGCGCTTGCCAAAACAGGGCTGAAGTTCGGCAAGAAAATCTGCATCACTGAGTTGAAGAACCCGTTCGGCATCTTCCGGGGTACACGTCCACACCAGTGAGCAGCGATTATCTGGCATGGGTAATAACGCCAGCGGGCCATTTTGTGTGAAGCGTTCGTAGGCAACATGCCGATGCGGTTTTTCCGGGGTGATATTGGCGATGATGGCGGTCTGGCGGTAGTCGCGGTCGGTAGTACGAATGTCCAGTTGACGGCGCACGTGCGAGTTACCGCCGTCGGCGGCGATAACCAGTTTGCTGGTGATTGTTTCGGTGTTGCCATCGTCCTGTGAAATGACTGTAGTGGCATGATCGTCACTCAGTTTTAGTTCGGTGAGGGTGGCGGGGCTAATGATTGTGAGATTGTTGCAGTGCTGGAGCTGAGCCATTAACACGGCACCGAGTTGACGTGCCGTAGCGACGTAACCCAGTGCATCGACATTTTCCTGCTGCGCACTCAGCCGAGTAAAACCAAAGCGGCCTTGATCGGAGACGTGAATGTTTTTGATCGCTGTGGTCTGCGCTGCGATATTTGCCCACAGTCCCATGCCTTCAAAAATACGTCGGCTGCCGAAAGACAGAGCGATGGCGCGGTCGTCGTAGCAGGGTGGTGTTGCATCGGTGCGTAATGGTGCGGCTTCGATTAACGCAATACGCAAAGGTTGTTCGGACAAACTAATGGCAAGGCTTGCACCCACCATGCCGCCACCGATGATGACGAGATCATAGTCAGTCATTTTTTTGTAAAGCACTGTTCTGATAAATTTCCGCCGTTCCGGCTCAAGCGGGAATCCAGTGGTTTTAACGATATTCTGGATTCCGGCCTGCGCCGGAATGACGAAGGAGTGTTATTGGTTTTCATGCCTGTAACCCTATGGGAAGGTTCATTAAGTTGCTCCGGCCATTAACGCTTGGATTTCGGCAATGGACTTGGGCGCGTCTTTGCTCAACACGTCGCAGCCGTCTTTGGTCACTAGCACATCGTCTTCGATACGAATACCGATGCCCTGCCATTTTTTGGCGACGGCACGGTTGCCCACTTTTGTGCCGGGGGTGATGTACAGGCCGGGTTCTACGGTGAGCACCATGCCGGGTTCCAGCTCGCGCCAGGCGTCACCCACTTTGTAATCGCCCACGTCATGCACATCAAGACCCAGCCAGTGACCGGTGCGGTGCATATAAAAGGTGCGGTAGGCCTGTTCTTTAATCAGCGTACGCAAGTTACCTTTGAGCAGGCCGAGTTTGATCAGTCCCTTGGTAAGCACGCGTACCGCTGCCTCGTGGGGTTCGTTCCAGTGGTTACCGGGTTGTACTTTTTTGATGGCAGCCAGTTGGGAGTCGAGCACGATCTGGTACAGCGCTTTTTGCTCGGTGTTGAACACACCATTCACGGGGAAGGTGCGGGTAATGTCAGCGGCGTAACATTCATTTTCTGCACCGGCATCGATTAATAATAGATCGCCATCGTGCAGCTCGGTATTGTTTTCCGTGTAATGCAGGATGCAACCATTTTCACCGCCACCAACGATGGGTGTGTAAGCGTTGGCAAAGTTGTGTTGCTTGAAGTGGTGCTGGAATTCCGCTTCGATTTCGTATTCCATTTTGCCGGGACGGCATTGCTGCATGGCGCGAATGTGTGCCTGCGCAGAGATCTTTGCCGCCTTGCGCATGGTGGTGATTTCGGCGCGACTTTTGTAAAGCCGCATGTCGTGCAGCAGGTGATCGAGGGCGACAAATTCCCCGGGAGTGTGCACGCCGGCGCGAGATTGCTCCTTGAGTCGGTTGACCCAGCCGGTGACGCGTTGGTCAAACTGGGTATCGCAGCCCATGGTGTAAAATACGCGCTCGCTGCTTTCCAGCAGACCGGGCAGGATGTCGTCGATGTCGGTGATGGGGAAGGCATCGTCGGCACCGTAATGTGCCATCGCACCTTCCAGTCCTGCGCGGCGGCCGTGCCAGGTTTCCATCAACGGATCACGCTCACGACAGAACAAAACCACTTCGCCGTGCTTGCGTTTAGGGATCAGCACCAGCACGGCGTCGGGTTCGTTAAAACCGCTGAGGTAATAAAAGTCGCTATCCTGTCGGTAGGCATACTCGGCATCGCGGTTGCGCACGCGCATGGGCGCGGCGGGCAAAATGGCGACGCTGGCCTTGCCCATCATCTGCATCAGGCGTTTGCGGCGGCGGGAGAACTCGGCGGGTTTGATGTGGGGATTAGAGGTCATGTTGGGATTGTGGCACAGGTGTGAGTGTCGAGTCTCTAGGGACGAGGGGCGAGGAAAACCACACCGTCATTCCGGCGCAGGCCGGAATCTAGACCGTACATATTCCGAAGACATGTAGACATAATTTTCTGGATTCCGGCCTGCGCCGGAATGACGAAATATTTAGTCTCTGCTTCAGCAAACACTCTGCCTTATTTTCCTCGCCCCTCGTCCCTAGAAACTCGATACTGCGGCGCATCAATGCAAGGTGGAGTCTGGTTCTGTGGTAATGGGCGCTGCCTGTGTCGGCTGCAATTCCTCATTGATCAGCAGCACACCCACGCGCAGGTACTCCACCAGCTCCGCGTAGGCATTTTCATCCTCTTCGCTGCCTTCCAGGTCGTAGGAGGTGCCGGCACGGGCAATTTCCAGTAGGTCTTTGGTGATCTCGCGGGCGTCTTCCGGCAGGGGGGCGAAGTCGCTGATGCCGCCGAGGCTGAGGCCGATGAGGTAGCCTTGCGACCAGTCGCCCAGGGCGTTGACCCGTTGAATGAGGCTGTCGTCGTCATCAGGTAACAGCATCTCGAATTCGCAGGTGGGGTCGTTGAGTTGGCGGCGGGTGATGTTGTGGGTTTGATTGAAAATCTCGTTGGCTTCCGCCGCAAGCAGATCACCACTGGATCGATTCGGCCAGAGCGACTGTTGCCAGATGTCGGCTCCGGCGTTGCTGTTGGCGCAGAGCAGGCCGCAAAGGGTGCCGTGCACCTCACTGGGGCTGATTTCGGTGTCCATCTTTTGCAGGGCGCTAGCAAGGATTAAGTAGTCGGGCAGGGTCTGTGGCATGGTAGGGATATCGTATTATTGCAGAGAAAGTAGGGTGGTGATTTTAGCACTGCTGGGCGGCGGCCGACAGTCGTTGACCCGTTTTGTGCCCCGATCTATAGTGCGTTTAGCGCAACAACAATAACTATCCTTGGGCGGTTGAATCGAATGGCTGAGACTGAAATTAGCAAGCTGGAACAACGCATTGACGAGCTGATCGCGGTAACGGATCAGTTGAGTAATGAAAACACTCTCATGCGTGAACGACAAAACCTGCTGGTGGAAGAACGCGCCCGGCTCATCGAAAAGGCCGAACTGGCGCGCTCAAGGGTAGAGTCCATGCTGGTGCGGCTCAAGGCGATGGAGACCGAGGCATGAGCACCAAAGCCGCAAAAAAGCCAGCCAAGCCGGTAGAAAGCAAGGCGATCAGCATTCGGGTGCTCGATAAAGAATATCAAGTGGCTTGCCCGGTGGACGAAGAGCCCGCATTGATGGAATCCGCGCGTTTGCTGGATGAAAAAATGCGCGAAGTGCGGGACGCGCGCAAAATGATCGGTGCGGATCGGGTGGCGGTAATGGCCGCGCTGAATCTGGCGCATGATCTGCTGACCTTGCAGTCCAGTGATGCCAGCGGTGGGCCGGCGGTTGAAACAAAATTACGCGGTTTACAGAATAAGGTGGAAGCGGCGATTTCCCGGGGTCGGCAGCTGGAGTTGTAAACCAGTTCTCTTATTTATTTCTGCTGGCGGGTTTATACTCTCAGGCAAACGAGTAAAGCGTTCTTCGTACTTCCGGCGCAAGCCGAAAGTCAGTAAATATCCTAGCTTTCACAGGACTCCGGCCTTCGGTAGGGTGACGGAAAATCGAGTATTTGGAGTTATTTTTTAACGTACAAGTTTTCAAAGAATGGCGTCGCCTGCGGTGTTCGATACTGTATCGGAATTTTCTTGGCCTATGCTTAACCCTGTTGGGGACATTACATCGGTGTTGTGTGCATGTCCGCGTTGCGGAAAGCCTGATATGTCGATCGTTGTTCCCACTTTCTCGCTCCGGTCCCAAGAGCGACGATGCAACCGGCACGTGTGGGTGGCGCCTCTTTTATTTTCAGTGAAGCCTCTTGCCTCTCTCGAGTTAGATCTGTGACAGAACGCAAGGCTCTGCGTCAGCAGTTGCGTCAGGCACGTCGTGCCCTGGATGTACATGAGCACGCCCAACGCGGTGCGGCCATCTGCCAGCAGTTAGCCAATCATCGTCTGTTTCGCGCGGCTCAACACATCGCCTGTTACTTGCCCAACGATGCGGAAGTGGATCTTGCGCCACTCATCAGCAGCGCCTGGGCCATGGGCAAAACCGTGTACCTGCCCGTGCTCAGTCGCATTCACCACAACCGTCTGCATTTTTTGCCTTACGCGCCAGACGATGTGTTGATGGCCAATAGTTTTGGCATTCCAGAGCCGGTGTTGCACTCGCGGCGGGTTCCGGCGCTGACGCGACTGGATCTGGTGCTGACACCGCTGGTGGGCTTTGATGAACGAGGCAATCGGCTGGGCATGGGTGGCGGCTTTTATGATCGTAGCTTTGCCTATTTGCGTCGCCGACAGCTGTGGCGCAAGCCGCATTTATTGGGTGTGGCGTTTGATGTGCAAAAGAGTCCGATCGAGTTGCCGCATCAAAACTGGGATGTGCCGTTGGACGGGGTGGTGACGGAGTCCGGAGTGCAGATGGCGCGTTAACTTTGAACGGGGACAGTAAGTAGCAAGTAGGTTGGGGTGAGTGCAAACGAACCCCAACGGCGGAGCTTAACCAATTACTGATTGTGGGGTTCACCAATGCTCACCCCAACCTACGAGGTAGAAATAAAAAAAGGCGATGCGTTGATTTAGCGCATCGCCTTTTTTTATGAGTGCAAACTCGTCAAGGAATAATCGGATCAAACGCCGTGAGGCTCATCATCAACGCATCATTACCTAGCCCATTATTGGGGAACAGACTGTTGTAATTGGCGCGATAGTCTGTGCCGTGCAGGGCGAGGTAATTCAATACTACGGTGTCCACCAGTTGGTTGACGTTGTTGGCGGCCACGCTGGAGGTGGTTTCAACCGAGCCATCGGTGCGGAACCAGCCAATCTGCTGGTGCTGCGCGGCAGTGAGTGTGTCGCCGCTAAACAGGGCAGGCCGTGCCGCTGGGTTGTAGACCAGGAAAAAACCGGCGGCGGTAGAGGAGTTATCACCCGTCCACACGCCTTTGCCACGACCATCCACTGAACCATCGGTGGCACCGTTGCTCGCGACAGAACCATCACTGAACACGTACATCATCAGCGGCTGGTTACGTCGAGCGGCATATTCAAGGCAGGCACCCATACAGCGGCCTGCGCGTAGGTCACGACGTTCACCTGTGGAGCGATCGCCAGTGTGATAATCAAAGCCCCCCATGGCGATGGTGCCAGCTCCGGCGTGACCATCGAGAACCATTTTCATTACGGCGGCGGTTTTGCGGAATTCACCTTCGCCATCAAACTCGGCCTGGCTGAAAATGCCAGCTGCACCGACAATGTCAGCATCTTTAGCGGGATCAACATCAACACCCACAAAACGATCTGCAATATCAGCGGCGCTAAGATAACCGCAATTCACCAAGTCTTTGACGACGGTGTCGGCGTTGATGTTGGTGATTTTTTTATCGCTGAGTCGGGCGATGGATTCCATTACCGCCTTGGCATCGGCTTCAGTCAATACTGCAGTGAGGTCGCCGGTGTCCACCATGCCGGTGACGTCAGAGGGACGGTCTACCTTGGTGGGGCGAATCGAAGGGTTAATGCTCATGGCTGGAGCCATGGAGTTACCACCGGACTCGGAGTTGCGTGAACCGATGAGGGTCACCACGTCACCGTCAGAACCGGTGGAGGCAATGTTATACATGGGATTGTGTGGATTGTTGCTGGTATCGTTGCCCGAGCGAGCAGGAATGACCGCCCCATTTATATTGGCACCAGTAGTCACAACATTAATTTTTTCCAGAATGCCGCGCAGGTAGGCACTGTCCGAGTGGAAAGCCAGACCGAGCGTGGTGTCTGTAAAATCGCCATTGCTGGTGACGCTGGGCGTCGCTTCCACGCCACCGGGAACCATGTCACCGGGGATGCCCATTTTGCTGTAACCCGCAGCGCTGATGGGGTCGTTGAGATAACCGCCCTGGCCACCAGCCAGCACGTTAGAGCCGATCATATTGGCGCCACCGGCCAGGTCAAAACAGATAAAGGGGATTTGGGTGCCGACGGCGCCCAGTGAACAGTTGGGAATGCTGCCCGCCAGTGTTGTTAAGTCCGAAGACAGAGCCGCTTGTGCAGCGCGCGGATTGGCAAACAGACTGAACAGTGAACCCCCGAGGGTGACACCCGTACCGGTGATAAAACCCTGGCGCAGGAAATCACGTCGCGTCACCGGACGACTGTGATCCTGGTGCAACAAGGGTTCGTCAGGCGTAAGTCCACGGCGATTCTTTTTTAAGCGTCTCGCAGTTCGATCAGCGGTTTTTTTGTCCATCATCTTGTCCTCAGTACGTCTGTTGCTTGTTTGTCTGTGTGGGTCTATTGAATGATCATCGCGGCGCTACCCAAAACCGAGGTGCAAAGTGCTTTGACTACAGCAGGAGTGCTAACGGGCGACAATCGCGAGAACAGGTTGCCCGGGTGTCCGCCTGCGATTGCTGTCGCATCATCTGGGCCCACCAGTTCGGTTTCGAGTTGTGCCTTACTTGGCATATTGCTGAGCGCTACCCCACCGATGCCTACCATTTTGTCGTAGAGAGCATCCACGATCTGGTTTTTCTCGGTGCTGCTGGCAAAGGCGGTGGCTACCGGCGAGCCAAAGGCAAAGGTGCCAAAGAAGCTATCTCGCAGAGGGACGTCATCCACCAGTGCATCACAGTAGGCAATGGCCAGTTGCGCCACAGCCATTTCGTGTGCCGCAAGGAAGCCGGTGGCGTTTTCATCTGCCGGTAGTTGTTGTTTGATGCCGGTGACCGTGCCTGTGCTGTCGTCGAAATAGGTTTTCAGCACTTTCGGGAAGCGTGCTGTGTCATAAGGATCAACCCCCGTCATGGCTTGCATGGAGACGAGGATTTCCTCAAAGGTGCGCAGTCCCACTTTTGGATCGGTGTTGGCGGCTGCTGCCGTAGGGGATGGGCAATTCAACGTGCTGCCGCAAAGAGCAACAACTCGGGCGTTTAGGTTGCCGCCGAAGTCTTCAAAGGTGAGGAAGAACTCATCACTGCCCGCGCCTTTTTCCAGTGCCATGACCGTACCAACATTGTTTAGCACTTGTTGCTTGGTGGCACTGTCGTAGCCATTGACTGCGCTAATGGTGGTGTCGATGTTAATGAAGGCCTGGCCAACGGCGGGTTCTTTGCCGTTCATACCGATGCGCATACCCTTGATTGTGGTCGAGCCCGTGGGCGTGAAGCCAGGGTTGAGACTGACGAAGGTTGGTTGGGTAAACAGGTAGCTGTAGGTATCGAACTGACTGGCAACGAAATACACGAAGCATTGATCGCCGCGTGGATTGTTTGAAGTGATTGCCGAAGCCTGGAAGCAGTTGGAGTCACCGGCAGTGGGGTCATTCATCTGGTCGCTGACACTGAACAGCATGAAGAATTTTTGACCCACGCCGGCATCAAAGTTTTGCTGGATTTGTGTAGGTGTCATGGCGCGATTGTGAATGGCCACTAAACGCAGCTTGCCTTCCCAGGGTTTGCTGAAGTCCGCCTCGTTGCCCATGCTGAAGGCATAGGTGGGATCCCAGCCCACCAGATTGCCGGCGGGAAGTAATGGGTCGGCATCGGCATTGCCGGTGGTGGAGACATCCACACCGTTGACATACACCCTACGGCCATTGACCAGATCAAAGGTGACAACGATATGTTGTTGAGTAGATTGCAGATCCTCATCCATGTCATCGGTGAGAAAGGTATTGCCGTTGGGGCTGAGTTCGGCAGAACTACGATTTATAAAGGCGTAGCGGTACTCGGCCTGTCCCACTGTGAAGTTACGTTCGTTGGAACCACCAGAATAGTTGATGATCCGTGCAGGGTTATTGGCATCCCCTTGGGTCACATTGGCGGGTACTACCCAGGCTTCAATGGAGTACTGGCCACTGCCAAGGATTTGTGTCAGCAGTTTGCGACTGGCTTGAGTGGTGGCCTGCGCCTTACCCGCGCTAGTGAGAAATTCCACGCCCCAACCGCCTACCCAGCGATAATCCGTGCCCTCGATACCAGAGAGTTTTAGATTTAATGGCACACCAACACCGCCGGTATCCTGAATGGTGGCGCCGGAGCCGGCCTTGAATTCGTACAGGGCGATGGTGCTGGAATCATCACGCGCGCCACCGCTGGCCACGGTACCATCAAGCAGGGTCAAGGCCTTGCTGGCGACCCAGGCGGGGTTAACCACGGGGGGGAGCTGGATGGTGCCTGCGAAGGTCTCGATGGCCTGTTCCATCAACACGGCACAATCTTTTCGGCCATTATTAACGTTCTCCGGCAAGGTGCTGCCCAGAGCCCAACAGTTGTGGCCTTCGTCCATGCGTGCCACCAGGCGTGATTCGCGTGGAGTGTCCAGATTAATTTTTTGGCCGGAGACCAAGGCGTCGTAGGCAGCGCTTGGATCATCAACCGCAAAGAAAGGTGTCTGCGGTACGGAAGCACTATCCGTGTGGCAATTGGAACAGTTGGTCTTCAGAATAGTATGCAGCGGCGCAAAATTGGTGAGATCGGCATCAGCAAAATCTTTGCTGGAACCGGTGTCTTTAATCCTCGGTGACGTCAGGGTAATCGCATTGGTCTCGCCGCCCAGACCCGCACCTGCGACGCCGCCATTCACCCAGTTAGTAATATAAGTTGTAGCATTGGTAGCCAGAGCCGCGCAGGTGCTAGGGCTGCCACAGTTATGGTTGTTAGTAATTTTGGCAATGACTTTGGAGTTAGCTGGGGTCGTACGATCCACTAAAGGATTGCCAGGATTTGTCATCTGCGCGTAGGCAGTGTTGATGTCGGCCGTATCCATGAAATAAGGCGATTGACTGCCTGTTTTGGTGTTATGACAGTTTTCACAACCGCTGGCATCCAGCATCTTCGCCCAAAATTCAGTTTGGAAATTACAGACATCTTCCACCGAGGCCGTTTGCGCCGTGGCGTTGCAGGCCACACCGGTGTACGCCGCTGCCGAACTGCCGCTGCCACCACCCGTAACGGAGGGTTCGTTGGGCACGCTGTCACAGGCAGAGAGCAGCAGACCGCTGAGCAGGATGAGTAACATTGACCAGGATTGGTGCGTTGCCTGGCGAGTGACGCGGAGAGTTGTACGGCTTGTGATGTTCATTGTCATACTCCAAAAAAACCTTTTTAAAACTTAACCATTAATAGATGATCGTTCGTGCCTTATTGTTAACTGCCCTTGCAAAACACAGCGGAGTCAGCAAACACTTGTTTCAATTTGAAGCCATTGGCTTTGAAGGCCGTCGTCATGGTGTCGACCTGGCCACGGTCCGTGGCATCGACTGGCGCACGCAGGCATACGGCTTTAAAGACTTTTTCCACCTGACAGTGCGCGAAAGCCTGGCTGTGCGCCAGCTCTTGACCCATGGATGAAGCGCCACTGCCGCTGCCGGTTAATGCGCCGTCCCAGCCCAGCACGCTGTTACTGCCGGTGCGCCAGTAGTTGTCCCACTTGTCATCAGGCGTGACGTAACCGAATTCAAAATTGCTACTGTTTTGCAGGTATTTGGCTTGCACGCGAGTACCGGTAGGGTTGCCATCTTTGTCGATATCAATATCGCCCGCGTCGTTGTAGACCATCTGGCCGGCATCGAAATTTGGATCGCCATTGCCATCTACTGGGTATTCAAAATCATAATAGGCAAAGGCCTGGGTCATGGGATCCATGCCGGTGTGGCAGCCGATGCAGGCATTCATGTAGATACGACTATCGCCACCGGGGCTGCGCGAGACATCCTGACGAATGCGGTCGGGCGAATAGCTGGTGTCTTTAACCTGCTCCATGTCATTACAGAGATGGTTGAGCATGGTGAAGCGGAACATGGCGCGGTTGGTGCCGTCGACGAAGAAGGCCTTGGCGGCGGCGCGGGTAGTGAGTACACCTGCTGCTGTGCCGACTGGCAGGTTGAGCGTAGCTGGACTGGTTTGCGTGGTTGCAACGAGATCGGCCTGCAAATCAACGCCACGGTCTTCCATTTCTTTGTAGTGTTTATTGTCAGTACGAGAATAGGGCGTGAGTCCGGCGGTATTACCAGTGTAGAGGATGTCACCACTGAGAATTTCCCGAAAATCCGTATTATCTCGAATAATACCGATGACGGTGGCCGTATAATCATTCAGCGGCGCAAAAACAGTTTGATCTTCATTGGTCCACGGGGTAATGAAGTTCTTCAGGGTGACCCGATAGAAATCCTTGCCGGTGCATTGGTCGCCGCCACCGTCGTTGGTGATGACATCCATTGCGGCATCACTTGCGGTCTTGGGAACTAGCTGGGTGAGGCAGGTGGCGCTGGGTGGCGTGCCCACCAGCCGGTCATGAATACGTTTGGCCTGTTCGCGGGTGATAGCAAGTGCATTTCCAGCAAACATGGCGGTTAAAATCAGCGCCAATGCAGTGCTGGTAATTTTTAGCGAAAAGCGTCGTGAAAAGTGTTGTGTACTCATGATGTGCATCCTTAAAACTGGATTGAGTGAAAACAGGTGAATGTGGGTGCAAGGGGTGAAGACGCGACGAACTTAATATTCATGTGAGTGTCACAGTGCAAGCCAGTGGCTAAGCTCATGAATGATTTTTTTTACGTCGTACGACATGTGCATCTACCCCTAAATATCTTTGGCCTTTAAACGGTGCCGGCCGGTGTGTGTTTGTGGTTGCGTTAGTGGTTTGCTAGTTAATGCTACGCTGAACATCACGGTTATTACTTTTTATTAATGGTTGTGCGTTTTCCCCAGCCTTGTTTTGCCCT
>CAZXZI010000031.1:0-26353 GCA_964645165.1 uncultured Ectothiorhodospiraceae bacterium
TTCTGGTGATCGCGGTGGTGGTGCAGTTCACCGAGATGGTGGTGCACAAAACCAGCCCGCTGTTGTATCAGGTGCTGGGTATCTTTTTGCCGTTAATCACCACTAACTGCGCAGTATTGGGTGTGGCGCTGTTGAACGTGCAACAAAAGCACGGCTTTCTGGAATCGGCCGTTTATGGCTTTGGTGCCTCGGTGGGTTTTTCGCTGGTGCTGATTCTGTTCGCCGCGATGCGTGAGCGCATCACCGTGGCCGATGTGCCTGAAGCCTTTCGTGGCGCAGCAATTGCGTTGATTACCGCTGGACTGATGTCCATGGCCTTTATGGGTTTCTCTGGTTTGGTCAAAGGCTAACGAAATGGCACGCACTCGTAGGGTGGGCATCGCCCACCAAAATACTCCGTTCAAATTTCGCTGGTGGGCAATGCCCACCCTACAAGTTATTTCATGTTAGAAGCCATTATCGCTTTAACGGTTCTGGCCGTCATCTTTGGGCTGGTGCTGGGCTATGCCGCAATCCGCTACAAGGTGGAAGGCGACCCGTTGGTGGAAAAGATTGATGCCTTGCTGCCGCAAACGCAGTGCGGCCAGTGCACCTACCCCGGCTGCCGCCCCTATGCCGAGGCTATCGCCAAAGGTGAAGCAGATATCAACCAGTGCCCACCCGGTGGCGAAACCACGATTATTGCGCTGGCTGACTTGTTGGGACGCGACCCCAAGCCGCTGAACCCGGAAAACGGGATCGAAGAAGACGTGAAAACCGTAGTGGTGATCGACGAAGAAATTTGCATTGGCTGCACGCTGTGCATTCAGGCCTGCCCAGTGGATGCGATTTTAGGTGCGGCCAAACAAATGCACACGGTGATCGCCTCCGAATGCACCGGCTGCGACCTGTGCATTCCCCCTTGTCCAGTGGATTGTATCCACATTGTGCCGGTTACCACCGATAACCATAACTGGAAGTGGTCATTCCCGGAAGAAGCCATGCCAACAGAGACAGCGTCACAGGAGAAAATAGCCTGATGCGCCGCCTGTTTCAATTCCACGGCGGTGTTCATCTAAAAGAACACAAAAAAGATGCAACGGCGCAACCGGTGCAAATGGCGCGACTACCCAAACAATTGGTGTTGCCTCTGCAACAGCACATCGGCGAACCTGCCGAACCCGTCGTCGCAGCTGGCGACAAGGTACTTAAAGGCCAGTTGATCGCCAAACCCACCAGCGCCATCAGCGCGCCAGTGCATGCTTCCAGCTCCGGCACCGTAGTGGGTATCGTCGGGCATCCCGTATCACACCCTTCGCATCTGGATGCACCGTGCATCATCATCGACACCGATGGCGAAGAACGCTGGATCGATAACAAGCCAACGGTGCTCAACTATCACGAGTTACCGCCAGAGATGATCCGCGAGCATATTCGCGATGCGGGTATCGTTGGCATGGGTGGCGCGGGCTTTCCTGCGCACGTTAAATTGAATCCTGGCAAGCACAAGGTCGACACCTTGATTCTCAACGGCGCCGAGTGCGAACCCTATATCACCTGCGACGAAATGCTGCTGCGTGAACGCGCACTCGAAGTGATCGTCGGCCTGCGCATTATGCGTTACACATTGCAAGCCAAGTGCTGCATCATCGGCGTAGAAAACAACAAGCCGAAGGCCATTCGCGCTTTGGAAGAACAAGTACGCAATACCGGCGCAGATTTTATCAAGGTTGTTTCGGTGCCCACGGTGTATCCCACCGGGGGTGAAAAACAACTGATCCAGGTGCTCACTGGCAAAGAGGTGCCTGCTGGCGGTCTGCCATTGGACATCGGCGTGGTCTGCAACAACGTCGGCACGGCCTACGCGGTGTATCGCGCCATTGAATTTGGCGAGCCGCTTATTTCCCGTTATGTCACCGTGGCAGGTAGCGTTGCCCATGCACGCAATCTGGAGGTACTCATCGGCACACCCGTGATTGACCTTATCGAAGAATGCGGTGGCAACCGCAACACCTTAAGCCGAGTGATTTTAGGCGGCCCGATGATGGGCATCGCCCTGCACGATGTCACCATCCCTGTAACCAAAACCACCAACTGCATTTTGGTTAATTCCACCGTGGGCGATGTACCGCTACCGTCACGCGACGCGCACGCCATGCCCTGCATCCGCTGCGGCAGTTGTGCCACTTCCTGTCCGGTGGACTTATTGCCGCAACAATTGTACTGGTACGCGCGCGCCAAAGATTTTGACAAGGTGCAGGACTATCATTTGTTTGATTGCATCGAATGCGGCTGCTGTGATTATGTGTGCCCCAGCCAGATTCCACTGGTGCATTATTTTCGTTACGCAAAAACCGAAATCTGGGCGCAGCAGGAAGAAAAACATCAGGCCGATATTGCCCGTGAACGCCATCAATTCCGTGAGGCAAGACTGGAACGCGAAAAGCGTGAGAAACAGGAACGTCACAAACAAAAACGTGCCGCGCTTGATGCCAAGAAAGGCGGCTCCGCGGATGATGCTGCCGATGCAAAGAAAGCAGCCATTCAAGCGGCAATGGATCGCGCCAGGTCAAAACGTGAGGCCGCTGACATCACCCCCAAAAACACGCAGAGCCTGACGGTAGAGCAACAACAACAAATTCGCGAAGCCGATGCGCGCCGGGCAACATCAACCAACACAGCGCACAAACTGGATACTCAGACGGACAACAAACCATGAGTCTCGACACCTCGCCATCTCCTTATATCCATTCCGGCGCGGGAATCACCGGCATGATGCTGCGCGTCTGTCTGGCGCTGGTGCCGGCGATTATTGCCTACACCTGGTTTTTTGGCTGGGGGCTATGCATCAATATTCTGATCGCGGTAAGCACGGCATTGTGTGCCGAGGCGCTGATGCTGAAACTGCGCCAACGCCCCATTGCGCCTTTCCTCACCGATGGCAGCGCGGTAGTCACCGGCCTGTTGCTGGCCTTTTGCATTCCGCCCTTTTCACCCTGGTGGATTACCGTCATGGGTGTAACGTTTGCCATTATCATCGCCAAGCAGTTATACGGCGGGCTGGGTTACAACCCCTTCAACCCGGCGATGGTAGGTTACGTGATGCTGCTGATTTCCTACCCGCTGGAGATGACCCAATGGGTGCCGCCAAACATCGTCAACCAACTGGAAATAGGCTTTCTCGATACACTGAATATTATTTTCACCGGTACGTTCCCCTATTCGCTGAGCATTGACGCGCTAAGCATGGCTACTCCGCTAGACACAGTAAAAACCGAACTGGGTCTCAACGTGACGGTTTCCGAAATTGTACACGGCAATGCCATCTTTGGTGATTTTGGCGGCGTGGGTTGGGAATGGATCGACAACTGGATTTTATTGGGCGGCGTGTGGCTGGTCTACAAACGCATCATCACCTGGCACATTCCACTGGCCTTAATGGGCAGCCTGTTTGCCATCGCGTTTTTCTTTTTCATGCTGGATCCGGATACCTACCCCTCGCCCATGTTTCACTTGTTTGGTGGCGCGACAATGCTGGCCGCCTTTTTTATCGCCACCGATCCGGTGAGCGCCAGCACCACACCGCGCGGGCGCGTTTATTACGGCATCGGCATCGGTATTCTGATTTATGTGATTCGCACCTGGGGCAGTTATCCCGATGGCGTGGCCTTCGCCGTGTTGCTAATGAACATGGCCGCGCCCACCATCGACTACTACACACAGCCGCGCGTTTTTGGCCATGAGAGTGGTCATAAGAGTGGCCATGAGCATTCCGGCAAAGAGCACCGTGAGGGCAAGCACTGATGCTCGGTAAATACATGAGTCGCAGCGCCATCCTGCTGGGTCTATTTGCTCTGGTGGGCACGGGCATCGTCGCGCTGATTTTTACCGAAACCAAGGAACCCATTGCCGAGGCCGAGCGCGCCTTTATGCTGCGTAGCTTGCATGCGGTGATCAACCCCGAAATGCACGACAACGATATTTTCAACGACATGATCACCGTGACCGACCCGGAACGCTTAGGCACAAAGAATCCCGTGCCCGTTTTCCGTGCGCGCAAAAACGGTCAGCCCGTTGCAATGGCCATTATTCTCATCGCTCCCGAAGGGTATGTGGGGCCGATCAAATTATTGGTGGGCATCACCGTGGACGGCACCATCCTCGGCGTGCGAGTAATCAATCACCGGGAAACACCCGGCCTGGGTGATGGCATTGAGGCTAAACGCAGCAACTGGATTTTGGGTTTCGACGGACACTCCTTGTCCGATCCCGACAGCAAGGCCTGGGCAGTGCGCCGCGATGGCGGTCAATTCGATCAATTTACCGGCGCAACGATTACTCCACGGGCAGTCGTCAAGGCCGTGCATAACGCGCTAAAATTTTATGCACTAAATCACGATAGACTGTTCAAAGAACCATCTCTTGCACCGGCAAAGGCGCAAGGTGAAATGACGCATGAAGAGGACAATCATGAACAATGACAACGCCGACATCCTTAAAGAAGGCCTATGGCGCAATAACACCGCGCTGGTGCAGTTGCTCGGCCTGTGTCCGCTACTAGCCGTCTCCGGCACGGTAATCAACGGTCTGGGATTGGGCATCGCTACCACGCTGGTGCTGGCCGGCTCCAACGTCACCGTGTCGCTGATTCGTAATCTGGTGCGGCCGGAACTGCGCATCCCCAGCTTTGTGCTGGTCATCGCGTCTTTTGTTACCGCCGTGGAACTGCTCATGCAGGCTTACCTCTACGACCTCTATTTAGTGTTAGGCATCTTCATTCCGCTGATCGTCACCAACTGCGTGATCATCGCCCGCGCCGAATCCTTCGCCTCCAAAAACAACGTGTGGCGCTCGCTGCTGGACGGTCTGTCCATGGGCCTCGGCTTTACCGCCGTGCTCCTATTGCTGGGCGCAATCCGCGAAATTCTCGGCCACGGCACCCTGTTGGCTCAGGCCGAACTGATGTTTGGTGACGGCACCCAATGGCTCACCATCACCCTGATTGACGACTATCGCGGCTTCCTGCTCGCCATCCTGCCCCCCGGTGCGTTTTTGGGGCTGGGCCTGCTCATCGCGCTGAAAAACGTCATCGACAAACGCTTGGCACAGCGGGCAACGCAAACCGTGGCCATCCCCGTCAACGCCGAACTCACTCCTTAAATCCAGGGCGGCACCAAAGCAACGGTCATTCCGACTAAACCCAGACAGCCAAGTCCCATTTCTAAGCACCAGGTTCCGGCCACAACCGGAGTGGCGATAATCGCAAGCCTCAAGCACATCACTGCCATCGTCACAAAAAACCTACGCAAACTGCACCGCTTGTCCGACCGCTGAAACCGTCCATCCCCGCAAACCCGCTTTTTCCGAAAATCGCAGAAGCCCGGCCTTGCGCGCCATCGGCGGCATGATTTTTTAAACCTGCATTTTCAACTAGTTACGAATTTCGGCTCTATTCCAAATCCCTTCCAAACCCCGCCTCGTCAAAATTTTGACCGGTGGCTACAAATTCCTGATCAACGGTCGATAGAACAGGTACCAGACGGCCTCCCGAGGCCTAGAATTTATGCAACATTTTGAGAACGCACTCATGAGCAAAAGAAGCATGCACAAAAATCTACAAACACCAGGCGGGCTTACCCTGATAGAACTGATCGCCACCATGGCCATCGCCGCTATCCTGCTAACGACCGCGGTTCCCAGCTTTTTTGCAATGACCCAACGTAACCGGCTAGTCAGCCAAGCCAACGACTTCGTTTCCACCCTCAGCCTGGCGCGCGCAGAGGCTACTAGCCGAGGCCAACGTGTTGTGGTCTGCAAGAGTCCCGGACCCGCCTACAACACCTGTGTCACCGCGGGCAACTGGGATCAGGGCTGGATCGTCTTTGCCGATGATGGCGACAATCTCTACACCTCTGCCAATGACGATGCCTTAGGCGGCATTCTGCGCGTCCATGAGGCGCTGAATGGAGGCACCACCCTCGACGGTGACACCAATATTGCTGACAACATTGCCTTTCTGGGCACCGGCTTCGCCGCCACAACCCAGTTGAGATCCGTGGCCCTGTGCGACAGCAGCGGTACTGCGAGCGCCGGAAGAAACATCATCGTTCTGCCCATAGGGCAGGCCAGGGTTGATACCAACGCACCGGCAAGCTGTACCCCCTAATTCGAACATTTTTGAGATATTTGTGAGCCACCCATGAGATACACCAATAACTTTATCCATAACCGCAGCCGCCACCACGGTTTCAGCATGATCGAAGTCCTGGTCACCCTGCTAGTGCTGTCCATTGGCCTGCTGGGACTCGCTGCTATGCAAGCCAGCAGTATGCAGAACACCCACAGCGCCTACCTGCGTTCGCAGGCCACCTACCTGGCCTATGACATGCTCGACCGCATGCGCTCCAACATGGCCGGTCTCAATGGTTACGGTGGCATAGACACCAGCAACAACACTTATACCGACCCGGGCTGCATCGGGACCGGCTGCACGCCAACGAACATGACCACCTATGACGCCTCCGTATGGGCGAGCAATCTTGGCGGCCAGCTCCCCGCAGGCCAGGGCACGGTTGTCGCCAGTGCTGGAGGCAATAATGTCTTCACTATCACGGTGACCTGGGGCGACCCGGCAGCAGCTGCCGGCATAGGCACCTTTGCCATGACGAGCCAACTATGAACATGCCAATCCTCTATCTTCGAAGCAGTCACCAGTCCGTCGGGAACGGATCGGGACTGCGCAGTAACTTTCATCAACGCGGCCTCACCCTGATTGAGATCATGATAGCCATGACCATCAGCCTGGTTCTGCTTGCCGGGGTAGTACAGATTTTCACCAGTAGCAAGGCCGCCTATCGAGTCAACGAGGCTCAGTCACGGCTACAGGAAAACGGTCGCTTTGCGCTGCAGGTCATGGCGAAGGACATCCGTCTCGCCGGCTTCTGGGGCTGCCTGGGTGACAGCACACAGGTTACCGACAATCTTTATGCCGGTGGCAGCGTCAACCCTACACTGGGGGGAATTAACGGCACCGAGGGTGGCGTTGGCATCCCGGCGCCACCCGATACCATCACTGTCCAGGGGGCCGTTGGTGGTGGGCTGCCCGTCAACTCCCACAGTGTGCCAGCAGCCACTGTCGGCACCAGTGCCAACAACGGGCTGGCTCAGGACGATATTTTCCTGATGGGTGACTGCACCCGTGCCGACCTGCTACAGATCATTAACGCCAACCCCAACACCTCAGGCTCAGTGGTCTTCAACACCGGAGCCGGCACCCCGGGCAACGCCACTGGACCCACCGTCGCCTATGGCCCCAACGCTGTGCTTTACCGCGCCAACAGCGTGACCTACAGCATTGCCAACGGCAACAGTGGCCAACCCAGCCTGTTCCGCAATGAAAACGGCACTAACACGGAGCTGGTGGAAGGCGTAGAAAACCTGCAGATCGTCTACGGCGTGGATACCAATGACGATGGCACAGCCAATTTTTACAACAACGCAACCACCGTTGGGGCAGCCAACATGAGTAAAGTCGTTAGTGTTCGAGCCGACCTGACATTGCGCAGCCTCACTGACAATATCGCTTCGGTGGTGGATCCCGTCGCCAATGACCGACGTCTGCGCAACACCTTTTCCTCCACCATCGTATTGCGCAACCGCCTTCAATAAACGACAACCAGTAGAAAAACTATGAATATGCAAAATTACACGTCCCCGACACAACACCTTCTGCCCGCCAGGCCTGCTTTTTCTCTGCAGGCAGGAGAACAGGGAAGCCGCTGCGTAAAAATGAAACACAGGAATGCATCTCATCAGTCCGGCGCAGTTTTGGTGGTCAGCCTAATGATCCTGCTGGTACTGACCCTAATCGGCGTCACCTCCATGTCCACCACTGTTCTGGAAGAAAAAATGGCCGGCGGAGTGCGTAATCAGAACTTGGCTTTCCAATCCGCCGAGGCAGCGTTGCGCAACGGGGAAGTCTGGATCGGGGCACAAAACCCGGTACCCAGTGCAGTAGGCTCCTGTGGTTCGCCACCTTGCCAGGTGGTGGCACTGGACAGTCTCGGGAATCTCACCACACAAAATGATACCTGGTGGAGCACCAATGCCCGCGAATATGGCACTACGGGCACCCAGGACATCGCCGGAGTGTCTGCCGACCCTCGCTATATTGTGGAGTTTCGGACATTTCAGAACACCGGCGGCCTTGATGTGGGGCTCAATCCTCCCCAGGGTCGACTCTACTATCGGGTGACGGCCCATGGCACCGGTGGCAATGCCACTGCCGAGGCCCTTCTGCAAAGCCACTACATGGTTATTGCCAACTAGACCGCCCAGTAGCGGAAAAGGCATATGCACAAATAATGAAGTATGGAGAGTTCACTATGATTAAACATCTACGCAACCAGTTTCTCGCTATTGTCCTTGCCGTACTCGGCCTGGGCCTCGGCGCACCCGCCACAATTGCCGCCCCACTGACGCTCAGCAGCGTGCCGCTGTTCCTCTCCACCAGCGTGGATCCTAACGTATTTTTCCAGGTAGATGACTCGGGATCTATGGACTGGGAAGTCCTCACCCGAAAACACTGGCAAGCATGCGCTTATGACACCAACTGGCCAGGGTGGACAGGAAATGGTGACTGTAACTGGTTCATTGACAATGGTTTATGGGCGGGTTTCGCCAATGGGAATACTGTTTGGTATTACTATGTCTACGCCAATACTGACGATGCGTACCACGCCACATTGGCTCACTCACATTGCACCTCGGGCACATCCAAGCTGTATTCCTGTGACCCCAACATCAACAATACCCCTTATCAGTTTGACTGGCGCATATTATCAAGCTCACTCAATGTCACCTACTTTGACCCGAGCGTACTGTACACGCCCTGGGCAGGACCCTGTCGTACCAGCGGTACAGCCTGTGCGAATGCCAATTTCACCACAGCACGCAGTAACCCTCGGGAAGGTGAGGCCGGCTATACTCTCACCCGTGACCTGACCGGCACCGTTTATGAAGTCTGGGTTGATGACAAGGGCTACACTGGCCCATTCCCCCGCCGGGGCACCAACACCAACGTCACTAATGTACCTAACGGTGAAGTAGATCTGTGGGATAGCCATATCAAGTACACCGTCAACGCCGCTGATGTCACCGTCGAAACTTTCAATTATGCTCCTGATGCAACGGGGCTACACCCTACCAGTAACACCATCACCATCTCTGGCACACAAACAGATGCCTACGGCCGCACTGCCGCGCAAATCCGCCAGAACGTCGCCAACTGGTACTCATATGCCCGCCGCCGTGCCTTTGTCGCCAAAGGCGCCGTCGCCGCCGTCATGAGTAACAACCCTGGATTTCGCTATGGCATTAACACCATCAACAACCAGTTGAACTTTGTCGAAGTACCCGCTGCAGGTGTTACCAACTACACCGCTCACAACAAGAACCTGCTGGCCAACCTGTTCAGCCTCAACTGGCCACCTTTCGGCACACCTCTGCGCGATGGGCTGGATCGGGTAGGTCGGTATTACGATAATACCGATGGCCGAGTGGACCCCATCATCAATAGTTGTCAGAAAAACTTCAGCGTCCTGTTTACCGATGGTTTCTGGAATGGCGGCAACCCTGGTGTCGGCAATACCGATGGCGATGGTCACACCAATACCTTGGCTGATGTCGCCAGGCGTTACTATCTGAATGATCTGAGTCCTCTACCTAACGAACTGATTCCCGATCTCTTTGATCCCGCCACTTACCAACATATGGTGACCTTCACCGTGGCCTTTGGTGTAGCAGGTAATCTCATCGATACCGATGCCGATGGCTGGCCTAACCCGCCCCTGGCCGAAAACAGCGACTGGGGCAATCCTCTCCCCAGTAGCAATAGCCCCGAAAAGATCGATGACATGTGGCATGCCGCCTACAATTCCCGTGGCACCTTCGTCGCCGCACAGTCACCTGCCGCCGTAGTTGATAGTCTTCAGGCTGCCCTGCAAAACATCGCCAACCGCACGGCATCCGCAGCCTCTGTGGCATTAAGCACAGGCTCGATCAGCGCCAGCACCAAGGTTTATCAGGCACGCTTCGATAGCGCCACCTGGGCGGGGCAACTATTGGCTTACCCCATCAATCCCGATGGCAGCATCGGCAGTGTTGCGTGGGATGCGGGCAGCCTGATCCCGGCAAGTCGTACCATCATCACCAATAACGGTACCAACGGTGTCGCTTTCCAGTGGGCCAATCTCAGTGTTGCCCAGCAGGCAACCCTGAATACCGACATCACCGGTACGACAGACGCACTGGGCGCGAATCGCCTGAGCTACCTGCGTGGCAGTTCCAGCAACGAAGAAAGTGGTGGCGGTCCATTCCGCAATCGCCCCGCAGGTACGCTGGGCGATATCATCAATTCAGCACCGATCTATGTCGCCACCCCCGCTTTCCGTTATTCGGACACACTGGAAAGCGCGCCCTATTCCACTTTTCAATCGACTTACGCAAGCCGTACTCCAATGGTCTATGCGGGTGCTAACGACGGCATGTTGCACGGCTTCGCTGGCGACACCGGCATCGAAAAGCTGGCCTATGTGCCCAGTAAGGTTTACAACAATTTGAGCCGCCTGACCTCGCCAAACTATAGCCACACCTACTACGTTGATGGCACCCCCACCGTGGGTGACGCCTTCATCAGTGGCAGCTGGAAGACCGTACTGGTTGGTGGCCTTAATGCCGGCGGCCAGGGTATTTATGCCCTCAATGTCACCGACCCCAGCAGTTTCTCCGAGGCCAATGCAAACAGCCTGGCGCTCTGGGAGTTCACCGACCAGGATGATACCGACCTGGGCAACACCTTCAGTCGCCCCAACATCGTCAGAATGGCCAATAGCAAATGGGCGGCGGTATTCGGCAACGGTTACAACAATACCGCCGCCGATGGCAACGCCAGCACGACAGGTGATGCTGCGCTGTACATCGTCAACCTCGAAACCGGCGCGATTATCAAAAAAATATCCACCAAGGTGGGCACCAGTGAAGACCCTCTGAGTCTGGGCCGACCCAATGCCCTCGCCACAGTCACCCCCATTGATAGCAATGGTGATGCCGTGGTCGATACCATCTATGCAGGTGATCTGTTCGGCAATGTATGGAAGTTTGACGTCAGCAGCAGCAATCCGAATACCTGGCGGATTTCCTTCGGCTCTACCGCCAATCCGGAGCCCCTGTTCACGGCCTGTGCATCAGCCACAGTCCCCTGCCCGGCGAGTGATATTCAACCCATCACCAGCCGCATGGATGTCGGCCGCGGCCCTCAGGGGAATAACATCATGGTGTACTTTGGTACTGGCAAGTATGTGGAATCGGGTGACACCAGTGACCTCTCCTCGCAGACTTTCTACGGAATTCTGGACAACGGCAACCAGGTCGCCAGTCGTAGTAATCTGCTACAACAAACCATCATGTTTGAGGCCTTCTACGCCACCCAGGATGGCAGCACACCTCCATACAAGTTACGCGTCACCAGCGATACCACTATGACCACACAATCGGGCTGGTACCTTGACCTCATCTCACCCGTCGCAGGCAATGAAGGGGAACGTGTCGTCAGTGACCCCATCCTGAATTCTGGGCGGATCATCTTCACCACTCTCATTCCCGATACAACTGCCTGCTCCTTCGGTGGCCAAAGCTGGCTCATGGAACTGGATGCCCTTTCAGGCAAACGCCTTGACATCACTCCTTTCGATCTCACCGGTGACAGGGACTTCACCAATGATGACCTCGTGGATATCGGAGGGGGTAACTTTGTGCCCGTCAGCGGCAAACAGGACGATGAAATCCTCAGCACGCCGGGCATCCTTAATAATGGCGACGATGGAGAATTAAAGTATATTTCCGGGTCAGCGGGCAATATCAGCACCACTGTCGAAAGTACCGATGGGCCCAGCCTCGGCCGCCAATCATGGCAGCAGCTGAAATAATCACTCAGAAAGTGGAGACAGAATAATGCAATTACGTAACACACTTTTATTGATGTTGGCACTAGGGCTGTTCACGGCCGCATTTTCAGCCCATGCGTCGCCAGACAAAACGGGAACCATCCGCACAATTGACCTGGCTAACCAGTACATTGTCATCGATGCGCAACGCTATCGGGTCAGTGAACATACGAGAGTCGTTAATCTGACTGGAAGCAGCGATAGCCTGCAGGCACTCCAGGTTGGCTATCCTGTTACCTTCTCTGTCGAGCATGGCCGACTGGAAGAAATCACCATTTATCCGCTAAACCCAGTTGAACGTCGGCGACTGGGTTATCGCAGCGAAACCGATTTCCCCCAATAGCGTCTGACGCATGAGCACATCACGGAGCAACACTGGCATGAAATATCAGCACTCACTACGAGGCTTCAGCCTGATCGAATTGATGATCACGGTCGCCATCATCGCTATCCTGGCAGCGATTGCCCTGCCCGCCTATCAGGATTCTGTCCTCAAGGGTGGCCGAGCGGAGGGCAAGGCCGCCCTGCTGGGTATGGCACAACGGATGGAACGTTGCTTCTCGGAATTTAATGCCTACAATAACGCCAATTGTCCCAGTTTCGTTAACCCGATGCTTACAGAAAACCAGCGCTACGCCATTTCTTTCTCGGCCGTTGCGGCAGCCACTTATACCTTGCAGGCTGTACCACAGGGTGGCCAAACAGGTGACACCAAGTGTGGAACACTGACCCTGGATCAGACGGGTGCCAAGACCGAGTCCGGGACGGGAACTGTTGCTGAGTGCTGGTAAAAATCCTCGCGGGAGCGGTACACAACTACTGCCCCGGTAGTTTGCACAATGCGGGGGACTGCCCGGAGGGCGAAAGCAGGCACATTAGCTCCGCACAGCGATCCCCGGTGACAGCGCTCAGCCACCGGAAGGCCCTCACAACAATTAAATCCTGGTCTGTCACAACTCCGGCCATCGGCGCTTGTTAAAAGTAGCCCATCAAAAATCTGCACATTTTCTCTCTGTGTACTGCTACACTCTGCAACCGGCATAACTTTCTTCGGATCATAACCTGCGCCCAGGCACAGAACACCCCTCCATCAATGTTGCAGGCAACTTCCGCGAGTCCTGGTGCTGGCTTAAACCGCACCTGAAACATTGTCAAAATAAAACAAATGAGTTCTGAGGTTGCCGACTTAAAACACTGGGGATATCTGAAATGACGCACAAAAGAATCAACCGCAAAACAAGGAACGCTGCAAAAGGCTTCACCCTGATCGAGTTGATGATTGTCATCGCCATCCTCGGCATCTTGGCGGCGATAGCAATACCTTCGTATCAAAATTCGGTATTAAAGGCCGGCCGCACGGATGGTAAGGCATCGTTGCTGAGTGCCACCCAAGGAATGGAACGCTGTTTCACCACTAACCGCGCATACGATAATGCCAACTGCACCGGCACTAATATTGTACCGGCGACCTCCGAGGAGGGGAAATACACTCTCGCACTAACAGCGGTCGGGCCTGACACCTTCACGATCACCGCCACTCCTGCCGGCAGCCAGGTTGCCGACACAGAGTGCGGCAACCTGACGATCACCAATACCGGGCAGCAAGGCATCTCCGGTACCGGTACGGTCGCAACTTGTTGGTAATCACAAACGAAACGCAACCACTCGTCGGCCAGTACGACTTTTTGATTAGGCCGCCTGTCGGCCAATAACCGCCATTCGTCACCAATCCCCTCGTCCTGAGGGGCAAAGCCGGTATACTCCGGCTCATGAACAAGCAGAACGGATTCTCGCTGATTGAACTCATGGTCACCCTGGCCATTGCCGCCATTGTGCTGTCCATTGGCGTTCCCAGTTTCCAGACGTACATCCAAAACAACCGCCAAACAATCACCATCAACGAGCTGGCCACTGCCTTGCAGTTGGCACGCAACAGCGCAATCACCCGTAAAATACAGGTCACCCTGTGCAAAAGCAGCGATGGTGCTACCTGTGCAACCGGTGCTGGTGCTGGTTCTGACTGGAAACAGGGCTGGATGATGTTCACCAACCGCAACAACATTACCGCCACTGCCGGATTAACGGCGACTGAGACGCTGCTGCGCGTTCACCCCGTGCTTAGCGGCGATGGCAGCTTTATTGGCAACAACAACGTCGCCAATCGTGTGTCCTTCAATTCAAAAGGGCTCGCCCTGGGCAGCAATGGCACCATTACCCGCTGCGATTCGCGCGGTGCCAGCAGCGCCAAGGCCGTAGTTATTTCTGTGGGCGGACAAATTCGACAGGCCATTGATGGTGGTGGCGATGGCACGGTCGATATTGATAACACCAACGGAACAAACGTCACATGCTAAATCGATCAAACAACGTTCTGCACCGCCGGACGGCGTCCGGCTTCACCCTTATCGAGGTGCTGGTCACCATCGTGGTGGTCTCCATCGGCCTGCTGGGTCTGGCTGGCCTGCAAATCAGTGGCCTGCGTGCCAATGTCAGTTCCGAGGCACGTAGCAAGGCCACCCTGCTGGCCAACAACATTATTGAACGTATGCGCGCCAATCCATTGGGAATACAAAACCCGGTTGCCGCCGCTGACAACCAATACGCCAACATCACCACCGCGGCGCAAAACTGCAACACGCCGCCCAACCCCTTTTGCAGTAACTCCAGCCTTGGTCCTGCCGCGACCTGCACTACCCCAGCCCAAATGGCGGCCTTTGATACCTGGGTGTGGGCATGCGGTCTGCCACCCGCTGGTGGCGCTGTGCGCGGCGGTGTCAAAAATAGCCTGAACAGCGGCACGGGCAGTGTCACCTGTAATGACAACAATGCATTGGATGGCGATGCCTGTTCGCCGGGCTCAACCTATAACGTCACCGTGCGCTGGAGTGAACTCAGCCCCAATGCCAACACTACAGCAGGCATCAATGCAGGCGACAGTACAGCACAGACCATTACGCTGGTGGTTGTTCCCTGAAGGCTTTACATGCAAAGAGTTACCTAACATGAAAAAGACAGCCAATAAATTTTACACTCGACAAGCCGGCTTCACCCTGGTGGAAATCATGGTGGCCATCACCATCGGCTTGGTAATGGTGGCCGGCATTCTGCAAGTCAGCCAGGCCAATAAAGAATCCAACCGCCTGCAACGCAATATGGGCTATGCGCAGGAAAACATGCGCACTGCGATGGAATTATTGGGGCGAGACCTGCGCATGGCCGGACATTATATTGACAACAACCCTGCGGCGCGGATCCTTACACCACCTACCCCCTTTAAACGGCAAACAGCAACCGGTGTCTCAATTACGGCCGATGGCGGTGGTGCGAATAGCGATCAAATTACCGTGGTCTATGAAGCTCCCACCATTGCCACCAAGGATTGCATTGGCCAGAACCCCACCAACATTGGGGGTAACTTTTTTGTGGAAAATCATTATTTCATCGCCAACCAACGTCTAATGTGCGGTGCCGGTCGCGATGGTACAGTCCCACAGCCGCTGGTAGATAGTGTCGAAAACCTGCAAATCCTCTACGGCGAAAATACCGACGGCAACCCGCTCACGGTCAATCGCTACGTCGGCTCGCAGGTCGCTAACATGGACAACGTGGTCAGCGTACGCATCGGCATGCGTTTTATCAGCCGCGAACAAGTACGTCCCACAGCAGATACCAACTCCTACGCCCTATTGGATGCCGCCGCTTTTACACCCAGTGCAGTAGCACCCGACCGTCTGCTACGCCGGGAAATCACCAGTACCATTTTCCTGCGCAACGAATAGTTATTCACATTAACGGGATCGCGCCATGCACACACAACAACCTTTGAAAAACCAACAACACGGTGCCGTACTGATAATCAGCCTGTTGATACTGCTGGTACTCACCCTTATCGGCGTCAGCAGCATGAATGGTTCCGTGATGGAAGAAAAAATGGCCTCCAATTCACAAACGGCTACGGCCACATTCCAAAAAGCTGAATCATCTATTCAGCAGGCCTTCGTCACCGCACAACTCAACCCGCCGGGTGCAGTGGCCGATGCCATTGCCAATGTTGCCGCGGTGGATCGCAGTTCTAACGGCATCACCAGTAGCAGTCAATTAAACAATCCACCCGGCTCCACAGTTACGCCACTGGTGAACAGCAGTGCAGGCCTGTTTGTCGCGCGGCGCATAGAAATTATAGGCAGGGCCAATATTGGCGATATCAGCAACACCAACATTCGCGGTTATCGTGTGTTTCCGTTAATGCAGTAATGCAATAACACTGGATAAAACTTAACAAAGCTCCCATTCAAAAAACAATGCTACTCAACCTGAAGGCAACCCGTATGAAAACCACTATCAAACATCGCCTCTTTGCATTTTGTGCCAGCACACTGTACGTGCTATCCGCCGGGCATCCGGTACTGGCCGACGATACCGAAGTGCTGGTTGGCTCCGGACAAGCCAACATACTGTTTATTATGGATACCTCGGGGAGTATGGGTAGCTCTCCCCCAAGTGGCGGACCATTGTCTAAGCTAAACATCGTAAAAGGCGTCTTCTCCGACCTGATGACCAACTATTCTGGTTTCAATGTCGCCCTGATGCGTTTTAACAGTAACGGTGATGGTGGTCATTTTATCTCCCCCATGAAGCCACTCAATAGCAGCACCCGTTCCAGCATTATCGGAGCATCCAGTGGCCTTACTGCAAGTGGTAGCACCCCATTGTCTGAAACTTTTTACGAAGCTGCACTTTATTGGGGTGGCAAAACTGTGGACTATGGCTCCGTCGACAACGTGGCTGGCGTAGCCAGCGGTGGCAACTACATCAGCCCCATCACTTCACAATGTCAAAAGAATTACACTATCTATCTTACCGATGGAGCACCCACTAACGACACAAATGCAGATACTAAAATTGCTGCCCTAACGGGCAATGGTTGTAGCGGTAACTGCCTGGATGAAGTTGCGACGTACCTGCACACCGTCGACCAAAGCAGCACCATTCCCAACTCGCCCGACCCCCAAACGGTGGAAACCTACACCATCGGCTTTGCCACCAACCAAAACCTTTTAAAGGCAACAGGTCTGGCCGGTGGTGGCACAGCAACCGCAACGGGTAACGATCACTACATCGTTGCCAATGACGCTACTCAACTTAACGCAGCCTTCACCAGCATCCTCGACAACATCACCACCAGCGCAATCAATAGCTTTTCACCACCGGCAATGGCGGCCAATGCCTTTAATGGTATCTCCCATTTCAACAAGCTGTACTACGCGCTGTTTGAACCGACAGCAAAACCAAAATGGATTGGTAACGTCAAGCCCTACATCATCAACGACAACTCTAACCTGGAAGATGCCGATGGCAATAATCCTATCGATAACAACGGGTTCTTCACAGCAAGCTCCCGCAGCTTTTGGTCAAGCAGCGCCGATGGCGCCAGTGTTGGTATCGGCGGCGCCAATGGTCAGCTACCTGGTGCTGCCAGTCGTAATCTGTACACCTACACTGGCAATTACGGCATCGCGAGCAACTATACGTTGAGTGATTCCAGCAACGCCCTGGAAAACAGCGTCGGCAGCAACCTGACTCCCGCCATGCTAGGTCTCACCTCATTTGGTACCGTACTCGACACCATACGCGCAGCGCCACTGGGTGCACCCCTGCATTCAACACCGGCACTGGTGACCTACGGCGGCACCGAAACCTCACCCGACCTCACCCTGTTCGTTGCCACCAATGACGGTTTCCTGCACGCACTCAATGCCACCACTGGCGTTGAACAGTTTGCCTTTATCCCACAGAAGCTATTACCTAACCTGCCGACTCTCGCCAGCACAGGAAGTGGCACCGTGGTCTATGGCCTGGATGGCGCCATTTCCACCTGGGTGAAAGACAATAATGGAGACCACACCATTGACAGTACTGCTGGTGACCATGTGTATGTTTATGTGGGCATGCGCCGCGGTGGGAGCAACTACTACGCGTTAGACGTCACCACCCGCTCAGCCCCTGTGTTGAAATGGGTCATCAAGGGCGGCCCCGGTGGCACGCCTGGTTTTGAAGAACTGGGACAAACCTGGTCCAAACCCACGCTGACCACCATCAAATACGGCAGCAGTAGCAAAAAAGTGCTCATCTTTGCTGGCGGTTACGATACGGCGCAGGATGCCAATCCACTCAATGCCGATCCACTGGTGCCTGACGACACCATCGGCCGCGCAATATACATCGTCGATGCCGACGATGGCAGCCTGCTGTGGTATGCCAGCCCCACGGCCGACCCCACGGCAAGCGCAACGACCGTTCATGAAGCAATGGCCGACATGAAAAACAGCATCCCTTCCGATGTACGCCTGCTGGACAGCGACCTCGATGGCTACACCGATCGTCTATACGTGGGCGACATGGGCGGCCGGGTGTTCCGTTTTGACCTGCAAGACAGCACAACAACAGGCATGACCGGCAGCGGTACCGTACTGGCCAGCCTGAGCGGCACCACCGAAGCAGAAAATCGGCGTTTTTATTATCCTCCGGACGTCGTCGTCACCCAAAACAATCGGTCGACTCCATACATTTCTGTGAACATCGGTTCCGGCTACCGTGCGCATCCGCTTAATCCAACCAACAGCAGCGGCGTAGCCTTACCGCGTGTAAAAGATCGCTTCTATTCACTGCGTGATTCAAATGTACTCGGTAGTGTGCCCGCTGGTTTTTCAGCGATAACCGACACCGATCTATTGCCTGTCACCAGTAGGCCCGTACTTACCCCTGCCGAGACGACAACCCTCAATTCGAGTTCTGGTTGGTACATTGAACTTGGCGCAGGCAGTGGTGAAAAAGTACTGGCTCCGGCAGTCACCATTAACAGTGAAATCTTCTTCACAACTTACACGCCACCAACATCAGCAGCCGCAAACAGTTGTTCACCATCTGCCGGTTCTGGAAAGCTATATCGTGTCAGCCTGTTTGATGGCAGCCCTGTAATTGATCAGAACGGCGTCAATGATGCCGGTGACGGTGACATTAACGATGTAGGAGACCGTTCCAGTTCAGGAAACAACGGAAACACAGGACTGTCAGGTACAACGGTCAACTACCATAAAGATAGCACCACCGGCAACGTAGTAATCAACCACTGCGAAGGAACTGAATGCGATGCCTTGCCAGATGCCATCCAGATACAACCGACTTATTGGATAGATGGTTCCTAACGACGTTTAATAGATACGGCTTCAACACTAAAAAGCCCCTTTCCTTCAGTGAGGAAAGGGGCTTTTTTACAACAGATATTCTCGCGCTTATTACAGCTAACTTATTGCCTGCAAATCTTTCGGTAAAGAAAATACGATGTTTTCCACTTTTCCATTTGACTCATTTATCGCTGCCCCAGTGAGGGTTTGCAAGCGTGTAATCACGTCGCGCACCAACACATCCGGCGCAGAGGCTCCGGCGGTCACACCAATACTCGCAGCATCGCTTAAACCTGCTAACCATTCGGGTTGAATATGTGCAGCCCCATCAATGAGATAAGCCGCAGCGCCGAGGCGTTGCGCCAACTCACACAAACGATTGGAATTGGAACTGTTGGCAGACCCTACCACCAACACCAACTCACAACGCACAGCCAAATCTTTCACCGCATCCTGACGATTTTGCGTGGCATAACAAATGTCATCTTTTTTCGGGCCACGGATATTGGGGAAGCGTTCACGCAAGGCGTCGATCACCTGTTTGGTATCGTCCATCGACAAAGTGGTTTGTGTGACATAAGCCAGCGCATCAACATTATTCACTTCCAACGTTGCCACGTCCTCCGGTGACTCCACCAGATGCATACCCTTGCCGCTATATTGTCCCAACGTGCCTTCCACTTCCGGGTGACCTGCATGACCTATAAGCACTACTTCCTCTGCGGCCTTTTCGTGGCGCACTACTTCCATGTGTACTTTGGTAACCAGCGGGCAAGTAGCATCAAACACTTTTAGCTCGCGTTCTGCCGCTTCTTTACGCACGGCCTGCGACACACCGTGCGCACTAAAAATTACCGTGCCGTTGTCTGGCACATCTTCAAGTTCGTCGACAAAAATTGCACCCTTATCACGCAAACCATCCACCACAAACTGGTTGTGCACGACTTCGTGACGCACATAAATCGGCGCACCAAATAATTCCAACGCACGCTCGACAATCTCGATAGCGCGATTGACACCGGCGCAAAAACCGCGGGGGTTGGCTAACAGAATCTGCATTTCAATTTCTCACTTTCAAACGCACTTCGAAAAAGCGCCATAACAATTATTACTATAACGCGACCAACAAGCATCGTCATACCGGCGCGTGACTCCATGGATGGAGGAAGTAGAGCGGTGCAGAAAGCCAAGGCCGAGGCCGGTATCCAGAAAGTTATCCATGTAAGTTCAAGATATGAGCAGCCTAGATTCCGGCCTTCGCCGGAATACCCAAAACGCTTCGCGGGGCAGGCTCTGACGGATTTATATATTTCAGTTCTTACAAGAAGCAGCTGTGCTACTGCACCGTCGGCGGCTCATCACCGCCACTCACTTCCAGTATTTCCACTTCAAACAAAATCTCGTGACCCGACAATGGATGATTAAAATCCACCGTCACTTGCTTGTCACCCACCTCGGTAATCATGCCCGGATATTCTTCTCCATCCGGCAGCGAGAAGCTCACGATCACGCCGCGTTTCAGCTCCATGTCTTCGGGAAAGTCCGCACGATCCATGGGATGGATATTCTCGGAATCAGGGAATCCATAGGCGGTTTCCGGACCGATTCTCAGGCTTTGCTTGTCGCCTGCTTTTAGGCCAAACAACGCCAGTTCCAGTCCCTCGGCCAGGGTCTCGTCGCCCATCACAAATTGCAGGGGATCTTCACCTTCTGTGGTTTCAGCCACCGTGCCATCTTCCAAAGAGATGGTGAAATGCATCGACACTTTACTGCCGTGATAAATGGCGATTTCGTCGCTCACGTCATACTCCATTTTTCTCTTCTGTGCGATCTTTGCCACCACGTAAGCTATCAAGTATCAACAAAGCTGCACCAACACTAATTGCCGAGTCCGCCAGATTAAAAGCGGGCCAGTGTGACTGCTGGTAATACACGTCGATGAAATCCACCACATAACCTAAAGTAGCCCGATCCCATAAATTACCCAGCGCACCACCCAACACTAACGCCAGGGATACCGCCAGCATCGTTTGTGTGGGCGTTAAACGTTTAATCCAGATAGTAATGCCGATACTCACCACCAGTGCAATGGCGCTAAAAAACCAGCGCTGCCAACCAGATTCTGTGGAAAGAAAACTAAATGCGGCACCCGGGTTGTGCGCCAATGTCCAATTGAACCCGGGGAATACCGGCACCGGTTGATATAACACCAAGTAGTGGCTCGCCATTGCCTTGGTGGCCAGATCCAGCGCCATTACCAGTGCGGATACCCACAGCCATTTCAACATCGATTTTTTCCCATTTGCCTACAACCGTCATTCCGGCGTTTATGCCCCAGAAGGTGCAGCCCGGAACATAAGCGCGTAGCGCGTTGAACGCCATAGGCGACCCGCCCGAATCGCCTGGAGCAATTCGGAACATTGCCGCGTAGTGGGCGATTCCCGAAGGGCGAAGGACAAGATATCCGGAGTACGGGTGAACGCAACGAATAATCCAGGAAGTTGTTAAAGCCTCTGGATTCCGGCATTCGCCGGAATGACGGAGGAAAGAAGCCACTCAATAAATTCAACATTCAGGCAACCCGGCGCACTTCGCCGTCACCGTCGACATTTTCGATGCAACGCCCGCACAGCTCGGGATGCTTTGTATTCGATCCCACGTCCTCACGGTGGTGCCAGCAGCGTGTGCATTTGGCATATGCTGACGGAGCGACAGCCACCCATATCTCATCGCCATTTTCCAGCGTGACATGCCCCGCATCATCCGTCTTCTCGGTATCACGATGCACCCGTGCATAAGAGGAGATCAACACAAAGCGCAGCTCGTCTTCAAGACTCATGAGGCGCGTATAAATCTCAGCACCACAGTACAAGTCAACTTCTGCCGCCAACGATGAACCAATGCCGCCAGCGACGCGCAGGTTTTCCAATTCCTTACTCACTGCTTCGCGCACTTCCAACACTTCCTGCCAGAAAGCCAGGCCCATCTTGTCATCGGCAATTTCAGGGAACGCGTACCACTGTTCTAAAAAGATAGACTCGCTGCGTCCACCGGGGATAAACGACCAAAGCTCTTCCGCGGTAAAACTTAAAATTGGTGCAAACCAGCGCACCATACCTTCGATGATGTGATACATCGCAGTTTGGCACGAGCGTCGCGCCAAACTATTTTCCTGCGTGGTGTACTGACGATCTTTAATCACGTCCAGATAAAAACTACCCAAATCACCATTGCAGAAGTGATGTATCTTTTGATAAATGTGATGAAAATCATATCGATCGTAGGCTTCACGAATCTCTACTTGCAGTTTGGCGGTGTGCATCACCGCCCAGCGATCCAACGCCAACATTTCTGACGGAGCTACGCTGTGCTGCGCCGGGTCAAAGCCATTGAGATTTGCCAACAGGAAGCGCGCCGTGTTGCGGATGCGGCGATAAGTATCGGCAGCGCGCTTAAAGTTCTCGTCCGAGACAGTCATCTCGTTACGATAATCCACCCCCGCTATCCACAGACGTAGGATATCGGCACCAAGATTGTTCACCACCTTTTGCGGTGCAATCGCATTGCCCATGGACTTGGACATTTTCAGCCCTTTGGTGTCGATGGTAAAACCATGAGTGAGCACGGAGCGGAACGGTGCCTTGCCATTAATGGCTACTGAAGTGAGCAACGAGGACTGAAACCAGCCGCGATGTTGGTCGGAACCTTCCAGATATAAATCTGCCGGGCGCGCCAAATCTTCGCGTCGATCCAGCACGCAGGCATGGCTGACACCGGAATCAAACCACACATCCAGGGTGTCAGTCACTTTTTCGTAGTCGCTCACCGCGACGCCCAGCAATTCTTTTGCGTCTAACTGGAACCAGGCTTCAATACCCCTTTCTTCCACACGCAACGCTACCTGGTCGATTAGCGCCGCGGTATCGGGATGCAACTTGCCAGTCTGCTGATGCACAAACAACGGAATCGGCACACCCCAAGTACGCTGACGTGAGATACACCAGTCCGGACGATTGGTGACCATGCCTTCGATGCGCGCCTTGCCCCAATCGGGCATCCATTGGGTTTGTTCGATTTCTTTCATTGCCGCATCGCGCAGGCCGTTCTGCGTCATGCTGATAAACCACTGCGGCGTGGCGCGGAAGATGATCGGCGTCTTGTGACGCCAGCAATGCGGGTAGCTGTGACGCAGCGCTTCTTCATGCACCAACGTGCCTTTGGCCTTCAGCACTTCAACCACTTGCGGGTTGGCTTTCATCACATGTTGGCCCGCAAACAATTCCGTGTCGGGCAGAAACACACCGTTACCGCCGACGGGGTTTTCCACCGGCAGATGATATTTCATACCCACCACGAAATCTTCCTGACCATGGCCGGGCGCCGTGTGCACGCAACCCGTGCCGGACTCGGTGGTGACGTGGTCACCGAGAATCACGGGCACTTCACGGTCATAAAACGGGTGTCCCAGTTTCAGCCCTTCGAGATCGGTACCACTGCAATAGGCAATCACACGATAGTTATTGCGTTCCCAACGACCCATGGACTCTTTCAACAAAGCCTCAGCCAGCACCAAACGTTCCGCGCCATGCTCGCCGACCGTCTGCACCACGACATAATCCAGCTCCGGATTGACCGCGACGCCCTGATTAGCAGGCAAGGTCCACGGCGTGGTCGTCCAGATAACAACCGAGATGGGACCTTCGCCGGTGTGTTTTTCATTTTCGTCATCGGCCACATGCTTTGCTCGCGCAAACAAGGCCAGCTCATCCAACACTGCAAACCGTACGTCGATCGCCAACGAGGTTTTATCTTCGTATTCCACTTCCGCCTCGGCCAGCGCTGAACCACAATCGGTACACCAGTGCACCGGTTTGGAACCCTTGTGCAGATGCCCGGCGTCAATGATCTTGCCGAGGGTGCGGATGATGTCCGCCTCGAACTGGAAATTCATGGTCAGGTAGGGATTGTCCCAATCACCGAACACACCGAGGCGTTTGAAATCTTCACGCTGACCGTCCACCTGGCTCGAAGCATACTTGCGGCAGGCATCACGGAAAGTAGCGGCATCCACTTTTACACCCGCCTTGCCGATCTTCTTTTCCACATTCAGTTCGATGGGCAGGCCGTGACAATCCCAACCCGGCACATACGGCGCATCAAAACCGCTGAGGGTTTTAGATTTAACGATGATGTCTTTCAGCACCTTGTTCACCGCGTGGCCGATGTGAATGTCGCCATTCGCGTAGGGCGGGCCATCGTGCAGGATAAATTTCTCGCGGCCCGCACCGGCCTCGCGCAGCTTTTGATACAGGCCAGTGGCTTCCCAGTTTTTCAGCATATCCGGCTCGCGTTTGGCCAGATTGCCGCGCATGGGGAAATCGGTTTGGGGTAGGTTCAGGGTGGACTTGTAGTCGGTCGACTCGCTCACGGACGGCATCTCTCTGTTATTGGTGGCAATCGGCGGGCTGTGCCCGCTATAGAACAAATCATTTTACCCGCTTGCAAGGGTTGACGGCTAGCGGGCTGTGGAAAAAACCATGCAGTCATCGCTGGTTCATGTTTCCATGCTAACCTTTACTGCATGACAGACAAAACACACAAAGCGGGCCGCCAGTTACTCCGATTCATCGAATACGGCGGGCTGATCATCATCACCATCGCCACCCTCATCGCCAGTGCCCAGGAGCTCCTGCGCATGGCGGACGTGGGCCGGGTCACCCTCGCCGACCTGCTGATGTTGTTTATCTATCTCGAAGTCATCGCCATGGTGGCCGTGTACCTGGATTCCGGCAAACTACCCGTGCGCATGCCACTGTACATCGCCATCGTCGCCCTCGCCCGCTACCTGGCGTTGGACATCAAGAATATCGATAGCTGGGAAATTATCGCCGTAGCCGGTGCCATCCTGACCCTCGCCAGCTCGGCGTTGCTGATCCGCTACGGTAAATACCGTTTCCCCTATCCGCCGGGCGAATACGACCAGCACTGGAATAACGACGAACCCCCTCACGACAAACCATAGAAAACGTCCAGCTCGTCAAGATCCTAAAGAAACAAGCCATAACCGTCATCCCGCTCCTCCATCCATGGAGTCATACGCCGGAATGACGCGTCCCAAAAAATACCCTCGCCTGCTCGGCGTCGAGCTGAATCTGCGCCTTAAGTTCATCGAAGGAATCAAAACGCCGCTCATCGCGCAGCTTGTGCAGAAAATCCACGTGTACGTGGCGGCCGTAAATATCGCCGCCGAAATCAAACAAATGCACCTCCAACAACGTTTTCATACCTCCCACTGTTGGCCGGGTACCCAGATTGGCCACCCCGGGCAACGGCTCACCCTCGACGCCAAACAACTCCACCGCAAACACCCCGCGCAACGGCGTGGCAATACGATGCAGGTGAATATTGGCGGTAGGAAAACCGATAGTGCGCCCCTTTTTATCCCCGTGGGCCACGCGACCGCTCATGCGATAGATGCGGCCCAGTAATTTTTCCGCCGCGTTGAGATCACCTTCCCCAAGCGCTGAGCGCACCCGCGTGCTACTCACCCGTTCATCGTCCAGCAAAAAGGTGTGCATGTTCACCACCTCGAAACCATGCTTCGCACCCGCCGCCTGCAACATGGCAAAATCACCCGCGCGATCTTTGCCAAAACGGAAGTCGTCGCCGATCACCAGATATTTCACACCCAGTCCGTTCACCAACAGATTTTGAATAAATGCATCAGGTGACTGCTGGGAAAATATTTTGTTGAAGCGCAACACCAGCACACGATCCACCGCGTAACGTCGCAAAGCCTGCACCTTTTCGCGAAACCGCGTCAGGCGGGGTGGTGCTTGCTTGGGACGGAAAACTTCCTGGGGCTGGGGTTCGAAGGTGACGACGGTGAGTGGTAGGTTTAATGCGTCGGCTTTTTCAGCCAATTGACCGAGCACAGCTTGGTGGCCGAGGTGGACGCCGTCGAAGTTGCCGATGGTGGCGACGCAGCCGTGGTGGTGGGGTTTTAGGTTTTGGAGGTTGCGGATGATTTGCATGGGGTATTTACTTAATTCATCGTTAAGTAGTAAGAATATAAAGAGTCATATCCTTGGGTTTACTTAATTTAATAATCTATCTCGCACCTCATCCTCAACACCTTGTATTGCACGGTATAACCTATCTGCATAACTGTCATTTTTCTTATCTAAA
>CAZXZI010000032.1:0-25967 GCA_964645165.1 uncultured Ectothiorhodospiraceae bacterium
AGGAAACCGGTCGTGCTGGACGCGATGGTCAGCCTGCCAATGCGTGGATGGCTTACGGTCTGCAGGACGTGATTAGTCTGCGACAAATGCTGCAGGGTTCCGAAGGTAGTGAACAATTCAAGCGCATTGCCAATGGCAAGCTGGATGCCATGTTGGGTTTGTGCGAACAAATTAGTTGTCGACGACAGGCCTTGCTGGCCTATTTTGATGAGCAGCACGATACTCCTTGTGGCAATTGCGATACCTGCCTCGATCCGCCGCAAACCTGGGACGGTACCGAGGCGGCGCAAAAAGTGTTGTCCTGTGTGTATCGCAGTGGCCAACGTTTTGGCGTGAATTATATTATCGATATTTTAATGGGCAAAGATGACGAGCGCATTCAAACTAACCAACATCATCAGTTGAGCACGTTTGGTATTGGTACCGAAAAAACCGCAGTGGAGTGGCGCGGGATTTTTCGTCAATTGATTGCGCAGGGTTTTCTTACCGCAGATGTTGAATCCTACGGTGTATTGCACTTGACTGAAAAATCTCGACCACTGTTGCGCGGAGAATTACAATTAGCGCTGCGTCATCAACGCAAAACAAAGAAAACGAAACAATCAAAAGTAACAAGTACACTGAGTTCAGAAGATTCGATTCTGTTTGATGCCTTACGTGAACATCGGCTGGAATTGGCGCGCGAGCGAAATGTTCCACCTTATGTGATATTTCACGACAGTACCCTGCAGGAAATGGCACAACAACGACCTACGAGCAAGGATGAATTGCGTATGATCTCCGGGGTCGGGGATAAAAAGCTGACAGAATATGGTGAAAGTTTTTTAGTGGTGGTAGCAGGCTAATTTGCAGGAAGAATAACAAGTGCAGATATGGGTGAATCAGAAGAGATAGATCCTTATGTGGAGTTGTGGTAATTCGCACACCATTTTTTGAGTTTGCTGGCGGGCATGGGACGTGCGATATAGTAGCCCTGTGCGTAGTTGCAGTTATATTGTTTCAGGGACGTTAATGCTTCCGAATTTTCAACGCCTTCGGCAATCACAACTAATTTTAGGTTGTGTGCAAGATCAATAGTTGATTGCACTATAGTGTCGTCGTTTTCATCTTCTTTCATGTCTATAACAAACGACTTGTCGATTTTCAGGCCATTTACGGGTAACATTTTTAGATAGGCAAGTGATGAAAATCCAGTGCCATAATCATCAATATCCAGTTTTATGCCCATATTGCTCAGCTCGTTGAGTGTTTCCCTGGCGCGTGTTGGGTCATTCATGACTGCACTTTCGGTTATTTCGAGACTGAGTCTGTTGGTTGCTAAGCCGTATTGTTCCAGTAAGTGTGATATGCGTACCGATAATTGCGCATCTTGCAAATCCCACATCGAAAGATTGACCGATATATTTAAAGATAATCCATCGTCTTCCCAGCCCTTGCAGTCGGATATGGCTTTTTCCAGCACCCACTGAGTGAGTTTAGTGATCAGCCCGGATTGTTCGCACATGCGAATAACTTCATCTGTTGGCATCATGCCATTTTTAGGATTTTTCCAGCGTAATAATGCCTCGACACTGTGGATGGTACTGGATTTAAGATCTATTTGTGGTTGGTAGTACAGGGAAAGGTTTTTGCTTGGCTGCTGTAATTCTTCTTTTAGTTCCCCGAGTAATGACAGGCTGTCGGTATTTAGTTCTTCCATCTCGCTGTGGAAGAAGCTGTAGCCTTTTTTGTTACGCTTTGCATCATACATGGCGATATCGGCTTGGCGCATTAAGCTGTCAGCATCATCGCTATCATCAGGGAACAGGGTGATTCCAACACTGACCTCAACATGCATATTTTTTTGGTTGATGAGAATAGGTCGGCCGATTTCAGCGATCACTTTTTCGATGAAAAAGCTGGCCTGGGCGGTGTCTACATCCGGGGTGATAATGGCAAATTCATCGCCACCCAATCGGGCAACCGTATCGGATGTGCGCAGGCAATTATTCAGGCGCAAAGAGATTTCCTGCAATACCAGATCGCCTACGGTGTGACCAAGAGTGTCATTAATGTTTTTGAAGCGATCCAGGTCGAGCAGTATGAATGCCACATTGGTTCGATGGCGTTTGGCTTGCTGGATGGACTGTTCGAGACGATCTTGCAATAGTGCGCGATTCGGCAGACTGGTGAGTGAGTCATGTAGTGCTTGGTATTCCAGCGCCATTTGCCGATGGTGGATCTGTCGGCGCATGGCATTGTAGGCAGTTATCAGTGTATGGATTTCACGACTGCTTTTTTTGGGCAGGGAAATGTGTTCAATTTGTTTGCCTTCTTCGGTAATGGCATCTGCAATTATTTTAATGGGTGTCAATACAGTTCGGGATATCATGAAATAAACCAGGACAACAAACAGTATTGCGGCTGCGGTCATGCCCCATAACTCCAGATTGGCCTGGAAGGCGGCATGTTCAACAGCGGTAGTATTTTTTGATGACCAGTCGAGTACTGCTTTTTCAAGCTGTTGAAGATCAGCGTGAATGTGTGATTGTAATGGGCGTATGAAGGTTTCAATGTGGTTGATGTCGGCGCGCCATATTCTTGAACTACGAATTTTTTGCAGTTTCACATAATCGTCATGCCATTTTTTTGCGCGGTAACGCATGATGGTTAGAGATTCTTCTGTTTCAAACCCCAGGTTTTTATTGCTCGCTAAGGCCTCAATTTTCTGTCTGATTTCTTCATTGACGAGATCGATATTTTGTTCCTGGGGAGTGCTTTCAATGCGATTGAGACCAGCGAAGCGAACTATCACCGCTCGGAAATTCAGGATTTGTAGGCGCCATAAGTCACGGATTTGTGCAACTTCTCGGTATAGGGGCGAGGAATATGTGTCGCCTTCCTCCTCGGCGATTTCTTGCATGGCAAGTGTGGTGGCAGACTCAAATTCGGTATTGGATTCCAATAAAATATTGTTGATGTAGGGCAGCATGGGATAGACCCAATCCGGGTCTTTTATTTTTTCTATGAGTTGATTGGTTCTGGTTTGTAAATCGCTTGTGTCAGCGTATAAATCTTCAATTATCTTTCTTGCTTTTGGCGTGTCATTAAATGAGAATTCACGTAAGTTCTGAATTTCATTGATGGCGTGTTGTAGTGATTGAGAGATTTGTCGTGGATATTCTTTTTGTGGTGCAACTACCATGGCGCTAAGGGTGGTATCTGCCTGCAGGTTGAATTGCCGAATATGGTTGACCGATTGAGTGACTTTGTCGCGTAATTGCAACGCTTTCGCGTTATTTTGAGTGACATGGACAATGTATAAACTGGTAACTGCAGAACCAATGGCTAAGGTGACCGCTACAATAATCGAAAAGATAATGTAGTTTTCCTTCAGGCTACGGCGTTGAGCACTGTGAGTATCTGTGGCTTGTGGCAAGGATGAATACCCGAGTTATTTCATGGCGGTGAGTTCGTGGGTCTCCAATGGATAACCCCGGTCACGATAAAAACGAAAACGATCCCGTCCTTGGGTTTTGTTAGTGGTATCTGTGCCCACCAGTTCGGCAACGCGCAGGAAACGGCTGAAAAAGAGAGGCACTTCGGTAGCAAGATTGATTAGCACGTCACATTCGGTGTCGGGGTTCTCTTGACAGCCGATTTGTATGGGACAATCAACACTGGTATCTATCTGATATTGTTCATGGGGCACAAAACTACCATCACGGAAGGTCCACATGAGTTCATCAACGTGCTGAGACTGTTGTGCAGAGGCCGTGTGAATGTAAACACGGTTTCCCAGACTATAGGCTTTTTCGCTGAGTTTACAGGCAGTGTGTTCACGTGAGCCATTTGCGAGGATGTAAAAATCAACTTTGGTCATGAGTTATTTTTTACCTGCTTTTTTCTCTTTACAACGATCAATAAGAAATTGAGTCAGCAAGGGTACGGGTCGACCGGTAGCGCCTTTCTTGGCGCCACTGACCCAGGCTGTGCCGGCGATGTCCAAGTGTGCCCAGTGATACTTTTTGGCAAAGCGTGAGAGGAAACAGCCGGCGGTGATGCTGCCAGCATCGCGACCACTGCCGATGTTGGGAATGTCGGCGAAATTACTTTTGAGTTGTTCATCGTATTCGTCCCACAGCGGTAGTTCCCAGGCGCGGTCACCACTACTTTTACCCGCATTTAATAGTTCGTGCACCAGCGGATGATGGTTGCCCATCACAGCGCTGGCGTGATGACCGAGAGCGACGATGCAGGCTCCAGTGAGCGTGGCGATGTCCACCACGGCATCGGGATCAAATCGTTCGCTGTAGGTGAGTGCATCGCACAAAATCAGACGACCCTCGGCATCGGTGTTGAGCACCTCGACGGTCTGACCGGACATGCTGGTAACGATGTCGCCGGGTTTGGTGGCGTCGCCACTAGGCATGTTTTCACAGGAGGGGACAACGCCGATGACGTTACATTTGAGTTGTAGCTCGGCGCAGGCGGTAAGAGTGCCCAGCACGCTAGCGGCACCGCACATGTCATACTTCATTTCATCCATGGCCGAGCCGGGTTTTAGAGAGATGCCGCCAGTATCAAAGGTGACGCCCTTGCCCACCAACACGATGGGCTTTTCTTTGGCCTTACCACCTTTGTATTCGGTGATGATGAGCTTAGGCGCTTCGTTTGAACCGGCGCTAACCGAGAGCAGGGCGCCCATGCCCAGCTTTTCCATCTGCGCTTTTTCCACCACCGAGACCTTGAGCGAGGTGTATTTTTTCGCCTGGGCACGGGCCTGTTTGGCGAGATAGCCTGGAGTGCAGATGTTGCCGGGCAGATCGCCCAAAGTTTTGGCCAGCATCACACCCTCGGCAATGGCTTCACCTTCGCGCACGGCGGCCTCGCCATTGGGCAGGTCGCTACGTTTGGGTACCATCAGGGTGGATTTTCGCAGGGGACGGCGCAGATCATCCTTTTGGGATTTCAGCTGATCAGTGCGATGCAGAGCGCCACGGGTCGCTTCCACGGTGTTGCGCACTTTCCACTGCAGGTCGCGGCCTTTGACGCTGAGCTCGGTGAGGTAACTGGTGCACTCCATGGAGCCTGTTTCGTTGAGACGAGTGACTGCGGTAGTGACAATGCGCTGGAATTCTTTGTCGCCCACTTCCCGCTCTTTGCCGCAGCCCACCAGCAGTACACGCTCCGCCAGCGCCTTGGGCACGTGGTGGAGCAGCAGGGTTTGCTCCAGCTGGCCTTCGATGTCGCCCCGTCGTAACAGTGCCGAAATATGGCCACCACTGGCCTTATCGAGCGTCTCTGCGGCCGGGCTAAGGCGTCGGGGTTCGAAAACGCCGACGACCACGCAGGCGGATCGTTGCTTGGAGGGACTACCGCTTTTGATGCTGAATTCCATAGTGACAATTTTCCTGATCGAGAGTGAATGGGCGATTACTGACCTTCGCAGCTGTACGATAAGTGTACTCGAAGCACGCGCCGATGGCACGGCCGCCAGTGGCAGAGGACAGGCCAGGAAACGTGTAAACTGTCCGCCAGAAATGAGCAAAAACGGGTTGATGAAGTAAAAGTGATTATTGATCGTTATCTGGCGCGGGAGGTCTTGCAGACGTTTCTGGCAGTGCTGCTGGTGCTGCTGCTGATCTTTATGGGGCGCTATTTTGCACTGTATCTGGCGGATGCCTCGGCGGGGGAAATCTCCGGTGGCATTGTGTTCAACATGCTGTTTTTACGCACCTTGACTTCCCTCAGCATCATCATTCCCTTCGGCCTGTTTGTGTCAGTGTTGCTGGCGTTTGGTCGTCTGTACAAGGACAGTGAAATGACGGCCATGGCGGCCTGCGGTATTGGCCCGGCACGGGTGTTGTGGACGGTATTTCTGATTGCATCTCTGTGCAGCGTATTGGTGGCGGTTCTGTCGTTGTGGGGCACGCCCTGGGCACACGAAAAATCATTGCAGGTGCGAGAGCAGGCGCAAGCGGGTACGGCCTTTGAGTCGGTGGCGGCGGGGCAATTCAACAAAATTGGCAGCGGTGATCAGGTATTTTATGTCGAGGAATTATCGGAAGATCGTAAGCAATTACACAATGTGTTTATTCAGGCACACTCCGCAGCAGGCCAGTTAGACATTTTTTCAGCACGCAGTGGATACCAATATGTAGATGCAAATAGTGGCGTGCGCTATTTAGTGTTAGTGGATGGATATCGTTACCAGGGTCTACCCGGCAGTATGGATTTCAAAATTCATCAATACGAAAAAAATGCAGTCCGTTTAGATAAGTTGGGCGTGGCGCCACTGCAACGCACACACTGGGCGGTTCCAAGTCATGATTTATGGGGATCGACGCGGCCTACAGATCGCGCGGAATTGCAATGGCGCTATTCCATGCCGTTGGCAACGGTGCTGCTGGCCATTTTAGCCGTGCTGCTGAGTCGCACTTCGCCACGGCAGGGACGCTTTGCCAAGTTGTTCATTGCCATTTTGATTTTTGTGACCTACTACAACACGCTGGGGGTTGCGATGTCCTGGGTGCAGCGTGGCGTGGTTTCACCCGCGCTGGGCCTGTGGTGGGTGCATGCCATTTTATTGCTGCTGGTGGTGATATTGGCGGTGCGATATTGGGGCGCACGATGGTTATGGCATCGTTTATTGCGGCATGAGCCTGCATCGGTGGTGACGACATGATGCGCATATTGGATCGCTATATTGCAAAGAACGTGGGATTTAGCACATTGTTGGTGTTGGGCATATTGCTGACCTTATTTACTTTTTTTGCTTTTATGGATGAGGCGGGAAGAATAGGTCAGGGACACTACGGTACTTTGCAGGCATTTGAGTACGTCATGCTAACCGTGCCGCGTCTGGCATACCAACTCCTTCCAATTTGCGTTTTGTTGGGTACGACGATTGGATTGGGGATATTGGCCAGTAACAGTGAGCTGGTGGCGATACGCTCGGCGGGTGTTTCTTTGCTACAAATTATTGCTTCGGTGATGAAGGTTGGTTTGCTATTTGTGTTGTTGACGGTAGTGCTTGGCGAGGGCATTGCCCCCGAAGCAGAACGTTATGCGCAAACCCTGCGTTCGGTGGCGATGTCCAATCAATTAAGTTTGCGCGGCGAAGAAGGTTTGTGGGCGCGGGATGGCCATAGCTTTGTGAACGTGCGCAATATTTTACCCGGTCAGCGTTTGGGACAGGTTTTTATTTTTGAACGCGATACTGCAAATCGTTTGGTGAAATTAGTGCAAGCAAATTCAGCGGTGTATCGGAATAAACAGTGGGTGTTGCAAGGAATGGTGAGCAGCAACATCGGTGCACAGGGCGTGACGTCATCCCGGGTTGCTGAATCTCCCTGGCAAACTAAGCTGAGCCCGGATTTGCTGAATGTGGTGACCGTGAAACCCAACACTTTGTCGATTCTAGGTTTGTATGAATATGTTAATTATTTGCACGCGAATGGTCTTGATGCCGTGGTTTATGAACAGGCACTGTGGAGCAAAGTGGTAGCTCCCTTGGTTACCGCAGTAATGGTATTTTTGGCCATACCTTTCGTCTTTGGCCCTTTGCGTTCAGTGGGCGTAGGGCATCGCATTTTGGTGGGTACTTTAGCAGGAGTGGGTTTTTATATTCTTAACCAAATGTTCGCCTACATGGGGCTGGTGTTTGGTTTTAATCCTTTGCTAAGTGCATTGGCACCTGCGGGAATGGCCTTTGTGGCAGGATACTTTATGTTGCGTCGTCTGCATTGAGCGAAGCTAAACAAGTACCGCTTTCACAGCTGTCCCGTTAACTCCGTGGTCGTCATTCCGGTACAGGCTCTGACGGAAAGAGGTTTCCGATGTTCATGCCATCAACACCGCTGAACATTCTGTATCTCATATGCGTCGCCAATAGTAGCAAAACTCACTTTAAGTTAACGGGACTGCAGTGAACCCTTTTAGAAATGCGTTACTAAACATCCGGCCACTAAAAATTGAGTTACAAAAATTAGGACACATACAAAAGGCATCAACCTTCAACAATCATTTGCCGTGTGGTTGATGCCTTTTATTTCAGTGGCGAATCGCCCGTTTGATGTCCTTATAGTTCAACCAGGCCAGGATTGTTTTTGATGCCCTTGATTTTGGGAACGTTCATTTTGTTGACTTTTACCGTATCCTGCGCGCGGATGTAGTTGGCAACGACATCCCAAACAGGTTGACCTTGGCGAGGGCTTGAGACGCTAGCCCAGCCGGCAACGCGATATTTTTTACTGGCCTCTAATGGCTTGCCGTTGAGTTCCATGTCCGTTATACGATTGCCAATGGTTTTAGTGGGGTCGATACTGAATTTCAGCCCACCCACACGTACCATGTCACCACCTTGTTGATAATAAGGGTCAGTGTTGAAGAGATTGTCGGCTACGTCTTCCAGAATCAGCTTGATGTTTTCGCCGGTGGACCGGTTGAGGGTGACCGTGGGATAAGTGATTGCGGTTTGTGACATGACGTGTTCAAAGGTAATGGGTTCGCCTGGCATAACGCTGACACCCCAGCGGAAGCCAGGTGAGAAAGCAAGATCGGCATCCTGATCATCTATCAAGGCGTCGAGAATCAATTGGTCAAAAGAACCATTGAAATTGCCGCGACGATAGAGCAATTCATCAGCGGTACCCAGTTCTTCTTCAAGTTCTTCTTTGAAGGGTTTGCGGACATTTTCGATGTGCTTTGACATGGCAGCATCGGGCTCTAACAAGTTGGAGAAAATCGGTAACAGGCTATAACGGTAGCCTCGTACCTTGCCTTTGCGTACGTCGAAGTCCAGCACGCTGAGGAATTTTCCGTTGGAGCCTGAGTTAATCACCAGCGTTGTGCCACCGGCATTTTTGACTTCCACGGGTTCTGGTATGGCGTCATGGGTATGACCGCCCATGATGGCATCGATACCACGTACACGGCTGGCCATTTTTAAATCTACGTCCATGCCATTGTGAGAAAGCATAATCACAACTTGTGCGCCTTCACCACGTGCGGCGTCCACGGTTTTCTGCATCTTGTCGTCACGAATGCCAAAGCTCCAATCGGGAACCATGTAGCGCGGATTGGCGATGGGGGTGTACGGAAAGGCCTGACCGATGATGGCGGTGGGTACACCGTTTATCTCTTTGATGACGTAAGGTTTGAAAACGTCTTCTTCCCACTGGTTATCGATAACATTTTGCGCGAGGAAATCCATGTGACCTTCGAGATCTTTTTCGATGATCTCTTTGACGCGCTTGGCACCAAAGGTGAATTCCCAGTGTCCGGTCATGGCGTCAACACCGAGCAACTTGGTGGCATCTACCATGTCTTGGCCGTTGGTCCATAATGAGGTGGCAGAACCCTGCCAGGTATCACCGCCATCTAGTAATAATGAATCGGGGCGTTGTGCACGGATATGTTTCACCAGGGTGGCCATGTGCGCAAAACCGCCGACCTTGCCGTATTTTTTTGCCGCTTCTACAAAATTCAAATAGGTGAAGGCATACGCTTGTGGGGTGTTTGGGTTAATTCCGTAACGGGCGAGAAAATAGTTTCCCACCAGGTGTGGGGGCTTGCCTTTCATGCCAGCGACGCCGATGTTGATATTGGGCTCACGAAACCAGATGGGCATGAGCTGCGCGTGGCAGTCAGTGAAATGCAGCAAAGACACGTTGCCGTAACTTGGCAAATCGTACAATTTTGATTCAGATACATTGCCTTTCGTGGCAGCTTGTCCGGGCAATTGAATGCCTGCCGCGCTTGCGACGGCTAACATTTGTAGAAATTCTCGGCGAGAGATATTCATACTAAAAACTCCTGGGGCTTTTTTTAAAATTCATAGCAGCAATTTGCTAGTGGTTCGCTGGCCACTGCCCACTCTCGTGTTTTGCGTACTGTATTTGTTGCTTTTTCGGTTCACGGGAGTCCAAATTGTTTTTTGTATTCAAGTTGTGTTGATGCGCTCTCAATCAACTGAGGTCGATGCATCGCCTGATGGAATACGTTGGAGCCCTTTTGTCTGACCGAATATTTTACACTGAATAATTTGGCCATAACACTTATCCATAAGGGGTATAGAACAAAAAAATATCCAGTGCCGAGAGGACATTTTGTCTGGAGCATTTCTGTTTGATCGATAACGTTTGTAAAATATATTCAATATTCAGAATAAAAGTTGGTTGATGCTTTCTGTCCACTGCTTGGGAGATTGAGAGTGTCCTAAGCCAAAAGTAAAAAAGGCCCGACTATCGCTAGCCGGGCCTTTCATTTGTTGCTTGTCCGATTAGTAGGACAACTTACTCACGAGCACCTGGTCCGTTCCACGGAATACCGTTGGACATGAAGGTGAGGAAGTATTCAAGATCACGGTACTGCTCATGTTGTGCCTTGAACGGCAATGCACGTACTTGCTTGTTACAGCCGCCAAAACGACGATGCAAGGTACCTAACTCACCCCATTTCGAACGATAAACTGGGAAGTGAGAGGGCTGTCCCAGCGCGGGTGACAGGGTGTTTGCACGAATCCTGTTACCTGCATTGTCAACATGACAGTGAGCACAGGCCATGTTTAATTGACCACGACGTGCGTAGAAGAAGCGCTTACCATTTTCGTAAGCATCCACTGCGCGTTGATCGTGAGGAATCTTGATATCGATGTTTTGTCCACGTGTTGTGAAAGCCATATACGCGGAGATGGAGGCAATCTTACCTTTTTTCCATTTCAGCGGTTTTTCGCCATTCTTGGTGCGGCATTCGTTGATTGCCGATTCCAAGGTTTCAACACGCCCTTGTGCTTCATCAAAGTAGGGATAGTCACCTTTGACACCAATACCACCATTACGGAAGCAGCTTGCGTAGGTTTTGCCATTTTTGAAAGGTGTGTTGAACATCTCTTCACCTTCCTCAATCGCAATTTCATAGGGAGGGAATTCTTCAATCGCCTCCCATTGCTCACGTGCTCCAGAGTTAACGGCATATACACCATTGGCGAACTCTTCCAGCGGAACATTTGGGAAACGCTCCATGAAATACCCTCTAAATGCCTTCAAGTCATCCTGCGGACTCGCTTGACTGATCAGCGGTGTCCCTAAGACGCTAATCGCTGCTGTAATCAAAAGCAGTTTTTTCATTGTTGCTCCTCCATCCGTCTATTACTACAGCTACCGGGGGCAGCTGGTAATAGATTATTGTATTTATCAACCAATGGGTTAGCCAACTTTTGCATCAGCAGAGGCAGTCTCGCCTTTGTTGTCGCTCCAGCTTATTTTAACCATGTCACCTTTGGCAGCACCCTTAAACTTGAAAGACAGGTACGGGTTTTTGGACACGGCAACACCCCAGGAGGCGACCATGACTTTATTCCCTTTGTGTTCGCAGACAACTTCTTTAATGAAGTGGGCTGGGATTTTTTTGCCAGTCTTTTTGTTCTTGCGTAAGCCGGTTTCCATTGGATGGCTCATCAGGGCTTTGACTTCCGCTACGTCGCCTTTCATCTTGGCGCGGATACGAATCTTCTTCTTAGCCATTCTATTTATCCTCTAATGTTAAATTGGTAACAAATCAGGTGCGGTTAACCGCCGCAGCCACCGATGGTGACTTTGACTGTCTTTTTCGCGCTATGGAGTTTGCCGCCAGATTTGACCACTGCGATCAAGTCGGACGTTTTTCCCATTTTCACGCGGGTAGAGACAAATCCCAGAGTGCTACCGCCCAAGGCGTAACTACAGGCCAAAGGTGAGGGGTTTTTAGCGATCAAAACACTGATGGACTCCGCAGCCATACCGGTTGATATGGTGATAGGAACCACAGCGCCATTTTCAGCAATGTCAGGTGCTTTGATTTTGATGTCGCCACTTTCTGCAGTAGTCGTGCTACCCAGCAGTGCGTCAAGTGCATCATCAATATTTTTGGCACCAAATGCAGATTCAGACCATGCAGCCAGTACCATGCGGGGCGCCAGCAAGCCAGCACTTGCGGCAACGCCAAGCATTCCACTGGCAACGGTGCCTTTTAGGAAGGTTCTACGTTTCATGATGGTAATATCTCCTTCTAGCTTTTTTTGAAAATATGAAGTGTGAGTTGTTATAGGGAGTAGATAAATTCTACGACCTTGTCCAGCTCACTCTTACTAAGGATTTTATGCTTACCAAAAGGAGGCATAATGGTGTTGGGACTAGTAACAGTTGCGTCATAAATTTTTGCGCGCAGTTTTGCTTTATCGGCAAAACGTGCCTTCATATTGACCAGGGCTGGGCCGATGTTACCAGCAAGTTTACCGCCGGCAATTTTGTGGCATGCCAGGCAGTTACCTTTTTTACGATGAAAGGCGATCTTCTTGCCTTCGTCGATAGCTGACGCTCCATCTGCACTGGCAACACTTGGGGCGAATGAAAAACTTCCCATTACAATTGCCAGGGCGCCGGCTGCCGCTAGGGTACTTCTCGCGGTTTTCCGCATCGCTGCTTCCTCCTTCAACGGTTTAAGTTATTGTTCTGTTCTATTTATTTAGTTTCTGCTGTTGTTTAGCAGAGCCACTTGTTTGCGCTTTTACCGTCAAGACAAACAAGCAACATCGCTTCTCAGTCGATTCATTGGCTGAATCACAATAAACAGTGAACTTTTATAACAGAATGACCAGATAGCACAACCGTTGGGGCGAAAAAAAATGGATATTATGGGGAAAGCGTCAAAATATTGTTCCTGCTTAGGTGGTCTTCTGTCGTTTGTTTGACCGGTTGTTCAAGCTGTTTGGCTTCGGCCTTTACCATTTCCTGTCGTGCTTGCAGGGTAAGGCGATCATAAGGAGAGATGCCTGGTGCACGCAGCGCCTGTGTCAAATAGTCCACGGCCTGATACAGGTTGCCCTTTGCATACTGCCATTCGGCAAGTGCCCGATAGGCTTCGGCTTTCTGGTTGAGGGCATTGGCGGCTTTGGCGTAGAGCGGGTAAAAACGATAGTGCTCCGGGTGTTTGCGCAGTGCCACTTTCAGCATATCCATAACAGGCTGGGCTTGTTTCAGGCGGAGCAGGGCATCGGCGTCGAGTTCGATTAACGACAGGTTACCGGGGAACAGGGTCAGCGCCTGGCTCAAAATTGCTTTGGCAGCCTGTGGTCGATAATCGGCAAGTTCGGTCTGTGCTGCACTGTAGGGGAACAGCACGCGGTGGCGGTGTTGTCGGGTGAGTTTTTGCAGGGTGATTCGGGCTCGTTTGAAATTGCCTTTTTCGGCGGCTGTGAGGGCGTCGAAATACTGGCTTGCCAGGGCAGTCCAGCTGGATTTTTTCAAAGAGACTGTTGTTGCCGGGTTCTGTTTGCCTTCGCCGAGCACACTGGTGCGCGCCTGCATAAGTTCGAAGCTGGTGTTGTCCTGAGGACTAGTGCTTACAGGATATTGTTCGGCTCGATTACGGGCATCGGCAATACGCCCCAGGGTGAGTGGGTGGGTGAGCATAAATTCCGGTGCGGCGGACTCTGTCAGTCGCTGACTATTCTGCAGTACTTCAAAAAAGGCCACCATGGCGCGTGGGTCGTATCCCGCATTGGCCATAAGGTCGAGGCCGATATTGTCCGCTTCCTGCTCGTTACTTCGGGAATGAGTCAGCTGCTGCTGGGTGCTGCTGGCCATGGTGGTGGCAAGCACAGCTTCGCTAACCTGTGGGTTGTTGGCGCCCAGCACGATGGCGGCAATCAATGCCCCCATGGTAGGAAGGGTCATGCGACTATTGGCCTCAAAGGCGCGCACCAGATGTCGTTGGGTAACGTGGGCGATTTCGTGTGCCAGTACGGAGGCCAGCTCTCCTTCATTGTGTGCGGTCAGCAGAAGGCCGGTGTGAATGCCAATGTAACCACCGGGTCCGGCAAAAGCATTGATGGATGGATCGTTCACCAGAAAGACGGTAATCGGCTGATGAGTTTGCTGCAAAGAGACCACCAGTCGATCGGCTAGCCCCTGCAAATAGGCCACGATTGGCGGATCATCCACCAGTTTCAGGCTTTGTTGCACACTGCGCATGAATTCCTGCCCGAGCTGCTGCTCTTCGCGGGGAGAGAGCACAGAAGTCCCTGCTTTACCGATATCGGGTAACTGGGCGGAGAGGTCACCGGCCGTTGAACTCGTGGGCAAAATCAGGCCAAAAGCCAACAGGCAGCCCAAAAACAGGCTAGCCAACAACAGGCGTGCAGCAAGCAGTTTGCTCGAGTGCAATGGGAATTTCACGGGATGCATATTCGCCTGTGTGTCCATGGGGCAGTGTAACGTTTAGTGTCCTGAGCAAACAATTATCTTACATTCGCGCAAAAAATGTCCGACATGGCCGTTAAAGACAGGGGTATGGACAGGTAAGCAGGCGGTAAGGTTCGTATTCTGTTGGTTTTTCTCTTTTGGCGTGAGGGTATTCGGCGTAGTCCCGCTCAGGTTGAACCTTGGCCAAAGCCAGCTACAGTACCCTCAGTTGGTAAAGAATCCGTTTAGCGGCGGGTTGCTTTTTTGGCCACATTGGAATATAAGTTGACAATTGTATGCTAATACAGTGTTTTACTCGCATTTATTCTTTTTGAACTATTGATCATTTTAAGGAGCTTAACTAATGGCAAACTTTGATACAGAACTGGACGCATCCGGCCTGAACTGCCCTCTTCCTATCCTGCGTGCGAAAAAGGCATTAGGCGGTATGAGCGCCGGCCAGGTGCTACATATTATTGCGACCGATCCTGGTGCAGTGAAAGATTTTGAGGCATTTGCCAAGCAGACCGGAAATGAATTAACTGACTCTCGCGAAGAAGGCGGTAAGTTCTACTTTTTGATGAAAAAGAACTGAGCAATTCTCTGACGTAGCGATGTAGGAGGTGTGTGATGTCTGAAAAAAAATTGGCAATTATTGCAACCAAGGGTTCGTTTGACTGGGCATATCCGCCTTTCATCCTGGCCTCTACGGCGGCGGCGCTGGGTTATGAAGTACAGATTTTCTGTACCTTCTACGGCCTGCAACTGCTACGCAAAAAGATGGACATGAAAGTGACGTCCATTGGTAATCCTGGAATGCCCATGCCCATGCCCATGCCGGTGATGCTGCAAGCGCTGCCGGGTATGCAGTCAATGATGACAGTGATGATGAAGCAGAAGATGAAATCCAAAGGGGTCGCTAGCTTGGAAGAGTTGCGTGAACTTTGCATTGAAGCGGAAGTGAAATTGATCGCCTGTCAGATGACCGTGGATTTATTCGAATTCAGTCCTAGCGATTTCCTCGATGGCATTGAATATGGTGGTGCCGCCACCTTCTTCGAGTTTGCCGGTGAATCAGATATTTGCTTGTTTATCTGATCGAGTAATCAATGACCTAAAAAAAGGGTGATCCTCGTGGATCACCCTTTTTTTATGTTTTGTATTTGCTGCTATGGCGCATCTAAAAATGCGTATTCACGCCCACGCCAAATAGATGGGCAGATAGCCCATAGGTGCCGTTATAGGCATCGGTCCCGTTGGGGTCAGTGTTGCCTCCGATGACGCCTGTCTGGAAGCTGGTCGAGGAGTTGATTTTTCGATCGTCGGCCTTGACGTACATATAGGAAAATTCGACAGTCCAGTCCGCCTGTTTGTGAGCGATGCCCAGGCTGACTGTTTGTCTGTCATTGCCCGGAACCCGGGCGGAAAAAAAGTTATCGTTGCCCGGGGTTTCGTCAAGGGAGTAGCCAAAGCGTAATTGGTTAGTGGGAGATAGCTCGTAGGTTGCGCCCAGCCGATAAGCCGTAGCGTCCCTCCAATCGTTTTTACTTGAAATCGGACTGCTGATGGGAGCCGTCCCTGAATGTGTGATTTTGATGGTGTCAAAACTGCTCCAACCGGTATGTTCAACATCAAGCTCGATTGCCAGCGAATCATCCATTTTGTAGCGGACACCGGCCTGTAGCAGACTTGGGAATTCCAACTCCGCCTTGGCAGGCCTGTCCGTTGCCGGGATGCCGGTGACTCCAACGGTTCCGTCGACACCAACCTTTACGCTAGAACGATACGACAGCCCCACGCTCCAATTATTTTGCGCATGCAGAAGACCGATGTTCCAGCCGTGATCCTGTCCGCTACCGGTGATAGAGACGGATTGTGTATTAAAAATTAATCTACGGATCTGGTAATTGTCGATACCCAACGCAATGCTGGTATTGCCTAGTTGGTATGTCACGTTGGGATTTACGTTCAGCATTTCGATTCTGCTGTGCTCAGGCTCCAGCCCGGCAATTGCAGGATTGCCAAGAGTCGTCGCTACGCTAGCGAATATAGGAAAGGTACCGGGTTTCCATTGCGTTTCCAAACCAAACGGCGCATTAACTCCCACGCCCCATGTCCAGGCATCGTTGATGTGACTGGTGACAAACATATTGGGGATAGGGATAGTGTCTTTACCCTGACTACGTGCGGAGTTACCCGACTGAGCAACACTGATGTCTGGTTGAACGATCACCGTGCCAACGATGAGCTCCCCCTGTTTTTGAAAGGCCATCACCGCTGGATTGTAAGGCAACGCGCCCGGCAAATCAGGATTGGCCACCAGGGCGTTGGATAATGCTGTTCCGGTGACTGAAACCTCAGGTAATCGAAAGCCGGACGCCATGGCAGGGAAAGCCAGCACGCTACAGCACAGCAGAACGCCCGTTTGTAAGCTGCGATGATTGAGTATCCAAGATGTGTTCTGCGAGTTCATTATCAGTGCGCTCCACATATGTTCAAAATGTGTTGGCTATTACAGCATAAAAATTAACATAATGGTGTCAGGATTATCCTAAAGTAGCGTGTGTCATTCAATTCTATAAATATAATAAATTAATAATATTCTGAATATAACAACTAATAAATTGTTTATACGCTTATTTAATAATTCGTCTATATTCGGTGTTGACAGGAAGCGGGCACGATCACAATATGGACGCAGTTTTTGCATGGGCATGTGTTAATCAACACGTAACAAAGTGTAATCGGAGGCAGTAATGAAGCGAACAACAAAAAATCTACTGGCAGTGGCGGTAACGGCAGCGTTGTGTGCGCCGATGTCGGCAATGGCGACAAATGGTTATTTTGGTCATGGCATTGGTATGAAATCCATGGGTATGGGTGGTGCAGGTATTGCGATGGCGCAGGATTCATTAGCCTCTGCAACGAATCCGGCTGCTGCCGCCTTGACCGGTAACCGTATTGACTTTGGTCTTAACCTGTTTCGGCCGGATCGTGAATCAAAAGTTTCGGGTAGCGTTGCACCAGGCGTTAACGGAACCTATGACGGGAATGAGACTTCTATCTTCCTGATCCCCGAATTCGGCTACAACCGTGAACTGGGTAACGATATGGCTTTTGGGCTGACCGTGGTTGGCCGTGGTGGCATGAACACGGACTACAACAAGGTGTTTGGTTTATACAACGGAAGCAGCAACGATAAACCAGGGATAGACTTAGCTCAGCTTTATATTTCTCCCACTTTTGCGATGAAACTAAATCAAGATCACTCTGTGGGTATTACGCTTAATGCGATTTACCAGCGTTTTAAGGCACAAGGGCTCGATAATTTTGCAGGTTTTGCAGCTGATGGCACTGGCGATAATATCACCAGTGGTGATTATGATTCCTCAACTGGCTTTAGTATCGGCCTTGGCTGGACCGGTAAAGTTTCACAGATATTAACAGTGGGTGCATCGTATACGAGTAAAGCAGACATGAGTGAGTTTGATAAATACTCCGATTTGTTTGCAGAGCAGGGCGATTTTGATATTCCTGCAACCTTGGGGTTAGGAGTGGCAGTGACGGCGACGCCAGCGTTAACCGTAGCCTTCGATGTAACAAAGATTTATTACAGTGACGTGACATCTATCAACAACCCTCTGACTCCGAATCTCCTTAATTGCCCCGCGTTAGGTGGAACTGATCAGTCGCAGTGCCTTGGTGGTGACAATGGCCCGGGTTTTGGATGGGAAGACATGACGGTCTATAAACTGGGTTTTTCATGGCAATATCAGAATGATCTAGTCTTGCGCGCTGGTTTTAACCATGGAAGTCAACCAATTCCAGAGTCCGAGACGTTCTTTAATTTCCTGGCGCCGGGCGTTGTGGAAAATCACCTGACCTTCGGTGCAACCAAGACCTTGGCTAATGGCGCCGAATTGACCTTTATGTATATGCATGCCTTCGAGAAGGAGGTTAAAGGTTCTGGCTCCATTCCTCCCGCATTTAATGGAGGTTTTACCGGGGCTGAGGTTGACACTAAGATGTCTCAGAATGCCATTGGTGTTGCCTACGGTTGGGACCTGTAATTACGTAATTTTATGACGTAAGCAAATAAAAAGGGGCGTGAATTTCACGCCCCTTTTTATTTGCCCGAAATATGATTGATTTTGTTTATGGAGATTGTGTAAATGTTTATTAAAAAACTTCATGTGGTATTGCTTGCTGGTTTATTGCTAAGTGCGGCAAGTCTGATACAGGCGGCAGAAAAACTCATGCCCTTTGTGTTGGCATCGACGGGCTCGGGTGATGTGGCAGCAACGGTGAGTGCTGTGAAATCGAAACTGGCTGACGCGGGCTTTGAGCTGGTGGGTGAGTATTCACCTTACGATAATGCAAGCATTTTGGTCGTAACGTCCGATGCATTGAAGAACGCGGCGGCCAAATCTGAATTTGGTGGCTATGCCGCCGGGCAGCGTGTGTCTGTCACCAAGGTGGGCGACGAGGTGCAGGTGGCTTACACCAACCCGGTGTACATGGCGAATGCTTATCGTATGAAAGCCAGTCTGCAAACGACGGCCGATAAATTAAAAAGTGCCCTGGGTTCAATGAAGCAATACGGCCCGGCAGAAGGTCTTGAGCCGGAGGATATCCGCGAATACCACTACATGTTCGGCATGGAATATTTTGATGATCCCAGCGTGTTGGCGGAATATAAATCCTATGATCAGGCAGTGTCGATGGTAGAGAAATCACTGGCCGCCAAAAAAGGCGGTGTTTCCAAAGTGTATCGCATTGATGTGCCGGGCAAGGATGAAGCCGTGTTTGGTGTTCATTTGACCAACGATTGCAGCGGTGACAAATTTGTCATGGGCAACATCGATTTCAAACCTGTGCGTTCCACAGCGCATTTGCCTTACGAGATGTTGGTGTCGGGTAAAAAAGTCTATGCGCTCTACGCCCGTTTTCGTATTGCGATCAACTTCCCGGATTTAAAAATGATGGGTGCTAACAGTTTCTTTAAAATTATGTGCGCACCAGATGCCATTGAAGAGGCGCTGATGTCTGCCGCAGGTGTTACTAGGTCCAGCGATGATGACGATTTTTAGTCTTCATTTGAACGTAAATATTTACTGCGCTTATTTCAAAAAGAGTTTATCCAGTAGGCTTGGATTAGAATCTGCGTAGGTTTTGATGAGGGCAGTGATCTTTTTATGTTTCTCATTTTTCGCAATGGCGGCGGCCGTATCACCCAGTAAGTTCGCATGGGTTAGGTCGGCGTTGTTGCGCAACAGAAGATCGGTGGTTTTTTGAAAGCCACCTTTTACGGCAAGCTGCAAAGGTGTGTTTCCAGTGGCATTGGCGTCATCGACATTGGCTTCGGCATCAAGTAATGTTTGCAGCACCTTAAAATTTCCGCGCATGGCGGCGAAGTGCACAGCAGTATTGCCTTTATTGCTGACTTTGCGGATGTCGGCACCACGATTGATCAGCCACAACGCAAGTTCCTGGTAATCGCCTTTGATGGCGCGCATTAGGGGCGTTTGCCCGTGTTTGTCAGCGACATCCATGTCAGCGCCATTTTTCACCAGCAGCTTGGATAAAACAAGCTGTCCATTATCAGCCGCAAACCACAATACGGAATGCCCTTGTTTATCAGTGGCATTGATGGCGGAACCGTACTTCAACAAAAGCTGTGCGACACGTTGGTAATTAAGGCTGGCGGCAATGCTGAGCGAGGTGGCTCCGCCTCTGGACTTAATATTGGGGTTGGCGTGATTTTCCAACAGGTAGCGCACTACCGGGCGTTGACGCATTAGCACGGCCCACATTAATGGTGTACGACCTTGATTATCCTGAGCATCAATTTGCGCGCCCTTTTGATGCAATAGTTTGGTGGCGTTGAGTCTCCCCCGCCTTGCGGCCCAGGTGAGTGCAGACAAGCCATCCTTGTCACGAAGATTAATGGCGGCACCATTTTCTAGAAAAGCCGTAATAACTTTTTGGTCACCATTCCATGCGGCGTAGATTAAAGCGCTACGCTCATCCTCATCTGTAGCATCAATATGGTGTGGTTTTTTGAGTAGCTGGATCACCGTTGAAGGCTGCCCTCGCCAGGCGGCATACATCAGCTCGGTCCAGCTGGCAAAAAGCTGGGTTTTCGATTGGTCGGTGGGCAGCTTGGCGTGGATGCCCGTTGAAGCCAACAGCATTGACACTAGTGCCAGCAGGAGAGTGAGTCGTGGTGGGAGTGTTTGACGTTTCTTGTGGCAGGTCATTGGAGAATGCATCGTGCTGTGTTGATTCCTTGGAATGGTTCGGCGTTGCTTGCGTGTTGAGCAGGGTCGCCAGCCCACTTATACTGCAAATCCGCGCGGCCGAAAACCGTTGTGTGGGCGGCTATGATGTCCATTTTACGGGCGTTCACCAAAACAGGCAAAGAATTCAAGGTGTTGAGTAAAATCAGAATGTGTCATTTTTATCGTAAACCGTCTACAAATATCCGCCTGCTTTTGGTCTGCTCTATTGTGGCGTTTCAGCTTTTATTTTGTTCAATGGCGGGAGCCGAAGGCGATCATCCCGAGGTTGATCTCGATAAAACACCATCAGCATTTGCGCTGTTTAAGGAACAGGCCGAGCAGGGCGATGTGGAGGCTCAGTACAACCTTGGGGTGATGTGCGAAACGGGTTGGAGCGTAAAGGTTGATAATAGAAAAGCAGTACGCTGGTTTCGGGCTGCGGCAGAGCAGGGCGATAAGAATGCGCAGTTGCGACTAGGCATGCTTTATTACCTGGGGCTGGGCGCGAGTCAAAGTAATATCAAGGGCGAGAAATGGATCCGCAAAGCTGCAGAGCAAAATCAACCGCTGGCCAAAAAAATGAATCGTTTGTTGTTCTCGGATGATTTTCCCGCTGAATTATCGGTGTCTTCCGTGATGTCGAAAGTGCGTGCCAGTTATTTGAAAAACGAGCGCAAAGCAATTCCTGTGTTGCAGTCCTTATTGCGTAAAGGTCGACAGCAAGCTCAACGTGCGAAGAAACAAAAAGATGAAACGACTCTGCGCGAACGACGTGTGGAGAGAAGTATACAAGGGCCAATGAAACCGGGTTTTACCAATGATGTTGAACTGGAACGCATTGGTAGTGATGTACCTGCATTTATGGGCGATGCTACATTAGAAGAAAATCGCACATTGCTGCGTGGCAATATCGCCACTATCCGGTTGCAGGCCGAAAAAGGTTTGGCTAATGCACAATATAACTTAGGCAGAATGTACGAATTAGGGATTAAATTGCCGACGGATAAAAAGCAGGCAATGGAATGGTACGGCAAAGCGGCAAAACAACATTTTGCCGATGCAGAATATCGAATGGGTATTTCACTGTTGTACGGTATTGGTGTGAAACGTAATGAGCCTGCGGGCAAAAAATGGTTAGTATTAGCCGCAAGGCACGGCCATTTGGTGGCAAAGAATATGATGAATGAAATCCGTGATGGTAACGGTAGCGCGCAGCAGGGAATTTCACTTGCCGTACGTTGGTATCTTGAGCGTGCTTTGGTTGATGATGGCCGGTCTGCCTTTCATTTGGGGAAAACTTATGAAAATGGTTGGGGCGTAAAACGTGACTTCGCGGAAGCGATTAAATGGTATCGGCGTGCGGCGCAAACGGGCAATATAGAAGCAACATCGCTAGCGGACAATCTGCAGCCACGTTTGGCCGAACGGAATTTAATTCCGGAAAAAGGTTGGTTAGGTACGCGGCTGGAGCAAAATGGTTTACCGGCATGGCTTGCTCACCCCGTCGTGATTTTGTCGATTATTTTTGTCTTGTTTTGGCCGATACTGCCATGGAGCAAGAAAGCCAGACGAAAGAAAGCCCGCGAAGCGGCGCTGAAAAAAGTGGGACAGTTATAGTTTGTCGGCTAGTACGGTGAGGAAAGACTTGGGTTTACGTTTAGTGGTAACTGTTTAGGCAGTGCCACGTTTAGTTTCGATTTCCACGCCGAGTGATTTTAACATGGGTGTTGGCAAAACCCCTCCCGCGCAAACAATGATTGCGTCATTTTCGATGCTGATTTCACCCTCTTCTGCGTTTATCACGACTTGGTTCTTGGTGATTTCTTTCACGGTGGATTTGAGTAGCACGCTCATCTTTTTAGCCGCAGCAGAGGCGCTGACTTTGTCGACATTTTTGGGATTGGCCTTGGCAAAGGCTCCGCTACGATATGAAAGGGTGACGGTGGCACCAGGCTCGTCAGCGATGGTAATGGCAGCTTCCAACGCACTATTGCCGCCGCCGACAATGAGCACATGTTTATTGCGATACTCGGCGGGATCATTTAAGCGATAAACTACCTTGCATTGCTCCTCTCCGGGAACCCCCAGTTTCCTCGGGGTGCCGCGGCGGCCGATGGAGAGCAGAACGTTTTTAGTATGGTAAGTGGCCTTTGAAGTCGTGACCATAAAACCATCGCTGGTTTTTTCAATGGACTCCATTCGTTCCTGGCAATTTAGGCGAACCCCAGTCTGTTTTTCAACGCCCTGCCAAAACTCCATCAGTTTTTCTTTCGTCGTTTCACCAAACTTGACTTGCCCAACGATGGGCAGCAGTACGGGAGCTGTCATCACTATTTTGCCACGCGGAAAGTGTGCCACGGTGCCCCCCAAGGTTTCCTGTTCAACGGTGACGTAGCGTAAATTATGTTGGTGTGCATCCAGCGACGCTGAAAATCCTGAGGGTCCGGCGCCCACAATGACCACGTCATAGGGCACGTTTGCCTGATTGCTTTCAACGCTTTTGCGAATGCTTTCCATCGCCTGCCGACCCTGTTCTATGGCATTACGAATCAGTCCCATGCCGCCCAGTTCGCCGGCGACAAACAGCCCCGGCACATTGGTTTCAAAATTAGGATTTAAGGTGGGGATGTCGACGCCCCGTTTTTCATTCCCCAAGACCAGGGTGATGGCATCCGTGGGACAGGCCGTTTTGCACGCGCCGTGGCCAATGCAGTGGCTGGGATCGATGAGATGCGCTTTCTCTCGGATCACACCGATAACGTTACCTTCCGGGCAGGCGTCAACGCAGGTTGCACAGCCCAAACAAAGGTTGTGGTCAATAATGGGGTGCAGGGAGGTAGGGGCGTCGCTGAGGCCGGCTTGCTTAGCATCGAGCAGAATAGCTTTACTGCGGTTATCCCGCTTGCGTTTTACTCTTCGGTAAATAAACCATGCCAGGACAATGGGTACCAAAAAGACCAATACACCTTGGGCATTTTCCACGCCCGCCACAGACAAAAGATACAGTATGTCGGTGAGAAACTCAGAGTGTTCTTCCATATTCCGTTATCTGCGACCAAAAAAATGATAAGTGACTGCTTGATTATTCGACAGCGCGAATATTAACACGGACGTTTTTATTATTGGCTTTTTCCGTGTCAATTCCTTGATGCTGCCAGTCGCGCAAAGAAAATCAATCACTTGGAAAACAAACATATCGTTGCTTAAGGCTAATTGCAATGCTCTTATCGTGCATTGACAAACACCGGAGGCTGGAGGATACAATGATGTCCTAGCGCTACTGTCAGGCACGGAAGCACGCCATTTTGCCCATTGAGCTTGTTCAATTGTTGATCAACAAGGGCTTTTCACGGAGTATTACCTAGCAATGAGCACACAATCTTCTTTTATTACCTGGTTACGTCATCCCGCGAGTATCATTTTGATCATTGCGGTGGTGTTGATGTTTGTGATGATGTCCGAGCAATCCCGACAAAGACCCGATATTGCCTCTGTCACCACGAATACTACCGGCATTCAGGCACCTGCCGGAAAAAAGGCGGAGCCTGAGGCAACTGCATCCGGCTCGGTGCCCGCAAAAACAGGGGGTGAATTGCCGCGCATCGTGCGCCAATTCTCGGTGCCTGTGTTGGGTAAACCCGATGGCGCGGCCAAAAAAGCCGGTGCGCCGGGTCGGTTACAGGCACCGGATCTTGGCAGTCTGCTTGGGCGATTGGAAGAAAAGGTAAAAGCGGAACCTGCCAATATGGGCAATCGCCTGCTATTGGCGCAAACCTACAATGAACTGGGGCTGGGCGATAAGGCTATGGAAGAGGCGCGCGCAGCGCGGAAGCAGGACCCAGATCACGCCAGAGCCAAGCTGGTGCTGGCTTCTATTTTAAGTGCGCGCGACAACAAGGAAGGGCTCGAAGAGGCTAAGACCTTGCTGGAGGAACTAACGTCTAGTAGCGACATCAAACAATATCTTGTCGCCATGTATTTAGGTGACACTTTCATCCGTCTGGGTGACCACGATGCGGCATTGAAACAGTGGCAAGAGGCAGTGGATAGCATGCCCGTGACAGATAACCGGCGTTCCGGTCTTGAAAAGCGCATTGCGGATTTATCAGCTAAAGCGTCTTAATTAAAATGAAGCGTGTAGCTTATGCAGGAACAGAGGTATGGGGTCGTAGTAGTGATAGCCGTGTTCAATGTGGGTACGAAACAAACAGTCGTAAGTTCTGATGAAAGGAACCTCTTTTGCAACAGGTGCGACGGCGATGAGTGACCGCAAAGCTGAAAAGCAGGAATTGGCGCTTAGCCCTGAGCAGATTGAATTTTCTGCCGTCAAGCTGCTTGAGGCGCGCTATCCCTCGTTTATGGCGAGTGGTAATGAGGCTCGTTCAAAATCCGAATCCCGCATGGTGCTGACCATTCTGTTGACCATTACGGCCATTGTTATTGCAGCCTGGATGAACTGGGATCAACGCTATTTTCACTCCGATAGCGATCTTGTGTACAACATGGGCCTGTACGGCGGCATTATGCTGTTGACCACCTTGCTGTATGCGATGCGCAAGCGCATGGGTTTTATGAAAAAGCTGGGCGATCTGGGTGGCTGGTACTATGCGCACTTAGCCATGGGGGTGCTGGGGCCAGTGCTGATTATTTTTCACAGTTCTTTCACCATGAAAGCGTTGAATAGCTCCGTCGCGCTAATCTCTATGTTGTGCATCATCGTCAGTGGTATTTTTGGGCGCTATATTTACACGCGCATTGGTTATCGGGTTCATGGTCGGCTATTGGCCATTGCCAAAACAGAACAACGCATGGCCGCATCCATGCAGACGTATCATGGTGAGGCTGCAGATGCCATCAATAAATCCCTGACGGTGTTGACCATGTTGGTGGTGAATATGCCGGAATCAATCTTTCACTTACCGTCACGGTTTTTTGCGTTACGTGCGAGGGCAGCAACATGTTATGTTGATGGGATTCGACATATTTCCGTGATGTTAAAACAACGCGCTGCAGAACAGCACTGGGATAAGCTGGCTTATCACGCTGAGTTTGCCAAGGAAAAACGTATTTTGCGTGAGCATGTCAATGCCCTGATCAAGATTGGGCAGTTGCATTTTTACGAACGGCTGTTAGTGGGTTGGCGTATTTTTCATGTTCCCCTTATTTTTATTTTGGTTATCTCGGGCTCGGTACACGTGTTTGCCGTTCACTGGTATTAGTCCTTTAGCCTTTTCAGAAAATAAGCCCGCGTGTTTTTGAATCATATATTCACTCACTGTCCTATTAACTTTCCGTCATTCCGCCGAAGGCCGGAATCTAGAATGTCGTTGGAATCACTGGATTATTCGCTACGCTCATCCTTCGGGCCGCCTGCGGCTTTCAACGCGCTCCGCGTTTTTGTTCCGGCCATCGCCGGAATGTCCAAAACGCTACGCGGGGCAGGCTCTACCCAAAGCGCTACGCGGGGCAGGCTCTGGCGAAG